>NZ_JBNKYW010000111.1:0-91217 GCF_050301095.1 Roseibium sp.
GCATCATCGGTACCATCCGTCAGAACGTTGCCGCTCAACAGTTGTCCTTCAGTGCCGCTGTTTGTGTCAGCAACCGCCTGCGGACCGTCATCCTCGAAGCTGATCTGGCCGCCGACCAGCGCAGAATCCGTGTCCTGATCGCCATCGCCATCCGTGATGGTGACGGAGACAGACAGGTCGCTCGCGGAAAGATCCACCGCCTCGTCGTAGCTGTCGTAGCCGTTGGCGTCCGTCGCCTGGTCCGGATGGGACAGGGACAGATACTGCTCGACCGTCACAACGCCCGTATCCGGATTAATCGACAGCGCGAACGCCGCATCACCAGCAAACGAACCCGTGCCAGACGGGTCAACCTGGCCGACGATCACGGAACCGTCGCCGTTGACGTCCACCAGGATGATCGCATCACCGTCCGTAACGAAAAGGCCCGTCGAGGTCGACGTGAACGACAGCGCGTACTGCACAGAGTCCGCATCCGCAGCGCCATCCGCTCCGAACAGGGACGTCACGTCCACAAGTGCATCGCCGGTCACGGCCGACGCGATCGCCACGCCACCCGTGTTGGCAACATCCGGATCATCGCCCTTGGTGATCGCACCCGTGCTGATCACCGAGGCAACACCCGTCGACGGAGAACCCGCGTCCTGGTCACCCTCGTCAAGTGCTGCCGTGATGTTCGTATCGGCCGCAACGCTCACCTGCGGACCGTCGTCGTCGAATGTGATCTGCGAACCGACCTGTACGGTGATCGCTGCAACGTCGCCGTCGCTGTCGGTTGCCGTTGTAACGACACCGAGACCGCTGGCGGACAGGTCAAGCGTTTCGTCGAAACTGGAAGTATCGGAGTGCAGAAGCGACAGATACTGCTCGACCGTGACGATGCCGGTATCCGCATCGATCGAGATCGCAAATGCAGCTTCACCCGTGAAGGCGCCCTCCGTGACCACGCCGACGACCACACCGTCACCGACGGCAACCAGCTCGATGGCCGAACCGTCGGTCACGAAAAGACCCGTGCCGGAAGAAGTCAAGCTGAAGGTATATTGGGTGGAATCGCTCGCTGCGGGACCATCGGCGCCGAACACCACACTGGCAGCCACGATGGCAGACCCGGAGCCGGCGGACGCAATGACCGGACCGGCGGTCGTATCCACGTCCGGATCCGTACCCTTGGTGATGGCGCCCGTGTCAATGACACTCGCGGCCCCGACCGACGGAGAACCAGCATCCTGATCGCCCTCGTCGAGATCGGCAAAGATATTGGCTTCGATTTCGGCGCTGACGGACGGTACGTCATCGACGACGGTGAAGTCGAAGGTGCCGATATCATTGAACCCGTTGGCGTCTTCCGCGAGAATCCGGATCCCTTCGATAACGGCGTCCAGGTCTGTGGCAAACTCGTGCGGGAAGGCCTCAAGCAGCATCACGTCGATGGCGACCTCTTCCACGGCACCCGGATCGATGTTGCCGTCGAAGTTGATCGTCAGAAGTACGACCGGCACGCCGTCCGCCAGGATCGTCAGTTCGCGGCCGTCGCTCGACAGCTCGTATGTGAAGGTCGCAGTGAGGGATTCGCCCGTCACATTCGTCGTCATCAGCGAGAGAGGCCCGGTACCACCGTTATACGGATCGAACACGACATCGGTAACGTTTGAGGAACCGGCCTGGATCGTCGCAATGAAAGTCGTGTTTTCGCCGGTTTCCGTGGGCGTCGTGCCAGCAGGAAGGTCCGGGTCCTCAACGATGCCCGCGTCGACTTCCCCATCGGGGAGGATCGAGATGATGATGAGCGGTGTCGGCGCAGGGGAATCTTCCTCGGGCACGAAGTCCGCAAACAGCTCGCGCTCTTCCAGAACCGGGAACTGCAGCGCGGTCGGGCCGAGGAGGTCGAGGATCGGACCGGCTTCGCCGAGGTTTGCGTTGACGACGTCGAAGTTGCCGCCGGCGCTGTCGGGGGTAGAGGTCGCAACCAGCGTGCCGTTCGGACCCGCGGCGATGTTGATGCCGCTTTCACCAAGGGCGGCGATCAGTGTTTCCTGCGGGATCTCGACGTTGTCGATGATGAAGGTCGGAACGTTCAGCGCTCCGTTCAGGATCGTGATTTCAGTGCCGTCCGGCTGGACCAGAATGAGGTTCGAGCCCTCGATCAGGGCGTTGTCCAGCGAAATGTTGGCGGGCAGAAGGACCTGGTTTTCCGCGTTCGCCGCGAAAACGTCGGGACCGGCGCCGGAGCCGGGCTGAGCCTCGGGGGCTTCGGCCTCGGCCGTTTCGCCGGCATCAACCGGAACGATCTCTTCCGTAGCCGCTTGCGCGACCGTCAATTCATTTGTTGAAGAATCGGCTGAAACGCTTGCATTTCCTGTATCGACCGACGGGTCGACTGCATTCGATTCATTGGTGACGGCTTGAAAATCGGCGCCGGTGTTTTCTGTGGACATGATGAACCTCCGTAAACTTAACGGTAGGTAAACGCCAAACCCCTGCAACTGCAAGACTCTCGCAACGGTATTGCATATAATGTTATGCAAGATGATAAAATTTTAATTTAAAGTTAACAGGAGCACATATGATTTTATGCAAAACGACTAGCTTAAAAAAATACATAAAATTGTATCTTATACTTTAAGTTGTAATTTTCCCTGTTTCTGAACGACACGTTAATGCGGGTTTCCTAGCCTCGGCGCAAACGAGGACGGAACTCCATGAACCAATTGTCTCGCCATGTGTGCCGCAAGGTTTCCAGCCAGCCCTCCCGCCGGGTTTTCCGTTTGGGCCGCGCAGTCCGTTTGTGCCTGATCGCCGCCGGAACCCTGACCGGCTTTCAAGGCGCATCCGCCCTGGCAGCGGCAGGAATGCTCAAGCCTGGATTGGCGAGCTCCGGCGCGGCGCCGGCCCAGATCGAAAGAACGTCGCTAGCCACACCGTCGCTGCCCTTTCCTGAAAACGGCGGTGCAGAAGGTGACGGGAAGCAAACGGCAAAGCGCGCCTCCACCGAGCCCCGGACAATCACGCTCCCCCGCTCCTTGAGGTCAGTGGGCCGGAAGACGGTGCGCCGGTTCAAGGTTCAGAAGCCCGCCTCCAAACCGCTGGCCACGTCACGCCGTTCGCCCGAAGGACCGGACGCGGACCGCTCCTCCGGCAGCAGCTTCTTCGGCTCGACCGCCATCCCCTTTGCCAACATCGCCAATGCAAAGGACTGGGACAGGGTTCGTCACCGCAAGATCGAGGCCCTGGAAGCGGCCACCTGTTCGAGCGCCGACTGCAAGGCGCGCTACGCTGTCCTTGCATCCTATTCCCGTCCGGACAGCGGCAACTCGTTCTTCCAGAAGCTGGACACGGTGAACCGCATCGTCAACCGGAACATCCGCTATCAGGAAGACCAGGCGACCTACCAGCGGCTGGACTACTGGGCGTCACCTGACGAGATCGCTCGCAGCGGCGTGGGCGACTGCGAGGACTTCGCCATTCTGAAATACGCCATGCTCCTAGAAGCCGGCGTGCCGGAATCCAGCATGTCGCTTGTGGTTCTGAAGGACATGCAACGCAATCTCTTCCACGCGGTTCTGGCGGTCAGTACAAACAAGGGCCACTTCATCCTCGACAACACCGTCAACCGTGTTTACCGGGACCGGGAGATCGCCCACTACCGGCCGATGTTCTCCTTCTCCACCGACAGATCCTGGATCCACGGCACCCCGAAAGACGGCAAGATGCAGCAGGTCTCCTCGCTGGAAGCCGTTGCCCCCAGCCTCGACCGGTGGACGGAGACCGGCCCGCGCAAGGCTGCCGCCACACAGGACTGGCAGGATCTTTATCCGGTGGAACGGAACTGACCGTTTAACGGCCGGTTCCCGGGAAGAATATCAGGCGACGACGAAGCCAAGCACCATCGTGTGCCGCCATTCCGGTGCCAGCAGGGCGTTGATGGTGCCACGCACCCGGCGCTCGTTCACGCCAATGGCAAAGCCGACACTGACCGGCCGGTTCCGGGTCTCCCGCAGGCGGCTGATCAGCTTGTCCATCGGCAGGTCGATCAACAGCCGCAGGGGCGCATCCGGCGACTGAAAGTCGGTGCCTGCAAGATTGGTTCTGACAAATTTCAGGAAAGCCTGGTTGGTAAACCGCAATTGCCTGTTGGCGGACAGGGCGAACACGGGCGACGGGCAGGCCTCCACGAGGTGCTGCACGCTGGCTTCGGAAAACCACGCCCGGTCTTCCTCCACTTTCTCCGTCATGGCGTGTATGCAGGCATGCCTGACCGCCGAGGTCAGGTTCTTCTCGTTGAGCTGGGCCCTGGCAATGGTATCGACGGCCTCCCCGACGGAGATCTGATACTCCCCGGCGACGAGTTTCAAGGCTTCCCAGAAGGACCGCTCCAGACGAAGCGCCCGCCGGCCACCCTCAACCGTCACGGCCTTGAAAACCGGCTCCGAGGCATCCGTGTGCGCCCGGTCCACCAGTTTCTGGAACGCTGTCATGAAATCGTCGGCCATCAGCGCTCCGTGAACGCCTCCTGTCTGGCCTTGTTGACCGGCTTGAGGAGGTATTGAAGGATGGTCTTGTGACCGGTCAGAATATCGACGGTACAGATCATGCCGGGCGTGATCCGGTATTGCCGCCCCTTGCGCTCAAGATACGCCTTCTTTGTCCTGACCCGAACCTCGAAATAGGGTTCACCGCTCCGTTCGTCGACAAAAGAGTCGGAACTCACATTCACGACTTCCCCTTCCAGGCCGCCATAGATCGAAAAATCGAATGCGGAGATTTTCACCAGGGCTTCCTGGCCGGGCACGACAAAGGCTACGTCCCGGGGTGAAATCCTTGCTTCTACCAGGAGCTCATCCGAGGTCGGCACCACTTCGGCGACCTGATCGCCCGCGTTGACGAACGAACCGATGGTATTGACTTCCAGCGCATTGATGATGCCGTCCACGGGAGAGCGGATATCGGTGCGCGCAACGCGGTTCGACTGGCCCTTTTCCGACTGTTCCAGTACCGACAATTGCGCCAGCGCGTCGGTCTTTTCCGTCAAGGCCTCCTGGCGGTACTTGAGATCGAGTTCTTCCAGCTGGAACTGGGCTTCCGCAATGGCGCCTTCAATCCTTGGCAGCGATTCTTCCAGAGCGTTGATCTGGCCCTGGTAGTCGTTGACGTCCCGCTGCGCCCGGATGAGTTCGGTCTTGGCAATAAGCCTCTGTTCGGCCATCGGCGCCAGCAGCTCCAGCTCGTCCTGGCTGCTTTTCAGATTGCCGCTCAGCCGGTCGAGATTGGCCTGAGCTTCATCACGTTCCTTCTCGCGCTGCAGGAGCCGCTGTTCCAGAATCGATCGCGTCGACCGGAAGGCGTTGCGCCTCGTGTTCATCAGGTTGACTTCGTTGATGCAGATTTCCGGCGCCGACTTGAAGACAAGTTCGGGACACAGGAAGGCCTGCTCCGTCCCGCCCGAGCCTTCCACGTCCAGCCGGGCCACCTTTGCCTGCAAGGCTCGCACCTGCGCCTGCACTTCACCCAGCTCCGAGGTCGTGGCGGTATCGTCGAGGCGGATGATCAGGTCCCCCACATTCACCTGCTCGCCGATACGGACCGCGATTTCCTTCACGACACCCGGTTCGGTTGCCTGCACCGACTGCGTCCTGGAAGCGGGAATGACCCTGCCGTCGCCCCGGGTGATTTCGTCCACTTCCGTAAAGTAGGACCACAGCACCGCAACGAAAACGAGCCCGCAGAGGATCAGCACCAGTCGCCTGGAAGCGTTGGCCGTGGTTTCCCTTGCCCCGGAAGCTTCCAGAACCGGCAGACCTGCCTTGAGGGTTTTTCCGAACATGCTCACCTGGCCTGCACGGATCTGGCCCGCGCCTTCATGGCTTCCAGCACACTGTCCTTGGGTCCGTCGGCGACGACCGCACCACGGTCAAGGACGATCAGCCGGTCCACAAGCTCCAGCAGGCTGTAGCGATGGGTTGAAATGATCATCGTGACGTCCGGTCCGAAGGCCTCCGCAAGATTGCCGATCAGTCTTCTCTCCGTCGCCATGTCGAGGGCACCGGAGGGCTCGTCCAGAAAAACGATCTTGGGCCTGGACAATAGAAGCCTGGTCATTGCCACGGCTTGCCGCTGGCCGCCCGACAGGCTCGACCCGCGTTCTCCGACCAGAAGATCGTATCCTCTGGGGTGTTGCATGGCAAATTCGTCGACCCCGGTCTTCTGTGCGGCCGCCAGTATTTCATCATCGCTTGCCTGCGGATTGGCCAGCTTGAGATTGTGCTTCAGGGTGCCGGTGAACAGGTCGACGGACTGGCCGACATAGGCGATTGCGGACCGGAGTTCGGCCGGATGGTACTGCCGCGCATCGATGCCGTTGATCAGGATGCGCCCATCCGTCGGGCTGTAGAGGTTCGTCAGGATCCGGCCGAGCGTCGTCTTTCCCGAACCGATCTTGCCGATAACGCCGACGCGTTCGCCGGACTTCACGGAGAAGGACACCTTGTTGAGCACGTCCGTGTCCGTACGCGGATAGCGGAAGGTGACATTCTGAAAAGAGAAATCTCCGGAAACGACCGGACGGTTGACGAAGCCCACGCTGGCGGGACGTTCCTCCTGCTGGCCCATGATACTGTCGAGGATCCTGAGCGACAGGAGTGCCTGCCGCATTCGGGCAAGCGTCATGGCAATCTGGGACAGCGGCGCAACGGTCCGCGACGACAGCATGACCGCGGCGATGATCGCCCCCGTGGTCAGGTCCCCCTGTGAAAACCGGTAGGCACCTGCGATCACCACAAAGATGGAGACCAGTTGCTGAATGAGCTGCGTCAGGTTGAGCGCGGTGGAGGACAGCCGCTTGAGGTCCTCCGAAGTGCTGGACGCGCTCTTTGTCAGCAAGGCCCAGTTTGCCAGCAGGGACGCTTCTGCCCGCAGGGATTTGATGGTTTCCAGCGTGGCAACGGATTCAACCAGCAGGGCCTGCCGTTGGGCCGCTTCATTCGAGGCACGCGCGACCCGGCTGCCGATGCGCGCCTGAGCCACGAGACCGATAATCAGCGCCAGAAGGAAAGCGGTCGCCGGTATGAAGCACACCCAGCCGGCCACAAGATAGATCACCCCCAGGAACACGAAGATGAACATTGCATCGATAAGGGTCACCAGCGTATTGGACGCAAAGAATTCCCTGACGAATTCCATCTGGCTTATCCGGCTGACATACTCGCCGGTGGAGGTGGTGCTCTCTTCAAGCTTGGAATGCAATACCTTGTCGAACAGGCGGTAGGACAGGTTCCGGTCGAGCTCGCGGGCGGTCTTGTCGATGATCCCGGACCGGGCCGTTCGCAACAGGAAATCGAATATCATCGCCAGCCCGACGCCGATCGCAAGGGCCAGCAGGGTGGACGTCGCCTTGTTCGGCAGAACGCGGTCATAGACGTTCATGATGAAGATCGGCGACGCCAGCGCGAGCGTATTGATGAAGAAGGCGGCGACGGCAATGCTTGCATAGCTGCGCCAGAACCGCCGGATCGGCCCGAACAGCCAGTGATTGCGCTCGATGCTGTTCAGGTCTTCGCCGAAAGCGCGTTCGGCATCGTTGAGATAGACCAGAAACAGGGAAAAGGAGCCGACAATCTTGCGGCCCTCGTAGGTTTGCCGGATGGGTTTGGCCGGTTCGAACTGGAAAGTCCCGTCATCCAGCCAGACCAGGCACGGATAATGCGACGCATCGGAGATGAGCTTGGTGCCAGCGGAAAAACGCGCCTCCACGCCGATGCGCTCCAGCAGCCAGACGATATTGTCCTCAATATCCGACTGGAACTCTGGCACGCCGGAAAACAGGATCGTGTCGGTATCCGGTCGCCCGAAATGCCGGGCGACCCGCCGAACAGCCCTCTTGAGACTTTCCGTACTGATCGTGGAGCGCTCTGCACCCTTGTCGGCTACATCGCCATCAGACTCTATCCGCACTGGTCGACCTTCCTGAAGCTAAGCTTCCCGATCGTTGTCAGCGGATAGGTGCCAGCAGATCCATTGGCAGGCCGCTTTCCTGGCGGGACGGTACCCGTGCATAGGTCTCCGTCGGCTGGGTCGGCGGAACCTTGAATTCCTCGCGGGCATAAGCCTCGGCCTGCGGACGAGACTCCAGCCCGAGCGTGTCCAGCAGGGTACCGGTTGCCGCCAACAGCTTGTAGTCCGCGAAAAGCGAACTGAACTGGGCAGTGTAAGCGAGAACCTCAACGTTGTAGCGCGTGTTCTGCGCATCAAGCACATCCAGAAGCGAGCGCTGTCCGACGTCGAATTGCTGGCTATAGGACTTCACCAGAAGCGCGCTCTGGTTTGCCTGGCGCTGCAGGGTCTGGGCAAGCTGGGCCTGCCTGCCACGCTGATCCCAGGCATCGCGAACCGATTCCTCGATTTCACGGAACGTCTGATGGAGAACCAGACGGGCTTCGCTGGCCCGGCGGATCTGTTCCTGGGTATTTGCCTTCGCGATTCCGCCGTTGAAAATTCGCCAGCGGCCGACAATGCGGGCCTGGAAGTCATGGGTACGGCCGTCATCGCCGTCAATGTCGTAACCTGTCCGGGCACGGCCTTCCAGGAAAACCTCCGGCAACTGCCCGGCACGGGCCGCCTTGACTTCCGCATCAGCGACGTCGACATCGGCATTCGCCAGATGGACGCGCGGATTGTGCGAACGGGCCTTGCCGATCGCCGCGGCCAGAGAGCCCGGCAGGCGGCTCCTGACGCTCGCCGGCATGCTGGCATTGCCGAGCGGTTTGCCGACCAGCTTCAGAAAGCGGATCTCGGCAGCGGATTTTTCCCGTTCAGCTTCCTGAAGGCGGGCTTCGGCGGCAAGAACGCGTTCCTGTACCTGCTGACGGTCCGCTTCCGTCAGGGTGCCGGCGGAAATGGAGGAAGAGATGTTCCCCTGGATCTGCCGGTGATAATTCAGATTGCTGCGGGTCGCCTGGACGATCTTCACTTGCAGGAGATATTCCAGATATTCGCGAACGACCTGCAAACCGATATATTCGCTGCGCTCCAGAACACGGAAGGAGGCGCTGTCGACGCGCGCGGCCTGGCGATTCTTTTCCGCCAGGCGACCACCGCCGTTGAAGAGGGTCTGGGTAACGACGGCGGAAAATTCCGTGGGGGTCAGGGCATCATCTTCGGTTCCGAGCGCGCGCCGGCTATCGTTGTCCAGCCTGCGAACGCCAACGGAGCCTTCAAGGTCGACACGCGGCAGATAAAGACCGCGCGCCTGCCGAAGCTCGAATTCGATCGCCTCGCGGTTCTGAGCGGCCTGCCCGATCTCCGGGTTGCTCTCAACCGCGGTTCCGACCGCCTCATGCAAGGAAATGGCATTCGCCGGCGACCACATTGCCACCGAGCAGAGGAGAACGCCCGAAAGCGCTGCCCGTTTCAAAACATTTGCCATTTATAAACCCCAGAAATGCGTCAAACCCATCAAGCGCTTTTATACTGCAACCTACCCCTGAGGCAACCGAGCTGGCCGCGAAACGTCAACAAGTTTGAAAAATGTGGCAACTTAACAACACCTCAAGATTGTTGGTTGCACCTATTTCACAATCACGAGGTCACCGATCCGGACCTGCTGATAGAGGTGAACGACGTCCTCATTGGTGAGTCTGATGCACCCCGAGGAGACGGCCTGCCCGATGGTCCAGGGCTGGTTCGTGCCGTGAATCCTGTAAAGCGTATTGCCGAGATAAAGCGCCCGGGCACCGAGAGGATTCTCGACCCCGCCCTCCATGCGGACCGGGAGCGTGACACCACGCGCGGCCTCCCGTTGCCGCATTTCGGCAGGCGGCGTCCATGAAGGCCACTCCGCCTTGCGGGAAATCCGCTGCTTTCCTTTCCAGGTGAAGCCTTCGCGACCGACACCGATGCCGTAGCGCATCGCCTTGCCGTCCCCCTCGACCCGATAAAGCCTTTTTGCACCGGTATCGATAATGATCGTACCTGCCTTGTAACTTCCTTCAAACGGCACGAGCTCCCGCTCAACCGGGCTCTTGCCGTAAACACCGAAACCCGGCCGGACCTTCTTGCCTTCCTTGCGGACCCACTTGTTCCGCGCCGCATCGAAAACCAGCACGGATTCCGCCTCGGCAGGGTCGGGCCCGACAATGCCGGCATTCAGGGTCAACGCCATCACCAGCACCAAAAAAGCCGCTTTCATGCGGGACGCACACGTGATTCCGGAGTTTCCCATCAGGTCACTTACCTTTCCAAATCCTGCCAGACAAAGGCGCACAAAAACGCCGCCATCAGAGTCGCGAAAGACGGCGGCGGCATCGGCGGAAGCACCGAAACGCAAGGGTGAAACAATCACCCTCGCTTAACGTAGCGCAAACTTTGGGATATGGGTAGTCGCAGCCTGCAACCGGGCTTCAGGGAAGATGCGCCCCTGAACACAGCGCCAAGCGTCCCACCCCCGCAATCCGAAGGCACCTCAGGCCGGAATGGCCTGAGGCTCGACAGTCAGCTCGCCAGGATAGTCGTCACGCACCTCGACCGGCTTCGTACGGATGGACGGAACAGCCTCCACCGCTCCCTCCAGAAACCGTTCGCAAGCCCCTTCGTCCAGAGCATCCAGATCGGGGACACCCTGAAAAATGCAGCCGCGGACGCCCAGCTCCAGCGGACGTTCGGCAGCACCCGCTCCGACGACGATTCTGCCGGCATCCCGAGAAATTCTGCAACCGATCCGCCGTGCTTCCTCCCGGTCGGCGCCCCACAAGACAATCGCAAAATGGTCCGGTCCGATCCTGCCGACAACATCGGTCGACCTGACAGCGGATACGATGGCCGCAGCAGTCAGGCGGACGGCGTCGATACCGGCGTTGCAGCTGTTTCCGGAACAATTGCCGGTCGGCAAGCCCGCACGAACAACAAGGAAAGCGCCCGCCTGCCCGGGCTTTTCGCGTCCGCTGCACTCGACAATTGAGGAAAAGGCCGCACGGTTGGGAAGCCCCGTCAGCCAATCATGTGTCGCAAGGTAATTTACCTTATGACGCAGAGACGCCACCCGGCCGCGAAGATAACAGATCCAAACGAGCAGCGGGACAGAGGCAAGCCCCGGCAACAGGAAGGACAGAATAAGATTTCTGCCTAAGGAACTGATCGATTCAAAAAACAGGATTAGATAAGTTGAGAATGCCGACAAGATAAAAACCGAAAGGGCACCCACAAACACGAAGGTTACATTTCTTGTTATTTTTACATTCGCTCCATACATCTCCTTCTCCATCAAGCCCGAACACTGACGGCACAAGTCAATGAGATTTTAGATTTGCAGAAGCTGATCTGTTTTTATAGTTTCTGCCTAAACACACTTCAAAATTTATACAATAATGGTAAAATTGCAATCAAAAATCGTATAAAAGACAATTACACTGAAAACTAGTCGCCAGGGTTGCAGAGCAGATTTCAAAGTCGCGGTCGGCCTTAGATTGCCTGCCGAAGCGCACGCAATGATGCGCTCATGCTCGCTGCCACTGACGGACCGACTGTATTTCTTCCTGGCAGGGACAGCGGTTTTCAACACGTCTTGCCGGAACCGTTTCAATGGAAGCCGGCTGCAGCTGCTGCACGTGCTGCCGCCCTATGATTGCATTTGCAAGACCTGGATCTCAGAACCGGAACGTTTCAGACCTGATCCGATCCATCAGATGCCGAGACTGAACACCTAGTGCCGGACCACGGTCATCGGGAAATCCGCGGACTTCTGGAAATAAGGCGTCGCGGTAACCTCACCACCCTCACCGGCGAACTGGCCACTCGCCTCACGGAACAGATAATCGACGTCGGGATGTCCTTCGAACAGGATGCCTCCGACGCGCAGGTCCAGTGAGCTGGCAGTTCCCGGCTCGATCTGAATGGCACCGCAATCCTCGTAAATCCTCCGACCGACCTGCCGGGCCTCTTCCTCGGTCGCTCCCCAAAGAAAGATAGCGAAAAGATCGGGACCGATCCTGCCGACGAGGTCCGTTGACCTCACGGCAGAAACGATCGCAGCCGCCGTCAGACTGACGGCATCGTTGCCGAAGCTGACACCGTGTTGGGAAACGCCGTTGTCCGGGATACCCGCCCGCACGATGAGAAATGCGCCGGACGAACCGTTCTTGTCCGCTGAAAGGGTTTTTCTGCGCTCTGCGAGAGAAGAGAACGCGACGCCGTTCGGCAGGCCCGTCAGCCGGTCGTGCGTGGCGAGATAGTTGGAATGACGACGCAGTGCCGAAACCTGCCGGCGCAGGAATATGACCCAGGAAAGCAGCGGCGCCCCCACCAGAACCGGCAAAGCCACGGCCAGGACCATGTTCCTGCCGAAAGGCGACAGCGAATCGGAAAAGAAAAGCAGATAGTTCAGGCAAATCGAGACGGCCACAAACACCAAGGTGCCACAGACCAGCAGAAACGGACCGTTATCCCAGCGCGGCTTCAACCCTAGCATCACAAACTCCAGTAGAAAACTTTCCCGGACAGTAGTTCCGTTTCACCTTCCAAGCCGTAACGAATATTGATTCAATTTTACTAAAAAAGATGCCCCGCTTCACAATTTCCTTGTGTTTTCCCAAGGCAAGTTTGAATACAAATCCGCCGCTACCAACCAAGAATTGCAGTCACTAACGTAAGGGAAGACGGTAGTTGAGTGAAAGTTCCCTTCAGGCGTGCACAGGCAAAAGCGCTCCCGAAGCGATCAGCGCGGGTGTGCCTTTTTGTGGCGAGGGATCAGGTATCGCTCCGTGACGATGGGCTCAGCGCTTACAGAAGGTCTCCAGGCAGGCAATGACGTTTCCAACGTCATCTTCCTTGTGCAAGCCTGCAAAGGACAACTTTGTCTTGGGAACAGCCTTTCGGCCTTGTCAAAAAAACAGTCAAAGTTGCGCCGTCCCACACGAGACCGCCACCGGCTTCTCCATCATGCTGTTTGAGTATTTGAAGCCTTCAACCTGCCCCGCCGGGTGACCGGTGTTCCCGTTCAGAGCACGCCCGGCCTTGTTCTCGGCTCCATCACCGACCGCGTGGCAGGCAATGCATTCCTTGAAAACCTTTTCGCCGGTACAAACCCGCCGGCGTAGCGCGTCAACGCGGTACGTGGCACAGAAGAAGGGGAATGCCTCTGCACTCCTTGACATCGTTCAAGCCAGAGACGTTGTGCTTTCCGGCAGATGCCCGACAATTGAAGCGTCTGGTCTTCAGGTCCGCAATTCAACGTAGGTGACCCTACCCGGCACTTGTGCGAAGTACCGCAAAAAGGATACAGGTTTCAGGCCGCACGGGACGAGGACCACAACACATGCCGACGGAACGTCACAGGAAGATTGCCCAGAACTCTCTGTTGCTAAAAAGCTTTCCGCAGGAGATCCGGGAGATGGTGCTCGGAAAGTCCAGCTGGCGCGAATATGACCGTGGCGAAACGCTTTTTCTTCAGGGAGAAACGGCACAGGCTGTCCACATCGTCACCGACGGCTGGGTCAAGCTCTACCGTATCGCCCCCAATGGCGGCGAGGCGGTTGTGAATGTCTTCACGAAGGGCGAAAGTTTCGGCGAGGCGGTTGCCTTCCGCGGCCAGGCCTATCCGGTTTCGGCGGAAGCGGTGACCAGTTGCGAAGTCATGCGCATTCCGAGCGTTGCGATCCTGGAGGCCATGCGCAAGGATCCGGACATCGCCGTAACCGTGCTGGCATCCACGTTTGCCCATCTCCACTCGCTCGTCTCCCAGCTCGAACAACTCAAGGCCCAGACAGGGCCGCAGCGTGTTGCCGAATTTCTGCTGGAACTGTGCGAACAGGAAACAGGCAGCTGCAAGGTCACCCTTCCCTACGACAAATTCCTGATTGCCGGCCGCCTTGGCATGAAACCGGAAAGCCTGTCGCGGTCCTTCGCCCGCCTGAAGACGGTCGGTGTTCACGTCGTCCGGAACGTGGCGGAAATCGATGACATAGACCGGCTGCGCGCCTTCTCCGAAGAAGATCCGGTCGAAGCCTGGCACAAGTCATGATAACGAAGCTCGACACCGCTCTCGCCGCAATCGACGACGCCAATTCCGCTGACCCCAACCAGGACGGCGGACAGCCCGCCTCGAAGCTTTACGGGCAGCGCATGAGCGAAGAACTCGACCGCCTGTTTCCGGAGGCTTCCGATTCATTGAAGCTCGCCGCCAGGGGCCAGCATATCGAGCGCTGGATCCTGCCGCGCGGCACCTATCCGCAAGGCAAGGCGGGCTACCACGCCTGGCGGCGCGACCTGGCAAAGCATCATGCCAGCCGCGTCGGTGCCATCATGGCGCAAGCCGGTTACGCGGAAGACGAGATCGACGCGGCGGCCCGCATGCTGCGCAAGGAAGGCATCAAGCGGCACGCGGACGTCCAGGCCCTCGAAGACGTCATCTGCTTTGTCTTTCTGAAATGGTATTTCGCCCCCTTCGCAGCCAAGCATCCGGACGACAAGGTGCAGGACATCGTGCAGAAAACCGCACGCAAGATGTCGGAAGCAGCCCGGGCGCGGGTGCTCCGCGAGTTCGACCTGCCGGAATCGCTGGCGGCCGCCTTCAAAAGTTGAGCTGCGGCGCCAGATAAAGCCCGAGCAGCAGCAGGCAATAGATCCCGAGAACCCAGCTGAAACCGGCGAGCCAGCCCGGTGCCTGCCAGAGCCCGAGATAGCGCGAGACAATGACACGCGCCTTCAGGAAGGCGAGCGCAAGGACGACCGTGCCCGTTAACGCGGCTTCGAACTGCGCGCCAGTAAAGGCCGCCACCGCGACGGACCCCGCACTCAGGGCCGTCAGGGCCAGGAAGGCTCGAAGGGTCGGGTCCAGAGTTCTCATCTTTCAGCCCAGCAGATAGATGACCGGGAACAGCAGCACCCAGACCAGGTCGACCATGTGCCAGAACGCGGTGCCGGTCTCGATATTGCGCGGCTCGTCCTTCCACGCCACCAGGCCGAGGATCACGATCCCCGCCACCACATGAGCCGCGTGAAATCCGGTCAGCAGATAATAGAAGGTGAAGAAGGGATGGGTTTCGGTGGAAATGCCCACGCCCGCCTTTTGCGCGAATTCATAACCCTTGATCACCAGGAAGACGACGCCGAGCCCCATGGCAGCGGCCAGGTGCCAGCGCGCTGCCGTTCTTCGAGCGTTTTCCCTCAAGTTGAGGCTGCGGGCGGCAAGGTAGCCGCTGGAGATCAGCACCATCGTATTGATCCCGGCGAGCGCCGGGTAAAGATGCGCGCGCGCTGCGGCAAAGCCTTCCGGGTCGGTGATCCGCACGCCCAGAAAGGCAGCGAGCCCGGCTCCGAAGACGAGCAACTCGCTGACGATCAGAACCCACATGAGGAGTTCGCCGGGCAACTCGTCCACAGCACCCGTGCCCACGCCGGCACCCGATGCGTTCACCTCATCCACCGACCAGCTGCCGGTAGATCTGCGGCAGGGCCTGCGTCAGCCGGTCCGGATGCGGGATCACCGCAAAGCCGCCCTGGCCGAAGAGGCGCGGGAACCACGACTTTCCGGTCTTGTCGATGGTGACACCGAAGACGGACTGCCCGGCCCGCCGGGCTTCCCGTACCGCCATTCGCGTGTCCTCAATGCCGTGGCGGCCTTCGTAGTGATCAAGATCGTTCGGTTTGCCGTCGGTGATCACCAGAAGGAGCTTGCGCTTGCGGGACTGCTCCGCCAATTCCTTGGAGGCATGCCGCATCGCCGCGCCGAGCCGGGTGTAGAAACCCGGCCTGAGCCCGCTGATCCGCTGTTCCACAAGCGCAGACATCGGCTCATCGAACCCCTTGCAGCTTTGCACGTAGACACGCTGGCGCTTCAGGGAGGAAAAGGCGGAGATGGCGAAATCGTCACCACAGGCATTCAGCCCCCAGGCCAGCGCCGTCAGCGCTTCGCGCTCGATGTCGATGACCGCACGGTCCGCGACGGCGCTTTCCGTCGATCGCGACACGTCGAGCAGGATCGAGACCGCCAGGTCCCGGGCTTCGGGACGGGTCTGCAGCCAGATCCGGTCGTTACCCGCACCGCCTGCCCGGCGCTCCGCCTCGGAGCGGACAACCGCGTCCAGATCCAGGCGGTCGCCTTCCAGGTGACCCCGCGTCGTCACCCGTCCGGGCCGCAGGGCCTCGAACTGCTTCTTCACGGACCGGATACGCCGGGCCGCCCGCGGGTCGCGGGCAACGGACGCCATGTCCGGATCCGGATCGGCGACACTCGCCAGAACGCAGACATGATCCTGCAGATAGCGGCCGGTGCGCACGTCCCATTCCGGATAAAGCGTCTTGCCGGACAACCGTTCCCGGTCGACGTCCTCCGGTGCAAGGTCCAGATGCAGCTTCAGGCGCGTCGCAGGTGCCTTGGAAATCTGGCCGAGACCGATTTCATCATGATCCTCGGCGGCCTTCTTGGCATTGTCGTTGTCGTCGTCATCGACCCGGCGGTTGAGGTTCAGGAACTCCGCCCAGCTGAGGATAGCCTCGAACTTGTGCAGGATCAGGCTGTCCTTGCGTTCCGCCTGGTCGGCCTGGCGCCGGCGCGCGCGAACCGTCTTGTTCCCTGCCTCCTCGGGCGTTCCGTCCGTTTCCCGGCTCTCGACTTCATCGGCGCAGGAAAACACCACGTCGCGCAAATCGGGCCAGACCGGCACCGGACGGAACGGACGGTAGCCACGCGGCGCGGCGATCCCTTCAAGGTCGCCGGTTTCCAGCCTTTCCATCAAGGCGCGGGTCTTCGGAGGCAGATCCGCCGGATCGCCCAGCATGTGGCGGACGATCCGCTCCACACTGGCTTCCATCGCGGGCAAGTTCGCGGCCGGTCTTTGCGCCAGCGATTGTTCGCTCAGGGCGGAATAAAGCGCGCCGAGACCCGGCGCGTCGGCAAGCGCTTGCCGGGTCATCGCCAAGATGGCCCGAAGCGCCTGCAGATCCGCGCGCAGGGGATCATCCTCAGGCTGGTGCCCCGGTGCATTCGCCGCCAGCGCCGTCAACCAGATATAGAGCGCGGCATTCGCCTCGCGCGTCGGAAAGACGGCAAGTCTGGCGGGCAACCGCAGGATCTCGCCGTCGAAACTCGCCCGCGGCACGATTTCAGCTTCTGTGCCGAGCCGCCTCAGAAATCCGAGACGGTGGCGGGAGACCTCTTCGGAAACCGGGCGGAGCTCTACATTGTGAGCTCCGCCCAACCCCCGAAAGAGGACTGCAAGACGCCCGCCGACCTCATTGAGGTCGACCGCGGCTCCATGATGCACCTCCGGCGCATCCAGGCGGCTTGCAAATGCGTGCCACAGTTTCCCGACCGTTTCTTCGGGTTCCCATGGCTCGATGTCGATCCTGCCCATCGGTCTGGCCTCACCCAAACACGGCCGTGACAAGATCAAGGAGCCCGCGTTTCACATCCTCATCGTCCGTGAGCGGTTCGATCATCGCCGCCAGGATGGCACGCTCGACCGGCATGCCCTGGGCAATGAGGGTTGCGGCATAAACGACAAGTCGGGTCGAGACCCCCTCTTCCAGATCCTGACCCTTGAGGGCACGAAGCTTTCCGGCCAGCCGGACAAGGGCGGCGACCCGGTCGCGGTCCAGTCCGCTTTCCTCCGCCACGACTTCCGTTTCCAGATCCGGAGCGGGAAAGTCGAATTCCAGTGAAATGAAGCGCTGCCGGGTGGAAGGCTTCAGTGTCTTCAGGATGTTCTGGTAGCCGGGATTGTAGGAGGCAACCAGCATGAAGCCGGGGGCGGCCACCAGTTCTTCGCCGGTTCGGTCGATCGGCAGCGTCCGGCGGTCATCCGTCAGCGGGTGCAGGACAACAGTCACGTCCTTGCGGGCTTCGACAACCTCGTCGAGATAGCAGATCGCCCCTTCCCGCACGGCCCTCGTCAGCGGCCCGTCGACCCAGACGGTCTCGCCGCCCTTCAGGAGATACCGTCCGATCAGGTCGGCAGCGGCCAGGTCGTCGTGACAGGCGACCGTATAGAGCTTGCGTCCGAGCTTCGCCGCCATGTGGGCGACAAAGCGGGTCTTGCCGCAGCCGGTCGGTCCCTTGAGCAGAACCGGCAGGCCGTTCTTGTGCGCGGCTTCGAAGACATCGAGTTCGTCGCCTTGCGCCAGGTAGAAGGGGGCGGCGGCCGCCCCCTTTGCCAGAGAAACGCTTCCTTCCATTGTCCCTTACTCCGCTGGAGCGCTGGCGGTGGCGCCCGGTTCGACGACTTCACGCCTCGGCATGGCGATCGCATAGATGAACAGAAGGGCACCCAGTACGAAGACCACGCCCGCGCCGAAGCGCATCCAGTAGAAGAGGGCCAGCTGGTCCTGGACATCCATGTAGTACTCGCCCAGCACCCGCTGCAGGTGCGTCTGGATGGTGCCGGCGAAAGTCAGCACGAAGGTCATGAAGGACATGCCGCCGGCCATCAGCCAGAAGGAGGCCATGTTGAGCACCTGGTTATAGGGATCGCGGCCGCGCAGCATCGGCATGGCATAGCTGATGATCGCCAGGTTAAGCGAAACATAGGCGCCGAAGAAGGCCAGGTGCCCGTGGGCCGCGGTGATCTGGGTTCCGTGGGTGTAGTAGTTGACACCGTGCAGCGTGTGCAGGAAGCCCCAGACGCCGGCGCCGAAGAAGGCGAGCGTTGCGCAGCCGAGCGACCACAGCAGGGCAGCCTTGTTCGGATGATCGCGCCGGCCCTTCCACACCATGACGAAGGCGAAGGCCATCATTGCGAAGAACGGGATCACTTCCAGCGACGAGAAGATCGATCCGATCCACTGCCAGTAACCGGGCGTACCGATCCAGTAGTAGTGGTGGCCGGTGCCGAGGATGCCCGAGAACAGGGCTGCGGCAACGATGACATAGAGCCATTTCTCGACGACTTCCCGGTCCACCCCGGTCAGCTTCAGCATCAGGTAGGCCAGAACGGAAGCCATGATCAGTTCCCAGACGCCTTCCACCCACAGGTGAACGATGTTCCACCAGTACTGCTTGTCGAGCGACAGGTTGCTGGGGTTGTAGAAGCTGAAGAGGAACAGCAGCGCCAGACCCCACAGGCCGAGCAGGAGGATGTTGGTGATCGCGGTTTTCTTGCCCTTCAGCACCGTCATGGTGATGTTGTAGAGGAATATGAGAGCCGCAACGACGATGCCCATTTTTACCCATTTGGGTTGTTCGATGAACTCGCGTCCTTCCTTGCCCAGCAGCCAGTTGCCCTCAAACGGGTTGAAGACATAGGTCAGCACTGCGCCGAGCGTTCCCACCACCAGGATGATGAGCTGCAGATAGGCGAGCTTCTGGGAATGGATTTCCCGTTCCGCTTCTTCCGGTATCAGGAAATAGGCCGATCCCATGAAGCCGAGCAGCAGCCATACGATCAGTGCGTTGGTATGCAGCATCCGGACGATGTTGAACGGCAGCAGTTCGGAGAGAAAATTGGGCGAGACATAGATCCAGCCCGCGAGCAGTCCGCCCAGAACCTGAACGGCGAACAGGGCGAGCGCAACGGCGAAATACGCCAGCGCTACCTTTTGAGATTGATACTTCATCTTGGTGTTCCTTCCGCGTTCAAATCAGCCGGCGTCATTCGGCGGCCAGTCCTGAGCGTCGATCTTGTCGGTCCAGATCAGGAAATTTGCGAGGTCGCGGATTTCCTCGTCCGTAAGATTGAACTGAGGCATTTGTCGGCGGCCTTCGATTCCTGTCGGCTGAGCTTCCATCCAGCCTTTGAGCGTTTCGAATGCCGCTTCCGGATCGTCCAGGACGCCCCAGCGGGTCATCACGTTGCCGACTTCCGGCGCGTAATAGGCGCCTTCACCCAGTATCGTGTGGCAATTGATGCAGGCCTTGTCTTCCCACACTCGTTTGCCTGCAGCTACGCTGTCCGTCAGCGTACTCGCGTTTGTCGACGTACTTGTGATGTACAGATGACTGTGCACCGACAAGGCGACGAATATGATGATGAAGAATAATGACCCGCCATAGAATATATTTCGGGCCATGCTTTTGGTCATGACTTCGCGCATCGCGCGCTCCTTTCCCCCGAGTTGAACCTGCCGGGAGGGTGACAGCGCGTGGCCGCTTTTCCTTAACCAAAGTCAAGTGCGGTGAAACAGACTCGATTGTGCCATTGGCATAAGGCTTCAGACTCATAACCAGTCACGGAGAACCGCGCGCTTCCAAGGTCCGTCGAATACGATCGTTGTCATGGCCTTTTCCCCAGGCAGAAAGCCTATCGCCGGGATGAATGGCAACAGAACCTCTGCGCCGGTGGGTTCGGAGACATTGGCTCCGGTGAGGTGAAAGGCAATTGGTCCGCCTTTGTTGCCGCTCAGGGCGCGGATTTTGGTTCCCGGACCAGCGGACAATGCGATTGCAAAGGATTTTCCCGGGGCCATAGACATCTGGCGCATCGATCCAGCGACCGCCCGACTTCAAGACATGAATGATGCTGCTGATCACCCGCCGGTCATCGGGACGGGCCCTGCCTCGTGTGTCGGTTGGCAAAACAGCTGCAGCTTTGAAAATTGCTCATAGCCGAGCCGGAAGAACCCATCAGACATCGCCAAACGACTGTTCAGGAGCTGGAATCAAACTTCAGCTGATTTGCACAGTCATTTTATGGGTCCGAAGCCTAAGGGCCGCGTTCCGCCAGCATGACAAGCAATGACGGGGATCGGCGCGGTACGGATTGAGGCAGGAGCATGGTGAAAAACCACACCTGCGACAATTCTGCACAATCCGGCATTGGGTAACTGGAAACAAGCTCCTGTATTTCAAGTGTTTTCCAGTTTCTGCGCCGAAAATCCCGATTTCCCGCTCCCTGCACGTAAACCTGCCTCAAAGCTTCAAGTTAACGAAAGTCAAGGAACGGGCGTCCCAGTTGCACGAGGTTCGCCACTGCCTCACCAGCATCTGGAGTTTGAGAATGTCACATCCAAGACTGATAAGAAGGACGGGCCGTGCGTTAGCCGCCAGCCTTGCGCTGTGGTTGGGCAGCGCGGCGTTGCCCGTCCTTGCGGAGGGCCCAACGTTAAGCGAGGAAGCCTTCGAGCATTCCAAGCAGCTTTACTTCGAGCAGTGCGCCGGTTGCCACGGCGTTCTGCGTAAAGGTGCTACGGGTAAGAACCTCGAGCCGCACTGGAAGAAAACGGCAGCCGATGGAACGGTTACCGAAGGCGGCACGCTTAAGCTGGGCCAGGAACGGCTTGAGAAGATCATCGCCTGGGGAACCGAAGGCGGCATGAACAACTTCTCGGACATTCTGACCGAGCAGGAAATCAAGGATCTGTCGACCTACATCATGATGGAGCCGCCCAAGCCACCGGAAATGTCGCTGGCTCAGATGAAGGCGACCCGGAAGATCTATGTCGAGGAAAAGGACTACCCGACCGAGCCGCTTCATGGCCGGAACTGGGAGAACTTCTTCGTCGTGATCGAGCGTGACGTAGGCAAGGTCGCCATCATCGACGGCGATACCAAGGAAGTGCTCGCGCACATCCCGACCGGCTACGCCGTGCACGTTATCAAGGCGTCCGAGCACCATAACCTGAGCGAACCGGAAGACCCGGGCCGTTTCTGGTACACGATGGGCCGTGACGGCAAGATGACCAAGATCGACCTCTGGCAAACGCCGGACAAGATGCTGGTCTCTGAAGTCAAGATTGCATACGACGCGCGCGATGTCGCGATATCAGGTGATGGCAAGTATGTGATCGGCGGCGGTTATTGGCCTCCGCACTTCGCAATCGTCGACGCAACAACCATGGAACCGTTGAAGGTTGTCTCGACCCGCGGCATGAACGTTGACGGCGAGTATGTGGAAGAAAGCCGTGTGGCTGCTATCTACACCACGCCGAATGAGCCGACCTGGCTTGTTGCTGTCAAAGAACTGGGCCAGATGTGGCAGGTCGACTATTCCGACCTGGACAATCTGCGGATCGACAAGATCGATTCTGCCAAGTTCCTGCACGACGGCTTCTTTGATCCGACAGGCCGCTATTTCCAGATCGCCGCTAACGCGTCGAACAAGATGGTTGTCGTCGATACCAAGGAGCGCAAGCTCGAGGCTATGATCGACACCGCCGCCTTGCCGCATCCCGGCCCGGGCGCCAACTGGAACGACCCGAATTGTGGTCCTGTTGCGGGTACGACCCACCTGGGCGTTGGCACCGTGACTGTTTGGGGCAACGACCCGGAACAGCACGCGGACAAGGCCTGGCAGGTCTGCTACGAAGTGGAGACCGACGGTCCCGGCCTCTTCATCCGGACGCATCCGAACTCGAAATACGTCTGGGCTGACCAGACCAAGCATCCGGAACCGGAAATCCAGCAGTCCGTTCAGGTGATCTCGAAAGAAACCGGTGAAATCGTGAAAACGATCCAGATCACCGATGAGGAAGGCAACGCTGCCGTCCATTTCGAGTTCAACAAGGACGGTACGGAAGTCTGGGTTTCCAAGTGGAACCTGGCAGACTCCAAGGAACCGAACGGAGAAATCGTCGTCTACGACGCCGAGACGCTTGAAGAAAAAGCACGGATCAAGGGGCTCTATGCTCCGACCGGCAAGTTCAACGTCTACAACCGTTCGAACCATGTCACCTGACGTGATTTAGCGATCACGAGAAGGGCGGGCGAATCGCCCGCCCTTCTTTTTGCCAGCGGTGTCGGGACTGCATCAAAAGATGGTCACCCGGAGTTACGGAGTCGTTCCCCGCGCCTGCAATGCGATCGCTGCCTATCCGTTCAAGGGTTGGCAGAGAAACAAGAACACGGAGCCTGGACATGACTGAGAGCAGCCAAGGTGACAGGAAAAAGCCGATCTGGCGCAGGTACCTGTTATGGGGAATGCCGATCGGGGGGGTAGCGGCCGCCTTTGTCGCCGGCATCATCTTCTGGGGCGGCTTCAACACGGCAATGGAAGCCACCAACACCAAGCAATTCTGTATCTCGTGTCACGAGATGCGCGACTATGTCTACGAGGAATACAAGGGCACAATCCACGATGTGAACCGCTCTGGCGTCGGCGCGGTTTGTTCGGACTGCCACGTTCCCAAGGACTGGACCCACAAGATGATCCGCAAGATCAAGGCTTCTAAGGAGCTGTGGGGCAAAATGACCGGCTCCATTGCGACGCCGGAAAAATTCGAGGCCAAGCGTCTCTCGCTCGCCATGAACGAATGGGAGCGGATGAAGGCGAATGACTCGCGTGAATGCCGGAACTGCCACGGCTATCAATCGATGATGCCCGAGTTTCAGAGACCGCGGGCGCGCCAGCAGCACCTTAACGCGATGGAAACGGGCCAGACCTGCATCGACTGTCACAAAGGTATCGCACACTCCGACCTTCGTAACCGGGCCGATGAGGAATACCTTGAAAAACTCGAAACACCCAATCCGGCATTCAAGCGTGAAATACCGGCGGAATACCTCGCCAGCTTGGAGCGTATCTTAAACAAGGAAGCCGAAGAGGCCGTAGCTGCAAAGGCTGCTCAAAAGGCCCAGCAGGAAGTCGTCAAGGCTCAGATTGCAGAAGCAGTGGAGGCCGCGCGTGCGGAAGAACGGGCCAAGGTTGTGTCTGCCGCTTCCGGAGCTGCAGAAAGCGCCGAGCCCGCAGCCGATGCCGGGTCGACTGCTGCCCAGGGCAGCAGCGTCGCGTCCAGTATCGACTGGTCTGCGGTTCCCTCAACCGATCTAACCCTGTTTTACCCGGGGCAAGCGTCGTTCGAGTGGGTACAGAACGGCAAAAGCCATGGTGGCGCCCGTCCGCTGACCAAGGGGGGCGACAGTTGTTCCACCTGTCATGCCGCAGAGCTTGAGACCATCGGTAACAAGATCGTGGCCGGCGGCGAGCTTGAACCCACACCGATTCCGGGAAAACGGGGCACCATAGATGCCACGGTGCAAGCCGCGCATGACGACAACAACCTGTATGTGAAGATCCAGTGGGCTGATGCGGGACACAATCCTGCCCCGTTTGTCGACGGCGGCAAGATGGATCCGGACAACCAGGTCAAAGTTGCCATGATGATTACGGGAACCGGAATCGAGCTGGGTGAACAAGTGGGTTGTTGGTCGTCCTGTCACGCGGACAACACCTACATGCCCTTCGACCCGGGTGCCGAGTCGATTGCAGCAAATCAGGATGTCGCAACCCGTCTGGACGCCAAGTCGACGATCAGCAAGTACCTCTCCGAAAGCCGGACAGAGGTGGAAATCAAGGGCCGCAAGAACAAGGCGCTTGGTGGCTGGGACAAGCTGAAGTCCGCCGACGAGGTAAGCAAGCTGTTGGAAGACGGCAGCTATCTCGACCTGCTTCGGGTCTATGCTGACGGCACATCCAGCAACGGTTATCTGCTGGAGAAGCGGGTCGTGAACGGAGGTGAAATGTCCGCTGAGGCCAGTCTTTCGGCAGGCACCTGGACAGTGGTCTTCTCCCGGCCTCTCAATTCGGGAACTCCCGGCGACGTCGCCCTGGAACCGGGGAAGACCTACACCGTCGGCTTTGCAATCCACGACGACTATGCGGCCGCTCGTTTCCATCATGTCACGCTGAATACCAGCATGGCACTGGATGACGGCGGTGCGCAGATCAACGTGATCAAGCAGTGAGATCGGGCGGGGCGGCCGGGATACCGGTCGCCCCGTTCATTTGCGGCTGATTTGGCAATCAAAGGAGAATTCGCATGACCATGAGGATCGCGCACTTTCCCGCCGCCCTTTTGATGGTGATTGCAGCCGTCTGCGCTGCTGCAGCGGACGATGGTGCCGCCGCACTCTGCGAGGAAGCGGAAGAACGCTATGTCGAAATGTTCGGGCATCCGTCGGCGGACGAGGAAGGCGTCACCATCGTCAAGATGTACAAGTACAACTTCTGCCCCGCGCAGCTGACAGTGCCGGTCGGCACGACGGTTCGCTGGGTGAATGTCGATAAGCGGACAAGTCACAGCGTTCTCCTGGCGGATGCCGGCATCCCCGAATCCGACCGTCTTTTTCCGGAAGAAAGCTTTGAATTCAATTTCCTGGCGGCAGGAGCGCAAAATTATGTCTGCGTGCCGCACCAAGAAACGCAGAACATGATTGGCATGATCACGGTAGGTGATTGATATCATTTACGAATGAGAACAGGCAATTGCTTGGTTCCCTTGACTAATATCAAGCCTTTTCCGCGCAAAAAAAGCCAAGATGCCTTCCAGACGAATTCAGGTACAGCGAGGACACCCATGACTGGTAAGGTCTTTCTCATCGGAGCTGGTCCCGGCGATCCAGAGCTGCTCACGCTCAAGGCCATGCGTATGCTCCAGGAAGCCCAAGTTGTCGTCTACGATCGCCTGGTGTCGCCTGAAATCCTGGCTCTGGCCCCTGACCACGCACGACTGTTTTCCGTCGGAAAGTCCGCGGACGACCATCCGGTTCCGCAGGATAAGATCAATGAAATTCTCGCCGAACTCGCCTTGCAGGGCCTGACGGTCGCCCGCCTCAAAGGCGGCGACCCGCTGATCTTCGGCCGGGGCTCGGAAGAGGCGGCCCATCTTGCTGCCCACGGCATCCCCGTCGAATATGCCCCCGGCATCACTGCCGCCCAGGGTGCGGCGGCCGCCAGCGGCGTTCCCCTGACCCATCGCGGCCTTGCCACGGGTGTGCGTTATGTGACCGGACACCGGCAGGCCAACGGCACTCTCGATCTGGACTGGAAAAGCCTTGCCAGCGAGGAGACGACCCTCGTCGTCTACATGGGGGTTGCCAATATTGGCCAGATTGCCATGCGCCTGGTGGCCGAGGGCCTGAGCGAAACCACGCCCGTCATGGCGATTGCCAATGCCACGACGCCGCGTGAGACCCGGCTTTGCTCCGAACTTGGCCGGGTGGCCCTGGACGTTCGCGATGCGGGCCTGAAGGCCCCGGTTCTCTTCATCATCGGCAAGGTCGTCACCCTGGCCGCCGAATGGCCCTCGAATGCCGTCGACATGATGATCGCCACGGCGGACGCAGGGGCGGCCGAAAGGCTGGCCCATGGTTAAGACCCTTCTCACGGTTGCCTTCTGTCTTCTTGCCATCACCAGCCTGGCGCTGGCCGATCAGTCAAGCCCGCCGGACGAGTTGATCAATCTCGTCCGTCAGGATTGCGGGTCGTGCCACGGCATGACTCTGAAGGGCGGGCTTGGACCGGACATCCGCCCCGGTGCCCTGGCGCATTACGACATCGACACGCTGTCGGCGGTGGTTCTGGACGGAATACCGGACACCGCGATGCCCCCCTGGCGCCCGATCATGAGCGAAACGGATGCCAGGAAGATTGCCGAATACCTGTTGCAGGGAGAATTGAAATGAAGTGGCTGAGCGGAGCCGTTCTGGCCCTTTTGATGCTTGGGCCCGTCCAGGCCCAGAATCAGACCCAGAATCAGGCCCGGACCGTGGTCGCCACCGGTGACCTCGGCCTCGTGGTCGAACGCGCCACCGGATCCCTGCTGCTCGTCGATCAGTCCGACCGGGCAGCGCTGGCAAGGATTACCGGCCTCGGCGACCTGTCCCACGCCAGCCTCGTCTATTCGCCGGACGAGCGCTTTGCCTATGTCTTCGGCCGGGATGGCGGTCTGACCAAGGTCGACCTCGTCGAAGGCAACATTGCCAAACGGGTCGTCCAGGCCGGCAATGCCATCGGCGGGGCGATCTCCGACGACGGTAAACTCGTCGCCGTCTCCAACTACGAACCGGGGGGCGTCAGGATTTTCGATGCGGACACGCTGGAGCCGGTTGCCGACATTCCCACAGGCTCGAAGACAATCGGCCTCGTGGACGCACCGGGCCGCCGCTTTGTCTTCACGCTCTGGGACGACGGCGAGACCTGGATTGCCGATCTCAGCGGCGCCGAGCCGGAGATTACCAGGATCACGGACATGGGCCGCAATCCCTATGACGCCCTGATTACCGGGGACGGCCGTCTCTACATCACCGGCCTGTTCGGCGAAGACGGCCTGACGGCGCTCGATCTCTGGGACCCGGAACCCAAACCCATTCGTGTTCTGCCGGAATACGGCCGCGGCGAGAAGGAAATGCCGGTCTACAAAATGCCCCACCTGGAAGGCTGGGCGAAGGCGGGCCGGGAGTTCGTGCTACCGGCCGTAGGCCACCACGAGGTTCTGTGGATCGATGGTGAAACCCTTGCCGAGACGGGCAGAACCAAGACCTACGGCCAGCCGGTTTTCGCCATGTCCCGGCCGGACGGACGTCAGATCTGGGTGAATTTCGCCCATCCGCTCAACGACACCATCCAGGTGATCGACACGCTGACGAAGGAAGTCGTGCACGAGTTCAAGCCGGGCCCCGCCGTGCTGCACATGGAGTTCACACCGCGCGGCAACGAGATCTGGGTTTCGGTGCGCGACGCCGGCAAGGTCCTGATCTACGACACGCGCACCTTCGAGAAGCGCGGCGAGATCGATGCCGAAAGCCCTTCCGGAATTTTCTTCACCGCTCGGGCGCACAGGACAGGACTTTAAGCGATGATCGATCTGCTCGACCCGATTGACCTGCATCTGCTCGACGGCTGGCAGCGCGACCTGCCGATTGTCCCGCGTCCCTTTGCAAGGGTCGCACGGGAGGCCGGATGTGGCGAAGAGGAAGTCATCCGCCGGCTTGCCGCCATGAAGGAAAGCGGACGGATCACCCGGGTCGGGGCAACCTGCGCACCCAACACGGTGTCGGCAAGCACGCTGGCCGCGCTGTCGGCCCCCGAGGAAGCGATCGAGGACGTGGCGGAGATCGTCGGGCGGCAACCGGGCGTCAATCATTCCTATTTGCGGGAGAACCGCTGGAACCTCTGGTTCGTCGCCACGGGTCCTGATCGCGGTCATGTCGACAAGGTTCTGGACGCGATCCGGACCGAAACCGGGCTCGACGTTCTGGACCTGCCGATCCTGCGTCCGTTCAACATCGACCTCGGCTTTCGTCTGAACAAGGAGATGGACCGGCCACCAGCGCCCCGGCCGGTTCGCCTGGCGTGCCTGCGGGAGGGAGACAACGACCTTCTGCAGGCACTGTCCACCGGCCTGCCGATCTGCGAGCGCCCCTACGGCAAGATCGCTGAGCGTCTCGGCCGCAGCGAAGCCGACGTGCTGGAGCGGGTCGCCGACCTGCAGGACGCCGGCATCATTTCCCGCCTCGGTGTCATCGTGCGACACCGCGCTCTCGGCTGGCGCTCGAACGCCATGGTGGTCTGGGACATCGCCCCGGAGCGCGTTGCGGCGGCCGGCCCGGTGCTTGCGGCCCAGCCCGGCGTGACCCTTTGTTACGAGCGCCGCCCCGTTCCGGGCGTGTGGCCTTTCCGTCTCTACAGCATGATCCACGCCCAGAGCCGCAACAAGGCGCTTGAAGTGCTGTCGAAAGCCGCGCAGTTGCCTGAGCTCGAAGGTGTTCGCCACGACGCGCTTTTCTCCAGCCGCTGCTTCAAGCAGACAGGCGCGATGATCTCACGTCAGGGAGTAGCCGCATGAGCATTGAGCTTTCCGATCTCGACCGCACGCTGATCAACCGCCTGCAGGACGACCTGCCGCTGACCGCCCGTCCCTTCGTGCCTCTCGCCAAAGACCTCGGCCTTGAAGAAGAGGAAGTGGTCGACCGGATCCGGCGCCTGCGCGACGACGGCCTGTTGACCCGCTTCGGCCCGTTTTTCGATGCCGAAGCCCTGGGAGGCGCCTTTTGCCTGTGTGCCATGGCGGTTCCCGAAGAGCGGTTTGAGGAGGTCTTAACAAAAGTCAATGCCTACCCGGAGGTCGCGCATAACTATGAACGGGACCACAGGCTGAACATGTGGTTCGTGCTGGCTACGGAAGATCAGGCCGCCATTTCCAGGACGGCCCGGGACATCGAGCGCGACACGGGCCTCGATGTTCTCCTGTTCCCGAAAGAGCGCGAGTACTTCATAGGATTCCGGGTGACCGCATGACTTTAGATCCGACAGACCGGGCAATCGTCGAAGCAACGCAGGCTGGTCTGCCGCTGGTACCGGCCCCCTTTGCCGTGGTCGCCGAAACGCTTGGCATTTCAGAACAGGAAGTGATCGACCGGCTGCAGGCGCTGAAGGACCGGGGCATTGTCCGCCGGATCGGTGCCGCACCGAACCATTACCGGCTCGGAATGACCGCGAACGGCATGACGGTCTGGGATGTCGATGACACATTGGTCGACGCGCTCGGTGAAAAAGTCGGCGCCCTGCCCTTTGTCACGCACAGCTACCGCCGCCCGCGTGCCCTGCCCGTCTGGCCGTACAACCTCTTTGCCATGGTGCATGGAGAAAGCCGTGAGGAGGTGCTGGCCAAGCGGGACGACATCGCCGCCCTGCTCGGCGAGGCCTGCCGCGCCGCCGACATCCTGTTTTCCACGCGCATCCTGAAGAAGACCGGAATGCGGCTGCGCAGACGCGAGGATTGACCCATGTTTCGACTGACGGAATACATGCACCAGATTGCAGATCCGACGCCGGTCCGCGCGCGCAGAGGCACCGGCATGGTGAAACCGGTCGTCATCTGGAACCTGACCCGGCGCTGCAACCTGAAATGCCGCCATTGCTACACCGTGTCCGCGGACGTCGATTTTCCGGGAGAGCTGACCCACCAGCAGGCGATGGACACACTGGAGGATCTCGGTCGCTTCAACATTCCGGGCCTCATCCTGTCGGGCGGTGAGCCTCTCGACCGGAAAGACCTGTTCGAAATCGCCACCCGTGCGCGCAAGCTGGTCCGCATGCTGGCCCTGTCGACCAACGGCACCAGGCTGCAGGGCGACATGGCGGACCGGGTCGCGGAAGTCGGTTTCGACTATGTCGGTATCTCCATCGACGGCATGGGACCGACAAACGACTGGTTCCGCGGCGTGGAAGGCGCCTTCGTGTCGGCGCTGAGGGGCGTGCGCGAATGCAAGGCCCGCGGCATCAAGGTCGGGTTGCGCTTTACCCTGACGGAGGGCAACTTCACCAGCCTTCCGGATCTCCTGCGCCTGTGCGACGACGAGGGGGTGGACAAGTTTTACCTGTCCCATCTGGTCTATGCGGGCCGGGGCGACAAGCACCGGGGAGAGGACGCCGAGCACAAGCGCTCCCGCTGGGCCATGGACCTTCTGATGGACCGGGCCTGGGAAGGCATCACGGAAGGCCGGAAACTGGACATCGTCACCGGCAACAACGATGCCGATGCAGTCTATTTCCTGAACTGGGTTGAGCGGAAGTTCGGCAGCGTCAAGGCCGACCACGTCCGCAAGCATCTGACCGCCTGGGGCGGCAATTCCTCCGGTCTCGGCGTCGCCAATATCGACACCCAGGGCAATGTTCACCCGGACACCTACTGGTCGGACTACACGGTCGGCAGCGTCAAGACGACGCCCTTCTCCGAACTGTGGTCCGGCGATGACCCTATGCTGGCGCAACTCAGGACCCGTCCGCGGCCGCTCAAGGGGCGCTGCGGCGCCTGCGCCTTCAAGGAAGTCTGCGGCGGCAACACCCGCATCCGCGCATTGCAGGTGACGGGCGACCCCTGGGCGGAAGATCCGGCCTGTTACCTTTACGACGACGAAATCGGTCTTGACGGCTGCTACACCGAGCGCCTGACCGTGACCCCATTCCGAGGAAAAAGCCATGACCCGGCTCATCGCTTCGCTTAGCGCGCTGCTGCTGATGACCGCAGCCCCGCTTGCGGACCCGACGGCGGACTATGCCGCCAATTGTCAGGACTGCCACGGCGCCAATCGCCTCGGTGGCCTCGGACCGGCGCTGATCCCGGAAACCCTCGGGCGTATGCGCGGACCGGACCTTGGCGTCGTCATCCGGGATGGACGTAAGGCAACGCAAATGCCGGGTTTCGGCGAAGTCCTGAGTGAAGAGCAGATCGACAGCCTCACGGAGTTTCTGAAGCAACCCCTGTCCGAGGTTCCCGAATGGAGGGAAGCGGACATTGCGGCAAGCCGGGTCGTCAATGAAGAATACGAGGCGGTTGAGAACCCGGTCTGGTCGTCCGACCCGATGAACATCACTCTGGTTGTCGAAACCGGCGATCACCATGTGAGCGTTCTCGACGGCGACACGTTCGAGACCCTGAACCGCTTCCCGACACCCTTCGCCGTTCATGGCGGCCCGAAATTCTCGCCCGATGGCCGGTTTGTCTTCATCATGTCGCGGGACGGCTGGGTTCAGAAATATGACCTCTATGCGCTTCAGGAAGTCGGCCGCATCCGCGCCGGTCTCAACAGCCGCAACATCGCAATGAGCGCCGATGGCAAGTGGCTGGCGGTCGCCAACTATCTGCCCATGACCCTGACGATCCTGTCGACCGAAGACCTGGGTGTCGCGGCGGTTCTCGACGCCAAGGGCAAGGATGGAACGCCAAGCAGGATATCCGCCGTCTACCAGGCACCGCCTCGGGAGAGCTTCGTGCTAGCGCTCAAGGACGTTCCGGAGATCTGGGAGGTTTTCTACGGCAAGAACCCGCCACAATTCGGTTTTGCCCACGACTGGCGGATTGAGGGGCCCGTCAAGAATGAGGATCCGTTCCCCGTCCGCAAGATAACGACACCGGACTATCTGGACGATTTCTTTTTCGACCAGAGCTACGAATACGTGATGGGCGCTTCGCGCAGCGGTGAAGGCGGCCAGGTCATCGATCTGGTCATCGGCCGCAAAACCGCGGATCTGGACCTTCCGGGCATGCCTCATCTGGGATCCGGCATCACCTGGAAACGCGGCGATACCACGGTGATGGCGACACCGCATCTCAAAGAGGGAACCATCTCGATCATCGACATGAAAACCTGGAAAACTGTGGAACGGATCGAGACGCTCGGACCGGGGTTCTTTTTACGAAGCCACGAAAACACGCCATATGTATGGGCCGACGTCTTCTTTGGCCCCAACAAGGACGTGATGCATGTGATCGACAAGGAAAGCTTGGAGATCGTCAAGACGCTGCGCCCGGTCGAAGGTGCAACGGTGGCCCACGTCGAATTCACCAAGGACGGCCGCTACGCGCTTGTCTCCGTCTGGGAAGACGATGGTGCCGTGATCGTCTACGACGCCGCGACTTTGGAAGAAGTCAAGCGCCTGCCGATGCGCAAACCCTCGGGGAAGTACAATGTCTGGAACAAGATCACCTTTTCTGAAGGAACAAGCCACTGAGGCCGTCATCGTTTCCCACGGCCAGCCGTCGCACCCGCAGGCAGGTGAGGACCATCTGCGCGCATTGGCGCTGCAAATCCGCGAACACCTTCCCGGCTGGTCCGTCCGCTTCGCCACGCTGGCTGCCCCGCACGCTCTGGAGCAGGCCCTGGAAGCTTGCCGGAGCGCGCCGCTGGTTTTCCCGGTTTTCATGGCTGATGGCTGGTTCACAAAAAAAGCGCTAGCCGGCCGGCTTCAGGGCTCGGGCGCGCGCCAGTTGCCGCCACTCGGCGTTCACCCTGAATTGCCGCGTCTGACGGCGCGCCTTTTGCGCAACGCCGGCGAATACGCGGGCTGGGCCCGGACAGGCTACGAGGTTCTGCTGGCCGCACATGGTTCGGCGACCGGAAGCGCGGCCGGGGAATGCACACGGGACTTCGCGAAGGCGCTTGCCGGCTGGCTTCCGGCCGCACGGATTCGTGTCGGATTTCTGGAGCAGCGACCGGGTCTGGCGGATGTCGCCGCCGGGTGTGGCCTGCGCACCCTGGCGCTTCCCTTTTTCGCCGGGGCCGGCGGACATATCACCCGGGACGTTCCGGACGCCCTGGACCTTGCCGGTTTCCAGGGTCTCAGGATGCAGTCTCTGGGCGACGCCTACTTTGTTCCCGAACTGATCGCCCACACACTGAAATGCAGCGTCTACAGGGATCTGGCAGCATGACCGACATCGAAACCGGCTGGCCGGTCAGGAAACTGGCAATCGTGTTTTATCCCTTCACCGCCGCCGCCGTTGCGATCAATCTCTTCATGCTGGGCCTGATGGGTCAGGCCATCGGCCTGCCGGCGCTCTCGCCCCTCTGGTCAATCGGCATCAGCATTCCGCTCGGCATTCCGGCAACCTGGCTGGCGGCAAAATGGATCCGCGGCCTGATGGACGAGGCCGACGGAAAACCGCCGGCTTCCTGAGTACTTTCCAGTCAACCACCCGGTGAAAGCCGCTGTCGGCAGGACAGGCGGCGATAGGAGGAAGTTCGATTGACCACCCCCACACGACATCGGGGCATGCTTCTTGCCGCTTCGGGAACCGCCGTCCTGTTTGGCCTGCTGACAATCCTTTCCGGCGGCATGGTGCTGTTCGGCGGCGAAGACAAACTTCGCCTTGCCGGAAAGGTCGTCCACTTCGTGCTCTGGTTCAATTTCCTGGCCGGATTTTTTTATGTTTTCGCCGGGCTTGGACTTATGCGGCGCAAACGGTGGGGCCGCTGGCTGGCCTCGGCCATTCTACTTGGCACTCTGGCCGTGTTCGTTGCCTTCGGCCTGCACGTGCTGCAAGGCGGTGCCTTTGAAATGCGAACGGTTCTGGCGCTCACCTTCAGAACAGCGGTCTGGGCAATAATCACCTTGATAGCCTTCAAATCCATCGGAACCGAATAGGCGTTTCCCGAGCCTCGCCACGTCACCCTGAATGACGCCTAAAAACGAAACCGGCGGAAAAATCCGCCGGTCAAACTTCTGACCAAGACCCGTTTCTCCAGTGCCGTCCCGGCCAAGCGAAGCGCGAGCCGGGACCTGAGGGCCGCAAGCTCTTGTTTCGTTTTGCCAGGTCTTTACCTTTGGCCCAAAGATCCCGGACCTTCGCTACGCTACGCCCTAGCAGGACTTGTCGGGGAAGTCATGAATGTGGCCGGCGGGTATAACCCACCAGCCATTTGACTGCAGCTTTGCCTCAGGACTTACCCGTTGAGCCATCCCCAGGTCCCGTTGCTCCGCACGATGAACGCACTGGTATCCGGCATTCCGGCAAGCACGGCATTGAGCTTCTCTTCGCCGCAAACGAGGGCTGCCGTCGACAGCCCGTCGGCAAGCGCCGCGCTCGATGCGACAACGCTGGCCCCGGTCAGACCGCCTCTCACCGGCAGGCCGGACCTGGGATCAAGAATATGCGAGCGTGTTCCGCCCTGGTCGAAGGTCGTGCCGAGCCTTGCGGAACTGGCGACCGCCTTGTCCTTGAGACTGATCCTGACCTTGCCTTCGGGATGATTGGCGTCCGGGCGCAGCGTGACTGGCCAGCCGGCCTCGAGTTTTCCAGTGTCCTCCGGGGTTCCCCGGCCCACGACTTCACCGAGGTCCACCACCATGTCGGTGCAGCCTTCGGCGACCAGCAGGGCCGTAATCCTGTCGGTGATGAAGCCCTGGGCAATGCCGTTGAGGGTCATGGCCATGCCGGGTTTCAGATATCTGATTTCGGCGGCTTCAACCGAAACGCCGCCCAGACCGGTCCGCTCTTTGGCCGTATCGAAGTCGCTTGCCGCCGCTTTGCCGACCGCCCGGCGGGCATAGTGGTCCCAGAGCGGCTGGACAGTCGGGTCGAACGCGCCGCCCGTGACCCGGTGAAGCCGTTGCGACAGGCCGAGAAGTTCGACCATTTCCAATGAAGGCGCTTCCAGCTTTCCCGTCCCGTTCAGCCGGAAAAGCTCGCTGTCCTGCCGGTAGAGGCTGAAGATCCTCTCCAGCCGGCGGACTTCCGCCTCGATCAGGCCGAACAGGCGTTGTGCACTGGCGGCATCCTCGAGCTGCAGGTTGATTTCCGCTTTCGCCCCGAGAGCCACGCCCGACCAGCGATGGAGGGACGGTGTTGCAATGGCTGTTCCAGGCAAGGCAAGCCCGGCCGCGCCTGCGGCACAGATCTTCAGGAACCGCCTGCGGCTGACCCCATTCCGTGTGAAGGCCCCTTGTCTCATTGACGCACCCCGTGATGCTCGCCCTCGGTCATGGGAGCCGCGGCGGAGAGTTCCACCGATCCCAGGACATAGGTTTCCGGTATGTCTTTCAGCCGCACGACACTGCCGCCGTTGACCTCTGCGAACTGCAGCGCGCCACTTTCACTACCGAAGGGGATCGTTTCCGGAGCTCCCATGCCGCCGGAGATCGTGCTGCCGATGACGAACCAGGCCATTTCCGCCTCGATCCAGTTGTCTGTTCCCGGCTGGGCCCAGGTTTCCGCCTGTTCCATGTCGTTGACATAGATGGCCGCGACATCCTTCGGCTCTTCGGGTGACAGGGTGAAAGCCACAGCGTCCCGCACTTGCGTGAACCAGATCGGGTTTGGATTGCCGGTCAGATGAATCTGTGCCTTCGGGCCTTCATGTTCCAGAACCGTCATCTGGCAATAGTGACCCGCCGCTTCCGGCGTCAGGCCGACAGCAGCCGGTTTCGCGATCTCGACCTCCTGCTGACAGGCTGTCAGCAGGCCGAGCGCAAAAAGGGTGATGAGTGTGCGTTTCATGGCGCAATTCTCCGGATGAGCAGAGCCGATCCGGCCAGCGCAACTCCGGCAAAGGCCGCCAGGGAAACGAGCGCAAGGGACGGATCGAATGGCAGTGCTTCCGCAACGCCCGCCATGCCGCCGACAAGATCGCTCGCCCCAAGGGCGGCGAGATTGAAGAGGCGGAAAGCGTCGGCGGGGTTGAGCAGCACCGCGTAAGGAAAGACGTCTGTAGCGAAGGGACCGCTCGGATTGGCGACCAGGGCGCCAAGAAGGGCCAGGTCGTAAAGCACGACGAGAACCAGCCAGGTGGCAATGGAGGCCGCCGCCGCGGTTCGCGATTGCCGGGTCAGCGAACTCAGGACATAACCGGCCGCCAGGAAGCAGACGCCGAGCAGCACCGAGGTCGCAATCAGCCGGGCGAAATCGGTCAGGCCGGCCAGCGAGCCAAAGCCCGACGCAACAAGCAGGCCTGCCGTCAGACCGTAACCGGTCACGAGCGCAAACGTCAGCACGAGCGTATGGCCGACCGCCTTGCCGATCAGAAATTCGGTGCGGGAAATTGGACAGGACAGCGTCATGAGCAACGTGCCCCGTTCGACTTCGCCGCAGATGGCATCGAACGCCAGGAGCAGCGCGATCAGCGGAACGAGATAGACGGAAAGGCTTGCCAGCGACGCGACGGTGATGGTCAGCCGGTCGACACCGAGGGTTCCGGCGGGTGCAGATCCGAGCAGGGCCAGCGCCAGCGAAAAGACCGCAAGGATGACGGCTGCCAGCAGGATCCACCTGTTGCGGATGCCGATACGCACTTCCTGACCGGCAACGGTGAGAATTCTGGAAAGCATGGCTCAGGCCTCCCTGTTCGCGGCATTCGAAAAATGCCGGTAGATATCATCGAGGCTCGGCGCATGGACATCGACATCCTCGACCAGGTTGCCGAGGGCACTGATGGCCGAAAGCGTCTTGACCTTGTCGTCCGTTCTGCAGTCGATTTCAACCGAGCGCCCGTTCATCCGGCCACCGCCCAGCCGGTCGGAGACTTCGGCAAGGGTTTCCGGTTTCGCCCACACCTTCAGTTTGATCGGCAGACCCGCCTGCGCCCTGAGGCGGCTCAGAACATCGTCCGCGACGAGTTTACCCTTGGAAAGGATGAGAACCCGGTCGGTCCGGGCTTCAAGCTCTGTCAGGGCATGGGACGACAGCAAGACAGTTGCCCCCTGCTCCGCGACCTCGCCGATCAGCTCGTAGACGTTCTGCCGGGAAATCGGGTCGAGGCCGGTGGTCGGCTCATCGAGCAGGACCAGACGTGGGCGGCCGATCAGGGCCTGGGCAAGCCCGAGACGCTGGCGCATGCCCTTGGAATAGGTACCGACGCGCCGTCTGGCGGCTTCCGCCAGACCGACCCGCTCAAGCAGCGGCAGAGCTTCCGCCGGCTTCCGGCCTTTCAGGCGGGCATAGAACTTCAGCACTTCTTCGCCGGTAAGCGCGGCGGGAAAGGCGACGGATTCCGGCAGGTAGGCCGACCCCAGACGGGCGGCGTTGCTGCCGGGCGCGGCACCGAGAACCGACACTTCGCCACCATCACGTTTCAGAAAGCCGAGTATTATCTTGAACAGCGTCGTCTTGCCCGCGCCATTGTGCCCGAGAAGGGCGACGCGCTCGCCCGGATTCAGGTCGAAGGAGACCCGGTCGACCGCCGTGTGGCTGGAAAAACGTTTGCACACATCGTGCACGTGTAGACTGGAGTTGCTCATCCTTGAGCTCCCGAATTGGGCATGGACCGGACCGGTGGATGCATGAGAGGGGCGTTGTCGACGATGCCGCCCGGCAGCAGCGCCGGAAACTGGGACTGGGTCCAGCGCAGCAGCTGCACGGCGGGACTGCCGATCAGCAGCTTGGCGGAGGGCTGGGTCCAAAGCACCTGATCGACCATGTCGTTGGGACGGTAGGCAGTGTCGGCGATCCCGTCGCCGTTCATGTCGAAGGCCGTGTGGTCGCTCCAGAAGTTGCCGCGCCCGCCTGTGCTCCAGTCGAGTTGGCGGCTGCCGACATATTTCACCTGCGTCTTGTTTCGGATGAAGGCATTGCCCTGGAATGCGTTGTTCGCCGAACCGGCGGTGAAGTGAACGCCGATTGGGCAGCCTTCGAAACGGTTGTCCGTGACCTTGTTCTTGTTGGCGTTGTACATGAACAGGCACTTCTCGCCTCCGCCATAGACCTGGTTGCCGCTGATCTTGGCGCGATTGGCATAGTTCAGCATCAGGCCGTGATTGCGGTCTCCAATGGAGACGTTGTTGCGGATCCTGAGCCGGTCGGAGAACATCAGCGCGAAACCGATGTCGTTGCCTTCCGAGATGTTGTTTTCGATGTCGCCGTCGTTGCCGTGCATGTAGTGGATCGCAAACCGCAGTTTCTCGAAGCGGTTGTTGCGGAAGATGTCCCTGTGACTGGCGTTGACGAAGATGCCGTCGCGGCCGAAGCGAATGGTGTTGAACTCCGCCAGAAGCCCCGGCGCGTTCCACACATAGATGCCGTTGCCGCGCTCGTTCATGCGCAGATCCCGGCGGCCCTCGATCAGGTTGTTCGCGACGACCGCATCCTTGGCGCCATGCACATCGACACCGGTCAGATTGTCGAGAATGCGGTTGTTGCGGACAACGGCGCGGTGAGCCGTCTTGGTCAGTTTCACCCCGGCGTCAAGCGTTTCCTGCGAGAGGCCCGACCCTGTCAGCGTGAGCCCGATGACAGCGGCATCGGGCACCATAACGGTGACCACGCTGCCTGTTCCCGAACCGACGATACGCGCCTTGCCCGAACCGTCCAGCGTCACCGGCCTGTCCAGGAGGACCGGACCGGCATGATCGCCGGGAGCAAGCCGGAGAATGTCCCCGGCTTGCGCTTTTGTCAGTGTTTCCTGCAAGGCGCCCTTTCTGGCGGGGACGGACCATTCCTTTGCGGCGAGTGGCCCGCACGCCAGGAGTGCCGCCGCGATAACGGCGAGACGTCCGATCCGTTTTGAAAGGGCGCGGTGCATGATCAGGCGTTCCTCGGTTCCACGAACATCCGGCCGCGCATTTCCATGTGGAGTGCGTGGCAGAACCACTGGCAGTAGAACCAGTGCACACCCGGACGCTCGGCGATGAATGTGACCGAAGCGGTTGCCTGCGGCCCGACCTCCATGGCGATACCGTAGTTCGACAGGCAGAAGCCGTGGGTCAGATCGTCGATGTCGTCGATGTTGGTGACATAGATCGTCACTTCGTCGCCCTGCTTGACCGTGAATTTCTCCAGGCTGAAGGTCGGTGCGACGGAGTGCATGTAGACCCGGACCTTGTTGCCGTCGCGGATGACGTCGGCCGCATCTTCCAGGTCGATGCCGTCTGCCTCGGCCTGCTTGACCGCATCAGCGAACATCGGATTGTCGCGGTTCCAGACGATGGCTGGATTCACCTTCGAACGGTGCACGATGATGCTGTCATGCGGCTCGGCAAATGTCGGGCCGTCGTGGACCACCGTCATCTCGTCGCCCGAGATATCGATGAGCTGCTCGTTCTCCGGCTTCAGCGGACCGACGTTCAGGAACCGGTCCTTGGAGAACTTGTTCATCGAGATCAGCCACTTGCCGTCCGCTTCCGCGGTTTCACCCATGGACGTGGAATTGTGGCCCGGCTGGTAGTGCACATCGACCTTGGAGATGATCGGATCGACATCTTCGCCCGCATAGGCGCGGATGGCCTTGTCGATGTTCCATTTCGCCACCTGGCTGTCCAGGAACAGCGTGGTGAAGGCGTTGCCCTTGCCGTCGAAGGCGGTGTGGAGCGGACCGAGACCCAGTTGCGGCTCGCCGACAACCGCGGACCGCGGATCGGCGTTGTCGCTGAAGAGGGCGTCGACCTTGGTCACGTCGATGATCGAGACCGTCGGCGACAGCTTGCCGTTGATGACGATGTGCTTCTTGTCCGGAGCCGCGTTACAGCCGTGCGGGCTGTTCGGGATCGGAATATAGCGGGTGAACTGGGAATTGGCTTCCTTGCGGCCGTCCACGACGGGAATGCCGTTCAGCTCCTGATAGTTCCCGGCCGCGACGGCTTCCTCGATCGCCTTGATGTTGAAGACGACGCAGTGGTCCAGCTCGCTCTCGGTCATCTCGGCCAGGTTCATGCCCATTTCCGAGTTGTAACTGGTCGAGAAAGCGTATTTGCCCTGATAGTCGGCATCGCAGTTGTCGAGGTTGCCCGACACGATCACCTGCCAGGCGACCTTCATTTCATCGCCGTCGATGGCGGTGAAGATGCAGGAATACTGCGACGGATCGTCCAGGATCTTGCCGTCGTTGACCAGCGGAGCTTCATGCTCGCCGTTGGCGAAGATGTAGCCGGTGCGCGGATACTTCTGCGGCCGCATGCCGTGGATGTCGTGCGCGTTCGGGATCTCGATGATCTTGTCGCACTTCATCGTGGTGCAGTCGATACGTGCAACGCGCGTGTTCGCCTTGTCGTTGGCGAAGATGTAACGGCCGTCATAGGTGCCGTCGGTGAAGGACATATGCGGGTGGTGCAAGTCGCCGTTGTCGTAGGTGACCTTGCCCTGGGCCGCAAGATATTCCTTGGTTTCAGGCAGCAGGCCTTCAGTCAGGATTTTCAGCGACTCGTTCGTCTGCCCCCAACCGGTGGCGGAGCAGCGGTTGAACACCGGAACGCGCATCAGTTCGCGCATGGAGGGGACACCCAGAATGCGCAATTCGCCGGCCTGTCCGGAGGACCAGAAACCGTAGTATTCGTCGAGCTCGCCAGGAGCCATTTCGAATTTCTGGCCGCCTTCCGCGGCAAACGCCGGATTGGCACCTGCAACGGCAACGGCGCCCATGCCCGCGACGACTGCGGTCTTGGCAGTACCCCCGAGCAGATCCCGGCGGGAAAAGCCCCGTTCTTGTTCAATCTCCTTCATGGCTTGTCTCCTTAAGTTGGCCTTTTGAAGGTTATTCTGCCGGGACCGGCTTGGCCGATTTGGCGTCCGGTTCCGGTTTGCGGATCCCTGTCTGCACCTCGAACTTCCGCCGCTTGGCGAGCTTCTTGATGCACACGGGACATTTCTGGTCGTGCTGATACAGAACCTGGCAGTGCAGGCAGTTCAGGCACTCGTTGGGATTGATGTTGCCTTCCGGATGGATGGCCTGGACCATGCATTCCTTGGCGCAGCGGTTGCAGGGATTGCCACACTCGCGGTAGCGCTTCAGCCAGTCGAACATCCTGAGCCGCGCCGGGATGGCGAGTGCCGCGCCGAGCGGACACAGGTAGCGGCAGTAGAACCGCTCGATGAAGAGACCTGCGGCCAGCAGGGCCACGGCGAAGAGCACGAAGGGCCAGGCGCGCTGGAACTTCAGGATGATCGCGGTCTTGAACGGCTCGACTTCGGCATAGTGTTCGGCGACATCCAGCGAATAGAGCGACAGGCCGAACAAACCGAGGAAGATGATGTATTTCACCGGCCACAAGCGCTCATGAAGCCCCCAGGGCACCTCGATCTGCGGAATGCGGCAGAGTTTCGCCAGACGGTTGGTCAGCTCCTGCAGGGCGCCGAAGGGGCAGAGCCAGCCGCAGTAGGCGCCACGTCCCCAGAAGAGCAGGGCGGCGGCAACGGAGAACCACAGCAGGAAGACGAGCGGATCCATCAGGAACGCATCCCAGCTGAATTCCGTCGTCAGCGAGGAGAAGAAGGCCAGAACGTTGACCACCGACAGCTGCGCGTTTTCCATCCAGCCGAGCCAGACGAGCGTGAAGGTCAGGAAGGTGATGCGGAACCAGAAGGTGAAACGCTCGTTGCTGGTCACCTGCATCTGGAAGAAGAACACCAGCGTCAGGACAGCGATGGCCGCTCCCAGCACGATGATGTCGGCTTTCCGGTCCTGCCAGATGCGCTTCCACAGTGCCTGAACCGCGGCAGCTTCATCTGCTTTTGCATCCGCTGTCTGCACCGCCTGGTTCTCCGCAACTGCGGAGGCCTCGGACTTCAGGTAGGCGTCCGGCAGCTGGTAGCCGAGATCGAAGGTCAGGAAGACCTTGTCGATCGGGCCGACAGCCCGCTGTACCAGGAGCTGCAGACGGAAATCCCTGGCCGGATCGAACCCGGAATCGGCCGGAACGATGAAGAGATCCATTTCGGAAAAGGCCGGGGCACCCTCCGCCGCGATTTCGCCCACCCGGTTGTGCTGGCGGTCGTGGAAACGAGCGGAGATATCGTCCTGGATCAGCTGGATCCGGTCGAAGATGCCGCCGCGTACGTAGCCGGAACCCTTGAAGGAATAACGCCCCCGCCCCATCACCAGGATTGCATGGTCGCCCTCATCAAGGCGCTGCATGAGGTTGGCGTATTCGGCTTCGCCCAGAAGCGACAGGCCGATGGAAGGCACATCCGCCAGGGCAACATAGAGATCGATGAACGTGTCTGTTTCAGGCCCTCTTTCCGGACGGGAAACCGCCCGCTGATCACCCTGCTGGACGAAAGCGTCGTTGATCTGCGCAACGTCCAGTGACAGGCGGCGGACAGAGCCTTCTCCCGTCAGTGTCGTCCAGTCGGAAACAGTCCGCTTGTCCGGATCGACGATCTTTTTCGGCCCCTTGTCGGCCACATCGGGTGCCAGACCGCCAAGCCCCAGGGCGCGGGCGACCTTCAGCCCCGAGCGCACGATGGAATCGTCGATCACCATGATGGTGACCGTCGCACCGGAGATGATATCGAGATCGTGCGCCGACCCGCCGCTCGCCGCTTCCGCTTTCAGATCGAGACCTGCGTAGCCCTCGGTCACGCCCTTGATCTTCGAATCGGGGATCCCGATGAGGACGATGGGTTCGGAATGCTTGACAAGACGGACACCGGTGATCACCGCGTCGGCATCGACACCGACAAGCGTATGGATCGGCTTGCCGGAATAGCCCGTGGTCGAAACGAAATCGGAAGTCAGGAACACCCAGCCGACGGTGTCGCCGCCCTTCAGTGCCGGCACCACCGGGACATTCTCACTCAACGGACCGAAGGTCTCGGCACCGGGAACGAGATCGCCTGCCTCAACCTTGTCCAGGAACCGGACGACCTGCGCGTCCGCCGCCAAAAGCGCGGCCGAGTAGACCAACGTCGCAAGGAGGACGAAGCAGAAGATTCCGGTATTGAAAAGCGTGGTCAGGCGATGCACGGGTCGCGCTCCGAAGCGTTGTCTTGTTTGTCTTGAGGGTGGTTATGCGCCGCCGGGGACCGAACTTCTTTGACGATTGTCAATTGTCCGGAAATAGATTCCGCCAGCGGCTCGCCGACCCGCGAAACCGGCGCAAGAACGCGCCGGTTTCAGTCCTTTTTCGATGCTCGGGGCGTGGTGAGGATCGGGAAATAAATTCTTGTGAACAGACCAAAGGCCAGGATCCAGAGGCCACCGGATACGATCATCACCTCGAAATAGTCGAAGATGAGAAGTCCGAAGGCACGCACCAGCGCGGCCGCGATCACACAGACATAGGCAAGGGCAATCGGAGGGGAAACTTTCAGCGGTTTGCCCGCATGACCAAGCGAGGCCCGCGTCATCATGGCAAGTGTCATCGAACCGATGGCCCCGGCCGCCAGAAGATGGAGCGCCGCAATCGCGTCGAAGGCGCCGGAAACCAGCGCGGCGCCATAGGCAAGATAGCCTGCGCCCAGCAGCAGAAAGGCGGCGTGCAGGATCCAGACGATCGGGCTATTCAAGGTCCGCCAGCCCTGCCAGCCCGCAAGCCGCGCGAGCGTGACGCCGCCCGCGGCAAGACACAACCAGCCAAAGATGGCCTCAGGTACAAATGGCAGGTTGCCGAGGATGGCAGCCACCGGCAGGAGAATGCCGGCCTTGTCCAGCCAGGGCCGGGAAACCGGCAAGGCCTCTTCGTTCCCCTCGCGCAGCAGGGCATTGCGGGTAAAGGCGGGGACGACACGTCCGCCGATCACCGCGATCATCGCGGCAGCCGTGAAAATGCCGATCCGCACACCGGCTTCCGCGGTGCCTTCCGTCCAGCCGATCCAGTCCAGATGCATCAGAAGATTACCGGCGAACAGCGCGGTCAGGAGTGCCATGAAAACCATGTTCCGCGTCTGGGATTTCTGCGCCAGCCGGCCCAGGATCGCGGTGGAAAGAACCGGGACGAATGCAAGGTCGATCACGGCGACAATGATCGGATCGATCACGGCGGAAAACCAGACGGCAAGGCGCCCTGCCAGCCAGACCAGACCGCTGATCGTGACGAAGTTTCGTCCCGCCTCCTTCGTTCCCGTCCAGTTGGGAACGGCGGTCACGAAGAAACCTGCCATGACGGCAGCCGTATATCCGTAGACCATTTCATGGGCGTGCCAGAGTTGCGGCATCATGGCCATCGGCAAGGGCGCAACGGTTTCGCCTGTGGCCAGCAGGCCCAGCCAGAGCGTCCACACAAGCATGGCGAAGACAGAGAACACGCCGGCCGCCAGGAAGTAAAACCGGAAACCGGCTGAAAACAGGGTCTCGATCCGGCCCGGAGTTTCGGGTCTTTGCGACTGGAAGGTAATCGTCATATCTCCTCGCCTCGGGTGTTGTCGCCGCGCTTGCCATCGGCCACAACGACCTTGCGGGCAGTATCTGCGAGGATGATCACCGGAGCTCTCCGGCAACGTCTTGACCAACGTCAAGCGTCACGGAATTCTTCCGAAGTTCCGGCTACACGGGCCGTCTCGGGAACCTCTCAATCCCCGTCCGAAATCCCGGAGAGTTCGTTCAAGCTACGGGCACATCGGTCGGCCAGATCGGCCAGGAATTTCAGGCTTTCGGCATGGTCCCGCAATTCTTGCGCCGTGAGGCCCGGCTGATCCACCGTCCCCAGATCTTCCAGAAAGGAAATACCGGAAACGATCTGCCGGTAATCCTCGGCAACGGATCTTGCGAGATCCTTGCGCCGTTTCAAACGATGCCAAGCCTCGATGGCGACGATGGCGCGGTCGAGTTCCATCTTGCAGTCGCAGGGCAGATCCAGGCGGGCAAGTTCCCGGTGGATCTGCTCGATCAGTTGCCGGTCTGTCTGGCCCGTCTCTTGGCTGGTTTCGCCTAGACCGGGATCGCGGTTCTTTTCCATCCGGCATCTCCGGCAAGATAGGCGTTGCAGAGCGGACCGGGCAGGTCCAGGGCCTCGAGCCGCGCCTCGAACTCTTCAGCTTCGATGGCGCCGTCGAGATAACGCCGGAACAGGTCGCTGACCGCGACCATATCCACCGTGTGCGGCGACAACCGCAGGCGCCTGACCCCGAGAGCGGCCAGATGCCCGCCCGCAAGACTCGCGAAATGGCAGGCATCCGACATGGTCTGGATGCCGTTGGCGGCCAGGAACCGGCGGCCGTCCAGCGTCGCGACATCCATGCCGTCCGGATCCTTGTCGCAGACGAACTGGCAGGAATCCTTTCGAAGGCCATGGGCCCTTGCGTGGTAGCAGCGCGAGGACAGCGCCAGCGGCAGGCGGCCGAAGGCGAACAGCTCCACGTCGACTTCGGGAACCAGCGCGGAGATTTTCTGTACGGCCTCCAGAGGCAGTTCGACCGGTGGACACCAGGTTGCCGCACCGCGCCCAGCCAGAAAGGCAAGGCTTGCCTCGTTGTAGACGTTCAGGAAAGGACCTGCGGTGAATTCACGGCCCGAACAAGCAGGCACCATGGACATGTCGTTGATTTCCAGCGCCATGTCGTAACCCGCCTGCCGCTGCAGGATGTCCCGCTCGCGCTTGTTTACGGGTTGGGCCAGGGTGGAGAGCACCACCTCCTTGCCTGTCGATGTCAGGACTTCGATGGCTTCCGGCCAGACCGGATCGTTGAACGGCATGCGCTTGCCGCAAACGACTTCGCCGAGATAGACCCGGTCGATGTCTGCCTCGTCCGCGATCCGCTTGTAGAAGTCGAGCAGCCGCTCCGCCGTCCAGTTGAAGAGGCAGGGGCCGAGCGCCAGTTCAATTCTATTCAGGTCCGCCATTCTTTTACCGCCAGGTTTTCTTGTAGGAACCGGCGGTCTGCTTGCCGCCCTCCGAAAAGGCTTTCAGCGCCGCGATGGCCGGGCCTGGATCTTCGCCGCCATTCAGACTGTCGACCGCGCGGCGGAAGGCGCCGACGACCCCGGCGATATAGGCCTTGCCCCGCTGTCGTCCCTCGATCTTGAGCGCGGTGACCCCTGCCTTCGACAGGTCTTCCAGGAGCTCGAAGGCATTCAGGCTGACAGGGTCCTCGAAGAGGTAACCGGTCTTGCCCTCAGCGGAAAATTGCCCCTTGCAGAGCGTCGGATAACCGGCTGCCTGGCCGTTTTCAAAGCTGTCGATCGTATAGCCGCCGAGCCGGGCGAGCAGCCTTCCGGTCTCGTCCTCGCTGTAGTCGACATGATCGGGCGGCGAGCATACCCCGGTCAGGTTCGGCGACTTGCCGGTGGCATAGGAGGAGAGCGAGCAGCGTCCTTCCGTCATCACGCACAGCCCGCCGAAGACGAAGACCTCCGTCTCGACATCGATCTCGCGATTGAGCGCGGCAATTTCGGGCACTGCCAGCACGCGCGGCAGGACCACGCGCTTGACGCCGAAGGTTTCCGCATAAAAGCGGATGGCTTCCGGCGTGTTGGCGGCCGCCTGCACGGAGAGATGAAGGCGCAGGTCCGGATGATGCTTTGCCGCGTGATCCAGAACCGCGATGTCGGCGGCAATCACCGCATCGGCGCCGCATCCGGCTGCCGTATCGACTGCCTCGGTCCAGATACCGACATCGCCTGCCCTGGCAAAGGTGTTGATCGCCACCAGAACCTTCGCGCCTTTCCTGTGCGCATGGGCAACACCTTCGGCGAGTTCTTCCGGAGAGAAATTCAGTCCCGGAAAGTTCCGGGCATTGGTTTCGTTTGCAAAGCCGCAATAGATTGCATCGGCACCAGCGTCGGCAGCGGCACGAAGGGCGGCCGGTGTCCCCGCGGGACAGACGAGTTCCATCGGTTTCCTTTGCGTTTTTGTCATGACGGCTGCCCGCCTCTCTGGCCGGAAGACCGGGCGGCAAACCAGCGGACCTTTTCCAGCAGACCGTCACCGACCCGATTGACGAAGCGGGCGCCCTCTCCCGTCAGTCCCAGGAACTCGCCCGGTGTCAAATCCGCCTCTTCAAGCGTGTTGCGCAGGGCGAGAACATGTTCGGTCCGGCCCTCGATACGCAGGTCCCGGGAAAAGAACATGGCATCGCCGTCGTAAGTCCCGTCCAGCAGGCCCAGCAGCACCAGCAGCGGCGCCCGCACAACGGCTTGCGCCTCCCCGATCCTGTCCTTGCCGCAAATGCGCACGCGCGAATGATCTGGATCGAGGGACAGGAGAAAGGCATGCGGCATGTCGTCGGGCACGATCGCGACCGGTACGCGCACCACCTCACCAAGTCTTCGCAACAAATCCGGGCGCCGGGCGATGAGGCGGCGCGTCAACCGGGTCAGGAGGGCTTCCATCGGCGCTTTCGGCAAGGGTGCGATCAGGGCGGAAACCACGGGCGGCAGGCTTGGAGATGAAGAGGGTGTTTGCATCAAGGTCTCGCTTTCGCGGGGACCGTAATCTGAAAGCTGCCTCGACTGACTTGACCAAGATCAAGGAGTTGAAGCCGCGCATTCCCGATACCGCAAGAGGCTCTGACGGTTTGACACGCCGTCTTCCTCAACCATCTCCAGCGCGACAGACCATGACCGGACGCGACCTGCCCCATTTCCCTAACCTGAAGAAATTCCTGTCTTTTCTGGAAGACGAAAGGGATTTCCGGACGCTGGAGACACCGGTCGACATTCACCTTGAAGCCACGGCCCTGCACCGGAAGGTGATCGAAAGACAAGGCCCGGCACTGCTGATGACGGCGCCGCAGCGTGACGGGATGGGCGGCTTTGCCGCACCCCTTCTGGTCAATCTTTTCGGCACCCGCAAGCGCGTCGCGAACGGGCTCGGACTTCACCCGGAGCACCTGCCCGGTCTCGGGACATTTCTGGCCTCCTTACGCGCGCCCGAGCCGCCTGCCTCCTGGCGCGAGGCGCATAAACTCTTTCCGATCGCAAAGGCTGGTCTCAACACACGGCCGAAACGGGTTGCCGCCTGCAAGGATCTGGAGCCTGCCGGAGCCGACTTGACAAGGCTGCCGGTTCAGACCTGCTGGCCGGGCGACGCCGGTCCACTGATCACCTGGGGCGTCGTCATCACCCGCCCGCCGGGTGCGGACGACCCGAAGACCTACAATCTCGGCATCTACCGGATACAGGTGCTGGACAAGGACAGGGCCATCATCCGCTGGCTGCCCTTCCGGGGCGGCGCCCAGCATTACCGGCAATGGCAGAAGACGGGCGAGGCCATGCCCGTTGCAGTCATGATCGGCTGCGATCCGGCGACGTTGCTTGCGGCCGTCATTCCGGCCCCGGGCAACATCAGCGAACTGGCACTTGCCGGCATCTTCAACGGAACGCCGTCAAGACTGGCCCCCTGCAAGACCATCGATCTTCATGTGCCGGTCAGCGCGGAAATCGTTCTGGAAGGCGAAATCCGCGCCGGCGAAACGGCGCTGGAAGGCCCGTTTGGTGATCACACCGGCTATTACAACGAGGCGGCTACCTATCCGCTGTTCCAGCTGAAATCGATGCGGATGCGCAAGGACGCCGTCTATCTTTCCACCTTTACCGGCAGAGCCCCGGACGAGCCTTCGGTGATCGGCGAGGCGATGACCGATCTCTTCCGACCGATCCTGCAGCAGGCGATGCCGGAGATCGTCGATGTCCATCTGCCGCCTGCGACCTGTTCCTACCGCTGCGCCGTCCTCAAGATCGACAAGGCCTATCCCGGCCAGGCCCGCCGCGCGATGATGGGCTTCTGGTCATTGCTGCCGCAATTTTCCATGACCAAATATGTGATCGTGGTGGATCCGGACATCGACATCCGGTCCTGGGACGACGTCATGTGGGCGGTCGCGACCCGTTCCGACCCGGAGCGGGATCTTCTGGTCCTGAATTCCACGCCGGTTGACCAGCTCGATTTCGCCAGCCCGCGCGAGGGTCTCGGTGGCAAGCTCGGGATCGACGCGACCATCAAGATCGGCTCGGAGACCTCCCGCGCCTTTGCCGAGAAACTGGAAATGCCGCCCGATATGGAAGATCGCGCCGAGCGCCTGCTGGCCCAGCTTCTGAACACCGGCCCGGCGGAAAAGAGCCTCTCATGAAACCCGCCAATCGCGTCATCGTCGGAATCTCCGGAGCTTCGGGAGCCATCCTTGCCCTGGAATTGCTGCGTCTCCTGAAAACGCTCGGCATCGACCGTCATGTGGTCGTCACTGCCGGGGCGGAACGGACCATCGAGCTTGAACTGGGTGAAGGTGCCCGCGACGACATCCGCACTCTTGCGACCGAAGAGTTTGCCCCCCAGGATGTCGCCGGCCGGATCGCCAGCGGCTCCTTTCCGGTAGATGCCATGGTCGTCGCGCCCTGCTCGATGCGAAGCCTTGCCTCCATCGCCTACGGCACCGGTGAAGGCCTGCTGGCACGGGCCGCAGACGTCACCCTGAAGGAACGGCGCCCGCTGGTGCTGCTCGCCCGCGAAGCCCCGCTCCACGAAGGTCATCTGGAGGCCATGCTGAAAGTCACCCGGATGGGTGCCATCGTTTCGCCGCCCGTCCCGCCCTTCTATGCCGGCCTTGAAAGCCTTGAGGACATGACCCGCCAGATCGCAGCCCGGGCACTGGCAACGGCGGGGATCGACCCGGGCAACGCCCTGCGCCGGTGGGAGGGAGTACCAGGCTAGGAGAGATACCCGAGCCTCACCAAAATCCTCATCCCGGGGAGGTGTGTGGGGCAGCGTGGCGTCTGGGGAAATTGAGTGCATACAAGAATTCGGCGCCGGAACACCAACCCTGCCAGTCTTGACAATGATCAATTGGAAGCGGCGGCCGAGGTGCTACCTCATTCTTGAAAAGAAGGGACCCGCCCCATGTCCGAAATCGTATGCGACATCGTACAAGCTCAACCGGCAAGCGCGCCAAATGTGCCGGAAGGCTTTGCCGGCGATGACACGCTTACGCTCGCCCATGCCGAACCGGGTGGCTCCTATCACGTGACTTCTCTGGGCGAGACACGGCACGCACGCCTTGAAGTTCTGTCAACCGGCCTTGCCCCCGAGGCGGTGATCAATCTCCTGCGCGGCAAGGGCAACCGCCCGCGCATCGTCGCCTGCGGGGAAATCCGGGCGGCCATCGGCGTCGACCTTGCGTCCGGCGTCAGGCTCAGGCCCTGCGGCTGCGGCTGTGGCTGCGACACCCGGCAGGAGAACGAGTGATGGGATGTTCCACCTGCGCCGCCGCCGGCTGCGTCAAGCGCGACCTTCTTCCCTGCGCACCTGCTCAATACAAGGTTTTCCTGCTCGGCCCCGCCAACTCCGGCAAATCCACCCTCTTCAACATGCTCACCGGTTCGCGCCAATCCATCGGCAACTGGCCGGGCGTGACGGTTGACCGGAAAAGCGGCACGGCGCAGTTCAAGGGTCTGAGCGTCGAATTCGTCGACCTGCCCGGCATCTCCAGTCTTTCAGCCCCCCATGCGGAACGCATAGACGAACGCGTCGCCCGCGATGCCCTCATCAATGTGCCTCATGATGCGCTGATCGTGGCCGTCGATCTCTCCGCCCCTCACAGGGGCCTTTCGATGCTGCTGCAGGCAAAGGGCAACGGCGTTCCGGTTATCGCCGTCCTGACCAAGGCCGATTGCTGGCCGTCCGCAGCCGTGGAATCCGCGGCACGCACCCTGAGAAACGAGTTGAAAGTCCCGGTCGTGCCCGTCTCGGGCCGGACCTTTTCCGGCCTTGAAGAATTGCACGCCCAGCTTGCCGCCTGCCTTGTGGACGCAGCCGGGTTCTTTCTCCCGGGAGAAGATGGGCTGCCGGCAGAAGCCGGTCTGGCCCTTGCCCGGATGCGGGAAGCCATGGACGGCCACCCGGTCTATCAGGAAGCCAATACCGTTGCCGCCGCCCGCCGGCTGCTGGAACGCGACTGGCTGACGGAGCGCCGGGCCGGCCCCGACCTCCTCGCGGTCCGGGACCGGATCCTTGAGGAAACCGGTTCGGTGGGCAGCCTGCCTCTCGACCAGTTTCTGACGGAAACACCTGTCTTGGATGCAACGGCCCTTGTCCGGCGCATCGACATGCCGCCTCCCGTCGGCCGCAGATTGCTGTCGGACCGTTTCGACAGGATCGCGCTGTCGCCGGTCTTCGGTCCGCCGCTGTTCCTGGCGGTGATGTATCTGCTGTTCTTCCTGACGATCAACGTCTCCAGTGTCTTCATCGATCTTTTCGACGGCCTCGGACAGGCAGCCTTTGTCGAATTGCCCGCGCTTGCGCTCTATCACCTCGGATTGTCCGGCAGCGTTCTCGATGTTGCCGTCGGCTCCATCGGCGCCGGCATTCAGACCGTCGGCACCTTCGTGCCGATTGTCGGTTTCCTGTTCCTCTGCCAGATCTTCCTGGAGGAAAGCGGCTACATGACCCGCGCCGCCGTCGTGGCCGACCGGCTGATGCGCCGGCTGGGCCTGTCAGGCCGTGCCTTCCTGCCGCTGGTACTCGGTTTCGGCTGCACCATTCCGGCGGTGCTGGCGACACGCACGCTGGATTCGCGGGCCGAACGCATTCTCACCTCCATGATGGCGCCTTTCATGTCCTGCGGTGCGCGCCTTCCCGTCTACGCACTTTTTGCTGCCGCCTTCTTTCCCGTCGGCGGCCAGAACGTCGTCTTCGCCCTTTACCTGATCGGCATCCTGGCTGCCCTCTTCACCGGCTGGATGCTGGCCCCGCGCCTGACTTTGAACAAACCCAGGGCGCTCGCCATCGAACTGCCGATCTACCAGATGCCGCCTGCCGGAAGATTGCTGCGCCTGTGCTGGGCGCGGATCCGCCAGTTCGTTTCCGAAGCCGGCAAAACGATCCTGATCGTGGTCGCGATCCTCTCCTTCCTGAATTCGGTCGGGCCGGACGGTTCCTTCGGCAACGAGAACAGCGGCACCTCCGTCCTGGCCCTGACGGCCCGCCAGGTGACCCCGGTTCTGGAACCGATGGGGGTTTCTGAAGACAACTGGCCGGCAGCCGTCGGCCTCTTCACCGGCATGTTCGCCAAGGAAACCGTGGTCGGAACGCTGCAGGCGCTTTATGCCACGGGAGAACCCGCAGACGGAGCTGCACCGCAGCCGCTTGAAACGGTCCGCGGCACGCTGGCAGCGCTTGGCGCTTCAGCCGCCGCACTCACCGGCGCCCTGCTCGACCCGCTCGGTCTCGACGTCGGCGACATATCCAGCTTCGAGGCCGCATCGGCCGAGCAGGATGTCCCCTCTTCCGTCTTTGCGGAAATGTCGGCCCATTTCGACGGCAAGGCGGCAGCCTTCGCCTACATGCTGGCGGTACTGCTCTATATTCCGTGCGTTGCCACTCTGTCCGCGATCGCCAGAGAAATCGGTGCGCTCTGGTCCGTATTTGCGGCCGCCTGGACAACTTTCATTGCCTATGCCGGGTCGACAATCGCCTACCAGGCAGGGTCCTTCCCCTCTCATCCGGCGGAAGCCACCACCTGGATCGCGGCCATGCTGGCGCTGATAGCACTGGTGTTTCTGGCCGCAAGGCATCTGGGCAAACCCGGATCGCCCGGCATCGGGAATCACCTGGCGACATAATTACTGGAAGTCCTCTAGCCCAAAAGAAGTGCCCTGCCGGAAGGCTCTGGCGGGGCACGATCGGTTCAGGTCCTCAATTTCCTTATCAGGCAACGCTGCGGGCAGTTGGCCGCGCCCATTCGGGCAGCCAGGTGCCGTGCGCAGTCAGCAGTTCGTTCGTCAACGACCAGATCTGATCCAGATCGAGTTCGGCAGCCGTGTGCGGATCCAGCATGGCGGCGTGATAGATGTGCTCCGGGTTTTCGGTGAGAAGCGCTTCCACCGTCAGTTCCTGAACATTGATGTTGGTCCGCATCAGGGCGATGCACTGCGGGGCAAGGTCATCCACGATGGTCGGCTGCAAGCCGTTGGCATCCACCAGCACCGGCACTTCCACCGCGCAACCTTCCGGCAGTTGCGGCACGAAGCCTTTGTTGCGGATGTTTCCGTAAATTACCGACGGAGTTCCGGTCACCACCGAATTGATGATCTGCGAGGCATATTCATGGCTCTGCTTGACGAAGATGGTATCCACCCTGCGGTATTTCTCCGCCTCCTTTTCCCAACGCGCGATCTGCTCGACGCAGCGCTTCGGATATTCATCGAGCGGAATGCCGAATTTCTCAATCAGGTCCGGCCGGTCCCGCTTGATGAAATAGGGCGTGTATTCGGCAAAATGCTCTGAGGACTCGGTGACGAAATATCCGAGCCGCATGAGCATCTCGTAGCGGACCTTGTTCGGGCATCGCGGGTTCGAGGCGGACGGCTTCGGAAAGCGGCCATCCAGATAGCCCTGCCGCAGGGCCGGATAAAGGTCCTTGTAGCTGCCATCCGGCTGGCGGTGCTCGAACTTCGTGTAGAACGCCATGTGGTTGATACCGCCGCAGCGGTAGCGGATCTCCTCGAGCGGAATATCAAGATCGCGCGCCAGCTCCCCGGCAGTTCCCTGCACGGAGTGGCACAGGCCCACTTGCCGGATTTTCGGATATTTCGCGCCGATGGCCCAGGTGTTGATGGCCATCGGGTTGACGTATTGCAGCAGTAGCGCCTCCGGGCAGACCGCCAGCATGTCCTCGCAGATGGACCACAGGTGCGGCACGGTCCTCAGACCCCGCATGATGCCGCCGATGCCGAGCGTGTCGGCAATCGTCTGGCGCAGCCCGAATGCCTTCGGCACCTCGAAATCGGTCACCGTGCAGGGCTCATAGCCGCCGATCTGGAAACAGACGATGACGAAATCCGCCCCGTCCAGCGCCTGCCGCTGGTCGGTATGAGTTTCGATCCTGGCCGCCGGCGCAAGCGTGGCCGCCAACTTGCCGACGACGATCTGCGATTCCTCAAGCCGGGCCGGATTGATGTCCATCAGCCGGATCGTCGCGTTTTTCAGCGCCGGCCAGTGCAAAATGTCACCGGCGATGTTCTTCGTGAAAACGGTGCTGCCCGCACCAATGAAGGTGATTGTCGTCATGTAGAAATCTCGAAGGCTGCACGGACCAGTTTCCGTGAGATGTCGGTCTTGGGATTGAGGGCCACGTCCTGGACGTTGCCCTGTTCATCTATTGCGGTGGCGCAGCCCCATATGAAGGCCATTGCCGCATATGCAATCCGAATTCTATCAGGCGATTCCTCCCGTGGAGTCCTGATTACCAGGAACCTGCTTCAAATCCGTCTCCACCAGGTTCCTGAAACCGGCGTGAACACGACGGTGAGTGTTGCGGCGAACGGCTTTTGACGACAATCTTGAATCCGAATAATCTTTTCCGGATTTTTAAGATTCTGGATTTGCGAGAGCTAGATTGAAAAAGCAGCGGCGCTCCCTGACACGCGATGTCCCCGCCCACGAGCGCCGGTTCTACGGCACGACCAACGCCTTCGGGCGGTTTGGTATGCGCACGTTCCATCCGGTCGTGATGAAGCAGCCGCATTGGCACGGACATGTCGAGGCGAACATCATTTCCGGCGCGACCATGATATATGAAGTCGACAACAAGACCGTCGAGATTCCGGAGAACCGCTTCGTGATCTTCTGGGCCGGCGTGCCGCACCAGCTGACGGCCATTCACCAGACCGGCCCGGACAAGCCGACGCTTACCAACCTTTACATCCCGGTCGACACCTTTCTGTTCCTGCCGCATATCAGCCGGCTGCAGATCGAGCTGCTGTCTGGGGCATTGGTGGCCCTGCCGGAGGAATTGTGCAGCAACGACAAGTTTCTGGGCTGGTATCGCGACTATCGCTCCCACGACTTCGAGCGCTTGGAAATCATGAAGATGGAGCTGAACGCACTGTTGCGGCGCGCGCTCACCTGCGAGCTGACCTACCTGCGCGAACCGATCACCGAACCGGGATCAAACCGGGACCTGACCTCGGCCCACATCGGTCATGTCGTCGAAATGGTTCGCTTCATCCTGGAAAACGTCAACCGCCCGATCACCAACGCGGATGTCGCCGCCGTGACGGGGCTGCATGAGAACTACGCGACGACGCTGTTCTCCAAAATCATGCGGATCCCGGTCAAGCGTTTCATCATCCGCATGCGCCTGCTCCGCGCGCGCGCGCAACTGATTGAAAGCGCAACGGCAATCAGCGTGGTCGCGGAAAATTCCGGTTTTTCCTCAATCAGCCAGTTCTACGATCATTTCAAATCGGCCTATGGCATGTCTCCGCATGCCATGCGCCGGCGATACGCAGAAAAAGTGCTGCGTTGAGCTGACCACAGCCCCGGAAGTCGTCACCCGTCTCCAGCACGCCGTCCTCAGACTTCGGTCATTTCGATAATGTCGCTGTTCGCGGCCACATAGTCGAAACTGTAGGCGAGTTCACCGGGCGCTTCCGCATGCACGGTGTAAAGCGGCTCGCCCGAGGTAACCGTCATACCGAGCTGCACATGGATTTCGACACCCGCGGCCTTCGCCACCGGCGCCCCGGCAAGCTTGGCCACCTTGGCCAGTCGCCGGTTGTCGATGGCGGTCACCTTTCCGGCCCGGTTTGCGAGGACCGGACGGAAATGACCGGCCCGGGGCGGAACGCGCATGCCTCCCTGCGCCTCGCAGATCGCCTGAAATTTCCGCCAGGCCCCGCCCTCGTCCAACGTGCGGGCGGCAAGGCCCGTTCCATTTCCGGCTGCTGCCGCTCCTCCCAGTTCAAGCAGGTGTCCGGCAAGGGCAACCGCCCTGTCCCGCAAGTCGGGCGGTGCGTCTGCGGTTCCCTGCAGAACGGCCAGAACATCACGGGCCTCGAGTGCGGGTCCTATGCCCCGGCCGACCGGCTGGCGCCCGTCGGTGATGATGGTTCGGGCTTCAATGTCAAAGGCATGCGCCACGGCAATCAGGTTTCTGGAGAGCACGCGGGCGGCTTCCTGGCTGCGCACCTTGGCGGTCGGGCCGACCGGCAGGTCGAGGATCACATGGCTCGAGCCGGCGGCGATCTTCTTCGACAGGACGGAGGCCACGAGTTGGCCTTCGCCGTCCAGATCGAGCGCCCGCTCGACCCGGATAAGCGTGTCGTCCGCCGGGCTGAGGCGCACGGCACCGCCCCAGGCGATACAGCCACCCTCCCTTTCCACCACCTGCCTCATCGTCGTGATATCGAGATCAACAGGGGCGAGTGTCTCCATCGTATCCGCGGTTCCCGCCGGAGACGTGATCGCGCGCGAAGACGTTTTCGGCATTGTCAGGCCGCAGGCGGCGGCGACCGCCACGATAATCGGCGTTGTGCGGTTGCCCGGCAGGCCGCCGACGCAGTGCTTGTCGACCACCGGGTAGGTTCCCCACTCCAGCCTGTCTCCGGCGTCGGTCATCGCCGCGGTCAGGGCGACCATTTCCGCATGGTCCAGCGGTTGGGCGGAACAGGCTGTCACAAAGGAGGACAGATGAATGTCCGAATAACGGCCGGCAACGATGTCCTCGATGATGACCTTGACCGAATGGGCTTCCAGCGGGTTGCCGTAGACCTTGCCCCGCAACAGGCTCAGGGAGTCGAGTGGCCGGGGATGGCTGACAATGACCGTTCCGCCGTTGTTCATGCCAAGGCGGCGCCAGGCGGCTTCCGAAAGGCCGACTTCGCCGTGATCCAGGAACCCCGGCGCGGTCTGGAACAGCGTGGCGATGACCGTTTGACTTCCGTGGGTGAGCCGGACGCGATTTTGTGACGTGAACCCTTCGGACTTGCAGACCGGGCAATCCCGGCGCATGAAGACGACAGCCTCATACTGCGTGTCGATGCCTATTCGCCTGGCATTCAGCACGTTGGCGCCATTGCCGTTCTTGCGCGGCACCGGACCGGGTGAATGCTCCCCGTCCGTCATGTCAGCACGGTTTCTTCGCGGTAGTCGGGCACGGTGCAGGCCCAGCTCAATTCGCTTTCGATCCGGTATCGCATTGCATCCGCCGCGTCGGGCTCGCCATGCGTAATGAAGGTTCGGCGCGGGGCCTGTTCGAAATGACCAAGCCAACGCATGATTTCGTCCGCGTCGCCATGAGCCGACAGCATGTGAAGATTGTCCACCGTCGCCCGGATCGCGACCTGGCCACCATGGATCTTGACGCTCTCCGCCCCTGCCGTGATGGCGGCACCACGGGTACCACCCGCCTGAAAGCCCGCGAACAGGATCGTGTTGCGGTGATCCGGCGCATAGTGTTTCAGATGATGCAGCACGCGCCCGCCGGTCGCCATGCCGCTGGCGGAAATGATCACCTTGGGCATGCGGTTCATGTCCAGCTCCTTCGATTCCGCCACCTCACGTACATAACGCGCCGTGTTGCAGGACCAGTTGCATTCCTCCGCCGTCAGCCTGTGTTCGCCAACGTGCCGGCAGAACACCTCGGAAGCCTTGATCGCCATGGGACTGTCGAGAAAAACGGGAAGATCCGGAATGCGTTGATCCTGTTTGAGGCGGGAAATGTGATAGAGCAGCGATTGCGCCCGCCCGACGGCGAAGGCGGGAATGAGAACCGTTCCGCCACGATGGGCCGTGCTGGTGATGACCTCGGCAAGCACATCCTCCGGATCCTGCTTTTCGTGCAGCCGGTTGCCGTAGGTGGACTCAACGAGGAGGTAATCGGCGCGCCGGATCGGTGTCGGATCGAGCATGGTGGCATCGCCGTATCGGCCAAGGTCGCCGGAAAAGACGATTGTCTTGTCGCCCCAGCCAAGTTCCAGGATGGCCGCGCCCAGAATGTGGCCGGCGCAGCGGAAGGTGACCCTGAGTTTACCGAGAAGCTCCTTTTCCCGGTCGAACGGCACCGGTCTGAAACTGGCAAGCGAGCGTTCCGCATCTTTTTGCGTATAGAGCGGCAAGGCAGGATGGTGCTTTGAGAAACCGTGCCGATTGGCGAAATCGGCATCCTTTTCCTGCAGAAAGCCGCTGTCTGGCAGCAGGATGGCGCAAAGATCCCGAGTTCCCTCGGTCGAGATGACCGGTCCCTTGAAGCCGTTCTTGACCAGGAGCGGCAGATATCCGGAATGGTCGAGATGAGCATGGGTCAGGATGACCGCGTCGATCGTCGCCGGGTCGACAGGAAGCGGCGCCCAGTTGCGAAGGCGCAATTGCTTGTACCCCTGAAACAGACCGCAATCGATCAGCACGCGCAGGCCGTCGGCTTCCAGAAGATATTTGGATCCCGTGACGGTGCCCACACCACCAAGAAACGTCAGTTTCACAGTCATCAGATCACGATCCTCCTGGCCAACGCATTGTTTCATCTGGCACCGACGGCCAGTGCGAAGATCGATTCTACCACCAATCAGGCCCCTGGAGGCAATCAGGAAAAGCCACTACCGAAGGCTTGCGACAGCCGCCTGGCCCAGCGCAAGACCGCCGTCGTTCGCCGGAACGTTTCTATGCGTCAGAACGTCCAGTCCTGCCGCCTGCAACGACCGGGCGAGCCCGGAGAGAAGAACTTCGTTCTGAAACACACCACCGGAGAGCGCAACCGTCCCGGTCGATTGTTCGCCGGCTATACGGGTGGCCACTTTCCTCAGCCCCTCGATCAGGCTTGCATGGAAATTCGCCGCCAGCTGATCAGTATCCACGCCCGCGGCCAGGTCCTCCAGCAGTCCCCGCCAGAGCCCGTCGCAGCCGAGCCGTGCAGGGCCACCGCCGGCAAGAATTTCCATCGGATAGGCAGTTGCGGGCCGCCCTGCCCGCCGCGCGGCGGCTTCCAGAAGGGCGCCCGCCTGCCCTTCGAAAGTCTGGCGGTCGAAACACAGGCCCAGCAGCGCGGCAACCGCGTCGAACAGACGGCCCGCGGAGGAAGACATCGGCGAATTGATGCCCTGCTGCATCATCCGGTCCAGAAGAGAAAGCGGTTTTTCCTTCAGTCTTCTCCCGGCCTCGACCCCGTCCAGAAACTCCCCGTACCCGGGACCGAAGGCGGCATGAAGATGCGCGCAAAGGTTTCGCCAGGGTTCCCTGACCGCGGCCGCCCCGCCCGGAAGACGGACGGGCGCGAGACATCCCGCACGGTCGAAGGACCGGTAGCCTCCAAGGAGGAATTCTCCGCCCCAGTTGGTTCCATCGGTTCCCAGCCCCGTACCATCCAGAATGATGCCCAGTACGTTTTCCGTTGCTGCCTCGCAGCCGTTGTCCGCCAGAACGGCAGCAAGGTGGGCGTGGTGGTGCTGAACGGCAACAAGAGGCAGCCCTTCCTCCCTTGCGAGGCGCCGCCCCTCCTGCGTGGACAAATAATCTTGGTGAGGGTCGACGGCGATAACCTCCGGCTTGAACGCGTAGATGTCCCTGTAAAGCCGCATCATCCTGAAATAGTCCTGAAGCGTCGGTGCGTTTTCAAGGTCGCCGATATGCTGGGACAGGACTGCCTCGCCGTTCCTTGCCATGCAGAAGGCCGCCTTGAGTTCACCGCCCATGGCCAGAACGGTCTGCCCCCTATTCAGGGACGGCGGCAACCGGACACTCCCCGGCGCATAGCCCCGTGCCCGGCGCAGATAGGAAGGCTTGCCGAACTGAAGACGGACAACGGAATCGTCCAGACGGTTGACGATCTCCCGGTCGTGCAGAAGCATCAGGTCTGCGATCCCGGCAAGTTGCGTCCGCGCTGCCTCGTTCGACGTGACCTGCGGGTCCGAAGACAGGTTTCCCGAAGTCAGAACGACCGGTCCGTCGAGCGCGCGCATCAGCAGGTGATGCAGCGGCGTATAGGGCAGCATGAAACCGAGATGCTCCTGGCCGGGCGCGACGCCATCTGCAAGCGTCTCGCCCCTGCTCCGGAGCAGCACGACGGGCGCGGCCTTGTCCTGCAACAGCGTTGCCTCTGACTCGTCCACTTCGCAGTAGCGCCGGATCTGGTTCAAGTCCCGTGCCATCAGGGCAAGGGGTTTGTGCGGCCGCCTCTTGCGGCGGCGCAACTCGGCGACAGCCTCGGCATTCGCCGCATCGACTGCCAGATGAAAACCACCGATGCCCTTGACCGCGGCAATGTCGCCGGCGGCGATCCGCTTTGCCAGATGCGTGAGCGGGTCGGCAAGTTCCAGTTCGGCTCCGCCTTCCTCCAGCCAGACGCGCGGCCCGCACTCCGGACACGCATTGGGCTGCGCATGAAAGCGGCGGTCGGCAGGATCTTCATATTCCGACCGGCAGGCCGGGCACATCGTGAAGACCTTCATCGAGGTCCTGCCGCGGTCATAGGGGATACTGTTGACGATGGAGAGTCGCGGTCCGCAATGGGTACAGTTGGTGAAGGGATAGCGGTATCGGCGGTCCGCCGGATCAAAGGTTTCGGCCAGGCACTCCGGACAGGTGGCCGCGTCCGGAACGATACCGGTCGCGACGCGCCCGTCCCGGCTTTCGGCAATCCGGAAACCCGTTTGCGCCAGGGGGGCGGCGGAAGGCGAGATGTCGACCGTCTCCACCCGGGCAAGCGGTGGCGCCTCGCTTTGCAGAAGCTTCGCGAAGCACACGATTTCGTCCGGTTCGCCGGAAAGACGGATCAGCACACCTTCGGCATCGTTGCGCACGTCTCCATGGAAACCCTTGTCATTTGCGAGCCGCCAGACGAAAGGCCGGAAGCCGACGCCCTGGACAAGTCCGCGAACCCTGATTTCAACGACGTGCCGGTCTTCGCCCCCGTTTTTCTCCATGGCATCCATGTCCACACACTACCATCAGGCGGGAATTTTCCGGCCCTGCGCAAGGCTCAGCAGATTCTCGGCAGCTGCTCACCCGCCAGCCAGTCGACGACACGAAGCCCGCCAAACCGGGTTTCCATCTGCACCAGGGCCCTGTCGTCCTCCGTCACCGTACCGACAATGGCGGCTTCCCGGCCCAGCGGGTTTTGACGCATGATGCCGAGCAGCTTTTCCGTATCCCGCGGTTCGCAGAAGCAAAGCAGCTTGCCCTCGTTTGCCACATAGAGCGGGTCGAGCCCCAGCAGTTCGCAGGCGGCAGCAACATCGGGTTTCAACGGAATGCTGGCCTCGTCAATCTGAATACCGGCACGCGCCGCCTGGGCAATCTCGTTGAGCGTTGCGGCCACACCGCCGCGCGTCGGATCGCGCAGCATGGCAATCGACGGCACCGCCGCGACCATCTCGCCGACAAGCCTGTGCAAGGCAGCCGAATCCGATTGCAGCTCGGTCTCGAATTCCAGGTTCTCCCGCTTCGACAGGATCGCCACGCCGTGATCGCCGATGGAGCCAGACAGCAGGATCTTCTGGCCCGGCCGCACCCGTCCGGGGCCGATCTCGACCCCGTCCGGAACCACACCGAGGCCGGTGGTGGTGATGAAGACGCCGTCGCCCTTGCCTTTTTCGACCACCTTGGTGTCCCCGGTCACGACCGGAACACCGGCCTCCTTGGCGGCGCCAGCCATGGAGATCACGATCCGCTCCAGGTCACCCAGCGGAAAACCTTCCTCCAGAATGAACCCGGCGGTCAGATAGAGCGGGCGCGCGCCGGACATGGCGATATCGTTCAAGGTGCCGTGGACGGCGAGCGAGCCGATGTCGCCGCCGGGAAAGAACAGCGGCGAGATGACATGCCCATCCGTGGACATTACCAGCCGCCCTTGGGGAACGCTGACAAGGGCCGCGTCATGCCCCTGTTCCAGAAACGGGTTTTTCAGGTGGCGCTGGAACAGACCGGCGATCAGCTCCGCCATGGCCCGGCCACCGCCACCATGGGTCAGATCGACCGAACCGGTTGCAAACCTCGGCGGTTTATCGAGCGAATTCATGCCGCTGCCTCGCTGCCCCGCTTTTTGGAAGCTTCCGCGAGGGTCTGATGACGGGCATAGGTCCAATAGGCCGCACAGGCGCCTTCCGAAGACACCATGCAGGCCCCCATGGGATTGTCCGGCGTGCAGACCGTGCCGAAGAGCTTGCAGTCGGACGGTTTCTTGACCCCGCGCAGGATGGCAGGGCACTCACAGGATTTGACTTCGCGCGATTGCTTGGCCGAAATGTCGAAGCGTTTTTCCGCGTCGAAACCGGCAAAGGCCTCGCGGATCTTCAACGCGCTGTCCGGCACGCTGCCAAGCCCGCGCCACTCGAAGGTCTCCCGGACTTCCAGCACTTCCGCCACGATGGCCTGCGCCTTGCTGTTCCCCTCCCGGGTCACGACACGGGTGTATTCGTTTTCCACCTCGTGCCGCCCGGAATTGATCTGCCGGATCACCATCAACGCCGACTGCATGACGTCGAGCGGTTCGAACCCGGCGATCACGACCGGTTTCCTGAAGATTGCGGCAGCCGGCTCGTAGGGCGCCGAGCCGATGACGGAACTGACATGGGATGGCCCCAGGAACCCGTCGATGCGGACGGCCTCCGACTGGGCGAGTTCCGGCGAGGACAGGATATGGGTGATGGCGGCCGGGGTCAGCACATGGTTGCAGAAGACGGAGAAATTGGTCAGCCCCTCGGCCCTGGCCTTCTTGATCGCTACAGCGGTCGGCGGCGTGGTGGTCTCGAAGCCGATCGCAAAGAACACCACCTCGCGGTTCGGGTTATTCCGCGCGATTTTCAGGGCATCCATGGTCGAATAGATCATGCGAATGTCCGCACCATCCGCTTTCGCCCGGATCAGGCTGCGCTGTTTGGTGCCCGGTACGCGCATCATGTCACCATAGGTGCACAGGATGACACCATGACGCTCGGCGATCTCCACCGCGTCGTCGAGACGGCGGACAGGCAGCACACAAACGGGGCAGCCGGGACCATGCACGAACTGGACATTGTCCGGCATCAGGTCCTTCACGCCATAGCGGAAGATCGCGTGGGTGTGCCCGCCGCAGAATTCCATGATGTTGTAGGAACGCCCGGCCTGAGCTTCCTGCCGGATGGCGGCGGCAATGGATTTGGCCAGCTCACGGTCGCGGAATTCGTCGATATATTTCATGCCCCGCCTTCCACCATGTCGTCCAGCTCATCCTGCAGGACACCGGCTTCGGCCATCAGCGCCAGCGTACGGTCGGCTTCCTCCGGGCTGACCTTGTGCAGCGCATAGCCTACATGGACGAGCACATAGTCGCCGGCGGAAAGATCCTCGACGAGCGCGGTCGAGATACGTTTCCGGATCCCTTCCAGGGCGACAATGGCCGTATCGTCCTCTTCGAGGGACGTCACTTGCGCGGGAATTGCCAGACACATGGACCTTGTTCCTGTTTCGCCGTTCCGGGGCATTGTTCCTGCCATAACATGGCCGGTTCGGATCGAACCATACGGGCAAGAACCTACGTCAGGGTGATCACGTCTGCGACACCACCCGGTCGAATTCCTGGTCGTCGAGGAATTCATGTGCGTTGTCCGTAATGTAGTCGAGAATGGTCTCCACGGCCCCGGACAAGGCTTCGTCGCTGCGGTGAAGAAGATACCACTTGCGGACGATCGGCAAATTGTCGGCCCGAATGACGCTCAAACGCCCGTACTTTAGCTCTTCGCTGACGGCATGAAAGGAAATCAGCGCAATGCCGAGCCCGGCGATGACCGCCTGTTTGATGGTTTCGTTGGACTCCATCTCGGTAAAGGTGAAGGGCTTGCCTTCGCCAAGCTGGTCCAGAAACCGCATGGTCAGGATCCGGGTGCCGGATCCCGGTTCCCGCAATATGAAGTTTTCCTGCAGGATCCGGTCGACGGACGCGCGCTCCATCCGGGCGAGGGGATGGTCGGGCGGTGCAATCAGCACGTGGGGATGGTCGCCGATCGGGTAAGCGGTCACGGCAGGATAACGCGGCGGCCGCCCCATGATGGCCAGATCGACGCGCCGGGTCTCGAGGGCCGCGATCGTTGCGTCCCGATTGCCGACACTCATGACAATATCGATTTTCGGAAAAATCTTCTTGAGCCGGGCCACGAAGGAAGGCGCGACATATTTGCCGGTGGACACCACCCCGAGAATGACCGTCCCGGCAAGACCACGCTTGAGCGCATCGATCTGCTGCAGCGCCTTCGAAAGCGCGGCGGCCGCGGTTTCATTCGCCAACAGCAAGGCCCGCCCCTCGGCCGTCGGCACGAAAACGCCGTTCGCCGACCGGTCGAGCAAGGAGCATCCCAGGGTCGCTTCAAGGGACTTCAGCTGACTGTGAACAGCCGGCGGTGTCAGGCCGAGTTCGTCCGCTGCCCCGCTGATCGTACCGTTTCTGGTAACGGCGGACAGTGCCTTGAGCTGCTTCAAAGTCAGTGCGTCCAACCGCCGCATTAGATTTTTCTTAATGCCTCTTCGAAATTATTAAATTCTAATAACAGTCGAAATCGTGTTCATCAAGGACAACCCGACAAGGATGGGAGGCCTTGATGACCCAGGAACACCCCGTATTGCCGACCGACGGCATTCCCGACCTGCTGCAACCGGTCCTGACCGCTTTGAGCAATGTGGCACGGGACCTCTCCAAGACCATCGCCAAGGGTGAACTGGCAGGCTCGCTCGGTGCGGCAGTCGGCGGCACTGCCCACGGCGACGACCAGAAAGCGCTCGACGTGATAGCGGACGACGCTTTTTCAAGCGCGCTCAAGGGAACGGGTGTGCGCTGGTACGCTTCGGAAGAGCAGGAACACGCGGTCGCGCTGGACGATGACGCCTCGCTGGCGCTGGCAATCGACCCGCTGGACGGCTCTTCCAACATCGACGTCAATGTGTCCATCGGCACGATCTTTTCCGTTTTTCCCGCGGAAGACGACGCGCAAGGCTCTTTCCTGCGTCCGGCCCGGGAACAGATTGCCGCCGGTTATTTCATCTACGGCCCCCAGACCGCCCTGATCCTGACCGTGGGCGACGGAGTACGCAGCTACACGCTGGATCCCGACACAGGCCGTTTCCATCTGACCAATGCGTCGGTGACGATTCCGCCGGTGTCGACCGAATTCGCCATCAACGCCTCCAACTACAGGCACTGGCCCAAACCGGTGCGCGCCTATATCGACGACTGCCTTGCCGGCACCGACGGCCCGCGGGCACAGAATTTCAACATGCGCTGGATCGCCTCGCTCGTCGCCGAAACGCACCGGATCCTGAGCCGCGGCGGCATCTTTCTCTATCCGTCCGACGACCGGGAAGGATACCGCGACGGCCGCCTGCGCCTGATTTACGAATGCGCACCCATCGCCTTCCTGGTGGAACAGGCCGGCGGCAAGGCAACCACGGGCAGCGATCCGATCCTGGGCCTCACGGCCAAGGCGCTCCACGCCCGCACGCCTATGATCTTCGGCTCGGCGGAAAAGGTGGAGCGGGTCGCGGCCTATTACGACCTGCCTGAGCAAGAGACCTCGGCACTCTTCGGCCAGCGCGGGCTCTTCCGGGCTTAAGAGACACCACAGTCAATCAAAGACATGTTTGCGGCAGGGCGCCAGCACGCTCCCGCCGGGAGGAAAGCTATGTCCAAAAAACACCCGATCATCTCGGTCACCGGCTCGTCCGGCGCAGGCACGAGCACCGTCAAGACGACCTTCGACCAGATTTTCCGGCGCGAAGGTATCAATGCCGTCTCTATCGAGGGCGATGCCTTTCACCGCTACGACCGGGCGAACATGAAGGCCGAACTCGACCGCCGCAAGGCAGCCGGCGACGAAACCTTCAGCCACTTCTCCTATGACGCCAACATCCTGAAGAAGCTGGAGGATGTCTTCCGCGTCTACGGCGAGACGGGACAGGGAGAAACCCGTCACTACGTTCACGACGACGGTGAAGCCGAGAAATACGGCGTCGCACCGGGCAACTTCACCGACTGGGTTCCCTTCGAAAACGGTTCGGATCTGCTCTTTTATGAAGGCCTGCACGGAGCCGTGGTCAACGACGAGGTCAATCTTGCGGCCCTTGCCGATCTCAAGATCGGCGTGGTGCCGGTCATCAATCTGGAATGGATCCAGAAGATCCACCGGGACAAGGCGAGCCGGGGGTATTCGACCGAGGCGGTGACAGACACGATCCTCAGGCGCATGCATGCCTATGTCCATTGCATCTGCCCGCAGTTCATCGAAACCGATGTGAACTTCCAGCGGGTTCCGGTGGTCGACACCTCCGACCCCTTTATCGCCCGCTGGATACCGACCGCCGACGAAAGCCTGGTTGTCATCCGTTTCCGCAATCCGCGCGGCATCGACTTTCCCTACCTCACCTCGATGATCCAGGGGAGCTGGATGAGCCGGGCCAATTCCATCGTCATCCCGGGCGGCAAGCTCGACCTCGCCATGCAGCTCATCTTCACACCGATGATCGACCGCCTGGTTCAAGAATCCAGGCGCGCCTGAGGACCATCAGACATGACACACCAGACGACATTCGCCACCACCGAAGACCTGATGGCCAATGCCATCCGCGCTCTGGCTATGGACGCGGTCGAAAGCGCAAAATCCGGCCACCCGGGCGCTCCGATGGGCATGGCCGACGTGGTCGCCGTACTCTTCAGCCGCTTTATCAAACTCGACCCTGCCGATCCGGCCTGGCCGGACCGAGACCGCTTCGTGCTGTCCGCAGGCCACGCCTCCATGCTGCTTTATGCCGTCCATCATCTCCTCGGCTACGAGGACATGGGTCTCGAGCAACTCAAGAACTTCCGCCAGCTCGGTGCCCGCACCGCGGGCCATCCGGAATACGGACATGCCGGGGGCATCGAGACCACCACCGGCCCGCTCGGCCAGGGCTTGACCACGGCGGTCGGCATGGCACTGGCGGAGCGGATGCACAACGCCCGCTTCGGAGACGACCTGGTCGATCACTTCACCTATGTCGTGGCCGGAGACGGCTGTCTGATGGAAGGCATCAGCCACGAAGCCATCGACATGGCCGGTCATCTCGGCCTCGGCAGGCTGGTCGTTCTGTGGGACGACAATGCGATCACCATCGACGGCGGCACGGAGCTGTCGACCTCCACCGATCAGCTTGCACGTTTTGCCGCCGCAGGCTGGCACACGGTCCGGATCGACGGGCACAACAAGGCCGAGATCGCCGCCGCCCTGACCGAGGCCCGGAAGGACCCGCGCCCCTCGCTGATCGCCTGCCGGACCGTGATCGGTTTCGGCGCCCCCAACAAGCAGGGCAGTTCCTCGGTCCACGGCGCCCCGCTCGGGCCGGACGAAATCGCCGGAGCCAGACAGGCTCTCAACTGGCCCCACGAGGCCTTCGAAATTCCAGCGGAGATCTATGATGCCTGGCGAATGGTCTCCGATCGGGGCCGCGCCGAGCGGCACGCCTGGGCGTGCCGGCATCAGGCCAGTCCACTGCGTGAAGCGTTTGCCGCGTCGCTTGAACCTCCCGAGGCCGAGCAGCTTCACGCAGCCTTGTCCAACCACAAGCACGGACTGGTCGGCGCGGCCCCGAATGTTGCGACGCGCAAGGCATCGGAACTTGCCCTTGAAGTGGTCAATGCCACCTTGCCCAACACCGTCGGCGGCTCCGCCGATCTCACCGGCTCCAACAACACCCGCTCCAGCGCCATGACGCCGGTCCTGCCCGGAAAATTCGGCGGCAACTACATTCACTACGGTGTGCGGGAGCATGCCATGGCGGCGGTCATGAACGGCATCGCGTTGCATGGCGGTTTCGTGCCTTATGGCGGGACATTCCTTGCCTTTGCCGACTATGCGAGACCCGCCATGCGGCTCTCCGCGCTGATGGGCCTGCCCGTCACCTATGTCATGACACATGATTCCATCGGCCTAGGCGAGGACGGTCCCACCCACCAGCCGGTCGAGACGCTGGCAAGTCTCAGGGCCATGCCGAACCTCAAAGTCGTCCGCCCCGCCGACGCGGTCGAAACGGCGGAAGCCTGGGAACTGGCGGTCACTTCGGCCACGACTCCCACGGTTCTCTGCCTGTCCCGCCAGAACCTGCCGACGGTGCGTTCCAACGGCGTGGAAACGAACCTGACCGCCCGGGGGGCCTATGTCCTGAAGGACGTGACAGGGGAACGGGATGTGACTCTGATCGCAACCGGCTCCGAGGTCGAGATCGCCTTGCTGGCGGCAGCGGCCCTCTCAAAGGCCGGTCTCAACGCGGCTGTCGTTTCCGCTCCCTGTTTCGAACTCTTCGCGAAAGAAGACGCCGCCTATCGCGGCGAGGTTCTGGGAACGGCGCCCCGGATCGGCATAGAGGCCGCCATCCGTCAGGGGTGGGATCTTTTCCTGCGCCCGGAGGACAGCTTCATCGGAATGACCGGCTTCGGCGCCTCAGCGCCCGCCCCCGCGCTCTACGAGCATTTCGGCATCACCCCCGGCGCGGTCGTCACCACCGCGCTCGCGCTCACCGCACGCGAGGACGCCCAATGACAGACACTTTCACCACAAACCGGGGAAGCCTGCCCGATATCGCAGGCGCGAATGTCGCCGGCCGCACGGTTCTGATCCGCGCCGATCTCAACGTTCCGATGAAGAACGGCGAGATCACCGACGCCACGCGCATCGCCCGTTTCGCGCCGACAGTGGCCGACCTCGCCAGCCGGGGCGCGGCCGTCGCCGTGATGACACACCTCGGCCGTCCGGACGGCGAACCCAATCCTTGTTTTTCGACGGAGCCAATCGCCCGCGAACTGGAGCAACAGCTGGGCCGGCCGGTGACCTTTGCAAAGGACTGCGTCGGCGACGCCGCGGAGGCGGCAACGGGAAATCTTTCCGCCGGTCAGGTCGTCATGCTGGAGAACCTGCGTTTTCACAGGGGCGAGGGGGAGAACAGCCGCAACTTCGCAATGCGCCTGTCCGTCAATGGCGACCTTTATGTCAACGACGCCTTTTCCTGTGCCCACAGGGCCCACGCCTCGACCCATGCCATCACGGAACTGATGCCCAGCTACGCAGGCCCGGCTCTCTTGGGCGAAGTCGCAGCGCTGGAAACAGCACTCCTTGCACCGGAGCGGCCGGTCGTCGCCATCGTCGGCGGCGCCAAGGTGTCGACCAAGATCGCCGTCCTGAAAAACCTGGTTCAGAAGTTCGACGCGGTCATCATCTGCGGCGGCATGGCCAACACCTTCCTTTTCGCGGAAGGCTTCCAGATGGGCAAGTCGCTTCATGAAGCCGATCAGGTCGCAACGGTCCGGGAGATCAAGACCCTTGCCGCGGCAGCGGGTTGTGAAATCTGCCTGCCGATGGACGCGGTCATCGCGCGGGAGTTCAAGGCAGGTGCGGCAAACCAGACGGTTCCCGTCGATGCCTGCCCGCAAGACGCCATGATCCTGGATGCCGGACCGGCAAGCCTTTCCCGGTTTCGCACCCTTCTCGGCAACGCCCGGACGGTGCTCTGGAACGGTCCGCTCGGTGCTTTCGAGACGCCACCGTTCGACAAGGCGACCGTCGAACTCGCCCGCTTTGCCGCCGGGCGTGCCCGGTCCTGTGACCTGACCTGCGTCGCCGGTGGCGGAGACACCGTTGCCGCCCTCAATGCAGCCGGGGTCACGGACGACTTCACCTATGTCTCTACCGCCGGCGGCGCCTTTCTGGAATGGCTGGAAGGCAAGACCCTTCCCGGAATAGCGGCGCTGATGTCCGCACCTGAAGCTGCCTAGAGGAGAACGACAATGGCGCTCATCACGCTTCGCCAGTTGCTGGACCACGCCGCAGAACACGGCTACGGCGTTCCGGCCTTCAACATCAACAACATGGAACAGGGGCTCGCCATCCTCAGGGCCGCGCAGGCGACCGCCTCCCCGGTGATCCTGCAGGCAAGCCGCGGCGCGCGCTCCTATGCGGGCGACATCATGCTGCGCCACATGGTCGAGGCCCTGGCCGAGATGCATGCCGATATCCCGATCGTCCTGCATCAGGACCACGGCAACAACGACGCCACCTGCCTGTCTGCCATCCGCTACGGCTTCACTTCCGTGATGATGGACGGATCGCTGGAGGAGGACATGAAGACCCCGGCCTCCTACGACTACAATGTCGCCATCACCCGGCGCGTCAGCGAAGCCGCCCATGCGGTCGGCGCAAGTGTCGAGGGGGAACTCGGCGTGCTCGGCTCGCTGGAAACGGGGGAAGCGGGCGAGGAAGACGGCTCGGGCGCGGAAGGCAAGCTCAGCACCGAACAGCTTCTGACGGACCCGGGCCAGGCCGTCGACTTTGTCCTGGCGACAAAATGCGATGCGCTGGCCATTGCCTGCGGCACCAGCCACGGCGCCTACAAGTTCAGCCGCAAGCCGGACGGCGAGATCCTGTCCATGGCCACGATCGCGGCGATCCATGAAAAGCTGCCCGAGACCCATCTGGTCATGCACGGCTCCAGTTCGGTGCCGCAGGAATTGCAGGACCTGATCAACGCCCATGGCGGCGCCATGCCGCAGACCTACGGCGTGCCGGTGGAGGAAATCGAGCGCGGCATCAGGATGGGCGTGCGCAAGGTCAATATCGACACCGACTGCCGCATGGCCATGACCGGCCAGTTCCGGAAGACCGCGCGGGAAAAACCGGCCGAATTCGACCCCCGGAAATTCCTGATTCCGGCGATGGCCGAACTGGAAACACTCTGCCGCGACCGGTTCGAGCGCTTCGGCACCGCCGGTCACGCCTCGAAAATAAAGCCGGTGTCACTCGACGACATGGCGCGGCGCTACGCCAGCGGCGCACTCGACCCGAAAATCGCAACGGCCCAGGCGGCCGAGTAACAAAGGAGATCGCATCATGGATCAATCGAACCGCTACGCCCGTCTCGACCTGAAGGAAGCCGACCTGATTGCCGGCGGCAAACATGTGCTGGTCGCCTACATCATGCGCCCCAAGGCCGGATACGGCTATCTGGAGACCGCCGCCCACTTCGCCGCCGAAAGTTCGACCGGCACCAATGTTGACGTGGCGACCACCGACGACTTCACCCGCGGCGTCGACGCGCTGGTCTATGAAGTCGATCCGGACAAGGAAATCACCAAGATCGCCTATCCGGTGGAGCTCTTCGACCGCAACATCACCGACGGCCGAGCAATGATCTGCTCGTTCCTGACCCTTTGCATCGGCAACAATCAGGGCATGGGCGATGTGGAATATGCCAAGATGCACGATTTCTACGTCCCGCCCGCGTTTCTGCGCCTGTTCGACGGTCCGGCCACCACGATCTCGGATCTGTGGCGCGTGCTCGGACGTCCCCATGTGGACGGCGGTTTTATCGTCGGCACGATCATCAAGCCGAAACTGGGCCTCAGGCCGAAGCCTTTCGCCGACGCCTGCTATGACTTCTGGCTGGGCGGCGACTTCATCAAGAACGACGAACCCCAGGGCAACCAGACGTTTGCCCCGATGAAGGAGACCATTCCGCTGGTAGCCGACGCCATGAAGCGTGCCCAGGACAAGACCGGCGAGGCGAAGCTGTTCTCCGCCAACATCACCGCCGACGACCCGTTCGAGATGATCGCCCGCGGCGAATACATCCTGGAGACATTCGCGGAGAATGCCGAGCATGTCGCCTTCCTGGTGGACGGCTATGTCACCGGTCCGGCGGCGATCACCACGGCCCGCCGTCGATTCCCGCGCCAGTACCTTCACTATCACCGCGCCGGCCACGGCGCAGTGACCTCGCCCCAGTCCATGCGCGGCTACACCGCCTTCGTGCTGTCCAAGATGGCCCGCCTGCAAGGTGCCTCCGGCATTCACACCGGCACCATGAGCTTCGGCAAGATGGAGGGCGAAGCCGCCGACAGGCTGATGGCCTACATGATCACCGACGATTCGGCCCAAGGCCCCTTCTTCCATCAGGAGTGGCAGGGCATGGCACCGACGACGCCAATCATTTCCGGCGGCATGAACGCCCTGCGCATGCCGGGGTTCTTCGAAAATCTCGGTCACTCCAACCTGATCCTGACCGCCGGTGGCGGGTCCTTCGGCCATATGGACGGGGCCGCAGCCGGTGCCACTTCCCTGCGCCAGGCCGAGCAGTGCTGGAAAGAGGGCGCGGACCCGGTGGAATTCGCCAAGGAACATTACGAGTTCGCCCGTGCGTTCCAGAGCTTTCCGCACGATGCGGACAAGATCTACCCCGGCTGGCGCGAAGCCCTGCGGATCAACTCCGCCGCCTGACCGCCTGATTGAAACCATGGCAATTCGAGGGGCGTGAATCGCCCCTCACCTCCAGGGAGCCCTTCGATGCCATTAGACCGTACCCTCAAGATCGCCCCGTCGATCCTCTCCGCCGATTTTGCCGATTTCGGCAGGGAAATCGAAGCCATCGAATCCGAGGGCTGCGACTGGGTGCATGTGGACGTCATGGACGGGCACTTCGTTCCCAACCTGACCTTCGGACCGCCGCTCTGCAAGGCGATCCGGAAACACATCAATACGGTGATGGATGTTCACCTGATGATCGCGCCGGTCGATCCTTATATCGAAGCCTTCGCCGACGCCGGAGCCGACATCATCACCGCACATCTGGAAGCCGGACCGCACACCCACCGGACCTTGCAGGCGATCAGGGCAACGGGGAAGAAGGCCGGACTTGCGCTCAATCCCGGCACCCCGGTTGAAGCGGCACAACCGCTTCTGGATCTCTGTGATCTCGTCTGTGTGATGACCGTCAATCCCGGTTTCGGCGGGCAGAAGTTCATTCACGGCCAGATCGAACAGGTCCGGCGCCTGCGCGCACTCATCGGCGACCGTCCGATCCACATCGAAATCGACGGCGGCGTCGACCCTGAAACCGCCCCCCTTGTCGTGGAAGCCGGTGCCGACGTGCTTGTGGCCGGGTCCGCCGTCTTTCGCGGCGGCAGCGTGGAGAACGCGGAAATTTACGGCAACAACATCGGCGCCATCCGCAGGGCCTGCGAAAATGTGACGATCCAGGCCGCATGAGGCCAGGGCCGCGTTGCCTCTACTGCAATGCGGCGATATTCTCGCATGGACCTCACCACCGGCCACACCCATTTCCGCTAAGGACGAAACCCATGGCAGCGATCCCTCCCGTCTGTGATTTCGGTTGGAAAGCCCCCGATTTCGAATTGCCGGCAACGGACGGCAAGACCTACCGCCTGAGCGACATTGCAGGGCCGAAGGGCACGCTGATCATGTTCATCTGCAACCACTGCCCCTATGTGGTTGCCGTCCGGGACCGCATTCTGCGCGATGCCCGCGCCCTGGCGGAACTCGGCATCGGTGTCGCCGCGATCAGCGCCAACGATGCCTCGGCCTATCCGCAGGACAGCTTTGAGAACATGAAACGTCTGGCGGAACAGGAAAATTTTCCGTTTCCCTATCTTTATGACGAGGATCAGTCCGTTGCCCGTGCCTATGACGCGGTCTGCACCCCGGATTTTTTCGGTTTCAATAAGGATCTGGAACTGCAATACCGTGGCCGACTGGACGCCTCGCGCAGGGAGACCGGTCCGGCCGATCTCCGGCGCGACCTCTTTGAAGCGATGCGGCAGGTCGCCCAAACGGGTCAGGGGCCTGAGGACCAGATCCCGTCCATGGGTTGCTCGATCAAATGGAAAGACGTATGAACCTCACCCTGATTTTTGACCTCGACGGCACGCTGATCGACAGCGCCCCGGACCTTCATGCGGCCAGCAACCGCATGCTCGCCCGTGAAGACCGACCGTCCCTCTCGCTGGAAACCGTGCGTTCCTTCATCGGCAACGGCATTCCCACGCTCGTGGACAGGGTGATGGCCGCAAGCGATCTCGATAAAGGCGAACGCGACCGGCTGATCGCGGAATTCGTGACGGATTACAACGCCCGGGCGACCGAACTGACACGGCCCTACCCGGGTGTCGTCGATGCGCTCCGCAAGTTCCGGGATCTCGGCCTGCGGCTTGCCATCTGCACCAACAAGCCCGTAGGCCCGACGGAAACGATCCTCGACGATCTCGGACTGGCCGAATTCTTTTCGGCCATTGTCGGCGGAGACAGTTTTCCCGAACGCAAGCCTGACCCGCGCGGCGTCCTCAGCCTTGCGCAGGAACTTGGCGGCAGCCAGGCCCTTTATATCGGCGACAGCGAGGTGGATGCGGAAACCGCCTTGCGGGCAAAGCTGCCGTTCTTCCTGTTCACGGAAGGCTACCGGAAGACGCCGGCAGAGGACTTGCAGCACGCGCGGAGTTTCGACGATTTCAACGTCCTCCCCCGGCTTGTCGAGGAATTTGCACCGGTTTCCGCGGAAGAGGCCTGAGCTGATCTTTGGTGAGATTTAGGCGCTCAGGCGCGCCTTGCCGGTGATCACGTCGATTTTGGAGACCGGCACCAGTGCGCCCCGGTGCCCGATGACGTGGCGCGCCAACGCGCAGCCCGCCCGAACGGCCTCGCGCGGACGCGGGCGACCGAGATATTCGACCAGGAAGGCAGCGTTGAAACTGTCGCCCGCCGCCGTCGTGTCGACGACCCGCGTGGCGGCTTCCGGCTGGTAGCGGAAACCGTCGCCATCGGCGCTTTGCACCACGACCGGGTCCTCGCCGTTCTTGACCACGGCGAGCCGCGCTCCGTTTGCAAGGTAACGGTCAGCCGTTGCCTGCGCGTCCTTATCACCGAAGTGACGGGCCTCGTCCTCGAAGGACGGCAGAACAATGCCGGACAGCGCGGCGGCTTTCATCGTCCACCGGCACATGTCTTCCTCGCTTTGCCAGAGGCGGGGCCGCAGGTTGGGATCGAAGACGACCTCCGCCCCTTTTGCAGCGGCATGTCTCAAGGCTTCCAGCAGGCGCTCCCGGCCTGCCTCGGGCAGAATGGCAATGGTGATGCCGGAGAAATAGACAACATCGCCGCCGTCTACATCCGGCAGGTTTTCCAGGTCGTCGGCAAGATGGCGGGCGGCGGATTGCGAGCGCCAGTACTGAAAGCTGCGTTCGCCGTTGTTCAGAAAGATCATGTACATGCCCGGCCCGGCATCCCCGATGATCTTCAGTTTTGGCGAGATCCCGGCTTCCTGCATGAAAACGGTCAACTGCCGCGACAACTCGTCATCGCCGACGGCGCTGAAATAAGCAACCTCAAGGTCTGCGGGACCTGCGAGCTGGCGCGCGTACCAGGCTGTATTGAACGTGTCGCCCGCGAAGCCGATCGCATAGGTTCCTTCCCGCGTCGGCGAGAATTCGACCATGCATTCGCCAATCGCAACAAAACGCCTGGCCATCGGCTACTCCTCGAAATGGTCCGGGTTTTCGGACCGGATCTTGCCGAGAATGGTCTGGATGCGGCCAAGGTGGGTGGTCAGCCTTGCCTCCGCCAGCTCCTTCTTGCCGTCGCGGATCGCGGCAATGATGTCGATGTGATCGTCGAGAGCGATTTGCGCACCGGAGGCCAGGGACAGAAAGCGGACCCGGTCCATATGTGCCTTCTGCTCGCGGATCAGGCTCCAGACATATTCATGACCGGATATGGCGCAGAGCCGCCGGTGAAAATCGTCGTCCAGCCGGTGAAACAATTGCCGTTCTCCTGCCGTGACCGCTGCCTGCTGGTCCTTCAGAAGCACGTCGAGGTCCTTGATGTCGTCGTCGGAGATGACTTCCAGCGCCGCGCGCAGGCACGCAAGCTCGAGAGCCGTGCGGACGAACCGGGCCCTGAGCACCGCCGCTTCCGAAATCTTGGTGATCACCGTTGCCCTCTGCGGCCGGATCGACAGGAACCCGAGTTGGGACAGGCGGAAAAAGGCGTCCCTGACCGGCTGGCGCGACACACCGAATGCCTTGGCGACCTCCACTTCGGAAACCTTCGTTCCCGGCGCAAGTTCCAGCGACAGGATCTGCTGGTGCAGCTCCTCGAAAACCGTGTCGGCCACGGTCGGAATCTTGAGCGGTTCGAGCGCCTTCAGGGCACTGGCGTCTGTCATCAGCTTTCTCTCCGTTGACTTGACTACTCAACTAGCATATCAGTTTACTAGTCGCAACACTTACTGCAACCATTCGCATATCAAGGAACAAGAAATGCCACTGGAAGGAACCGAAGCTCAAGCGGTCTCGGAAATCAGGCTTGACCCCTACCGGCTGTTTCCAGCGGATTCGACTTCCCGTGCGCTGGCCTTCGCGCTTTACGAGACCATCCGGGACCTCCCGATCGTCAGTCCGCACGGCCACACGGACCCGCGCTGGTATGCCGAAAACGAGGCCTTTCCGGACCCGGCCCAGCTTTTCATCGTTCCGGACCACTACGTCTTCCGCATGCTGTACTCGCAAGGCATCGACCTGTCGGATCTCGGCGTTCCGCGCTCGGACGGAGGCTTCAGCGAAACCGACAGCCGCAAGATCTGGCGGACCTTTGCAGAGAACTTCCATCTCTTCCGCGCGACGCCGTCGCGCATGTGGCTGGAGCATTCCTTTCAGGAAGTCTTCGGCTGGACGAAACGGATATCCGCGGAAACGGCGGACGAAGCCTACGACCACATTGCCGATTGCCTCGCCCGCCCGGAGTTCCGGCCCCGCGCCCTTTTCGAGCGTTTCAACATCGAAGTGATCGCAACCACGGAATCACCGCTGGACGATCTGAAGTGGCACCGGCAGATCCGGGAAAGCGGCTGGAACGGCCGCGTCGTAACCGCCTACCGACCGGACCCGGTTGTCGATCCCGAGTTTGAAGGATTCGCGGCAAACGTCGAAAAGTTCGGTGAACTGACCGGCGAGAACACCACCACCTGGGAAGGCTATCTGAAGGCCCACCGCAACCGCCGGACCTGGTTCAAATCGTTCGGCGCCACGTCCTCCGATCATGGTCACGCGACCGCCAGAACGGAAAACCTCTCCGCCGCCACCGCGAACGAATTGTTCCAGAAGGCCCTGACGGGCCGTTGCTCGCCGGAGGAAGCCGACGCCTTCCGGGGGCATATGCTGACGGAAATGGCGCGCATGAGCCTCGACGACGGTCTCGTTCTGCAGATCCATCCGGGCAGCCACCGCAATCATTCCAGCGCGGTCATGTCCGCCTTCGGCCGGGACAAGGGTTTCGATATCCCGACGCAGACCAACTACGTCGACGCCCTGAAGCCGCTTCTGGATGCCGTCGGCCTGGAAAGGAACCTTTCCATCATCCTGTTCACGCTGGACGAAACCGCATATTCGCGCGAACTGGCGCCGATGGCAGGCGTCTATCCGACCCTCAAGCTGGGTCCGGCCTGGTGGTTCTACGACAGCCCCGAAGGCATGCGCCGCTTCCGGGAACTGACCACGGAAACAGCCGGTTTCTACAACACCGTCGGCTTCAACGACGACACCCGTGCCTTCTGTTCGATCCCCGCCCGCCACGACGTGGCCCGCCGGGTCGACTGCGCTTACCTCGCATCCCTCGTTACCTCCGGAAGGCTGGACGAGGACGAGGCTTTCGAGGTCGCTCATGACCTCACGTACAGGCTTGTGAAGCAGGCCTACCGGCTCTGACGAGCTTTTTTTCTGGGAGGAAGTAATGAATATCTTGAAGTCCTTGGCGGCAACGCTGCTGGCCACCGCCGCCTTCACATCCGCCGCCGTCGCCTGCGAGGTGACGCTTAAATCGTCAGACACCCATCCGGACGGCTATCCGACGGTCGAGGCCGTCAAGGAAATGGGCAAGCTTCTGAAGGAACGCACCGACGGCCGCATCTGCGTCGAAGTGTTCCATTCCGCCCAGCTCGGCGAGGAAAAGGACACCATCGAGCAGACCAAGTTCGGCGTCATCGACCTGAACCGCGTTTCCATGGGCCCCTTCAACAATCTGGTCGAGGAAACCAAGGTCGTATCGCTGCCCTATGTCTTCAAGGGCGTCGATCACATGCACCGCGTGATGGACGGTGCGATCGGCGAGGAAATCCTGGCGGCCTTCGAACCGCACGGCTATGTCGGCCTCGCCTTCTATGACGGCGGCTCGCGCAGCTTCTACAACAAGGTCAAGCCGATCACTTCCATCGAAGACCTTGCCGGCATGAAGGTCCGCGTCATGCAGTCCGACATCTTCGTCGACATGATGTCCGCGCTCGGCGCCAATGCGACCCCGATGCCCTATGGCGAAGTCTATTCCTCGATCCAGACCGGTGTCATCGACGGAGCCGAAAACAACTGGCCGTCCTTCGAGTCCTCCGGCCACTATGAAGTCGCCGGCTACTACACGCTGGACGAACACCTGATCGTGCCGGAAGTTCTCGTCATGTCCAAGGTGAGCTGGGACAAGCTGTCTCCTGAAGACCAGGCCGCCGTCCGCCAGGCCGCGAAGGATTCCGTTCCGGTAATGCGCGACCTGTGGGTCGCCCGCGAAAAGGCCTCCGAGGAAAAGGTCCGTGCCGCAGGTGTCGAGGTCATCACCGAGATCGACAAGGCACCCTTCATGGCAGCCATGGACAGCGTCTATGAAAAGCACGTCACCTCTGACAAGCTGAAGGATCTGGTTGCCCGCATCCGCGCAACCGACTGATCAGCAATCAGCCTGCGGTCAGTCCTGACCGCAGGCCCGCCTTGGGGCAGAAAAGTGCAAACTCATCTGACATTCGCCGCGCAAGCCATGCGCCTTATCTCGACGGCCGCCCTGTGGCTGGCCGGCAGCGGCCTGCTGCTCATGACCGTCTTCATTTCCGCGCAGGTCTTCATGCGTTATGTGATGAACGACAGCCTCGTGTGGAGCGAACCCGCCTCAGTCATCCTGATGGGCTGGTTCATTTTCCTTGGCGCCGCCGTCGGCATCCGTGAGGGCTATCACCTCAGTTTCGACGTGCTTCTCTATTTCCTGCCTCAGGGGGCGAAGCTCGTCCTGTTCAGCATTTCCGATGCCGTGGTCGCCGCCTTCGGCGCGGGCATGGCGTGGTACGGCGCGGAACTCGCCGCCTCCGCCTGGGACGTGAAACTGCCCTCGCTCGGGGTCTCCGGCGCGATCGACTTCCTGCCGCTGGTCGGCGGCGGCTGTCTCGTTTTCCTGTTTTCGCTTGAACGTCTGCTCCGCCGTGCCGCCGGTCTTCCGACCGCCCGCTTCGGCGAGGACGCCCTGGAAGAGGCTGTCTGACATGGAACCATACATTCTCTTCGGCACGTTCACGGTCCTGCTGTTGATCGGCACGCCCGTCGCCTTTTGTCTCGGCGCCGCCTCGCTGGCAACCGTGCTCTACATGGAGCTGCCTCCGGTCATCGTCTTTCAGCGACTGAACTCCGGCGTCTCCGTTTTCGCCCTGATGGCGATCCCCTTCTTCATCTTTGCCGGCGAACTGATGGTGCGCGGCGACATCGCCCGCAGGCTGGTGGCGCTCGCCGGAGCCGTTGTCGGCCACATGCGCGGCGGGCTCGGTCAGGTGAATATTACCGCTTCCGTACTGTTCGGAGGTATTTCAGGTTCCGCTGCCGCGGATGCGACTGCCATCGGTGGCCTGATGATCCCGCAGATGAAGGAAAAGGGTTACTCGGTCCAATACGGCGTCAACGTCACGGTGATGTCCTCCATCATCGCGCTGATGCTGCCGCCGTCGCACAACATGATCATCTATTCGATCTCCGCCGGCGGCCGTCTGTCGATCGCCGACCTTTTCACCGCGGGCATCCTTCCGGGGCTTCTGCTCGCACTCGCCCTGATGGTCACCGCCTGGTTCGTCGCAAAACGTGCCGGCTATCCGACCGAAGCCTTTCCCGGCTGGCCTGCCCTCGGCGCGCTCTTCGTCAACGCCATCCCGGGCCTGCTGCTGATCGGCATCATCTTCGGCGGTGTGCGCTCCGGTGTCTTCACCGCCTCGGAAAGCTCCTGCATCGCGGCAGTCTACGCCCTGCTCGTCACGACGCTCGCCTACCGCACCATGCACTGGCCGGAGTTCGTCGCCGCGACCAAGGCAGCGGTGCGGACGACAGCCATGGTGCTGCTGGTGATCGGCTGTGCCGCCTCCTTTGGCTGGCTGCTCGCCTTCCTCCACATTCCGGCGCAGCTGGTGGCCTTCATGAAAGGCATTTCCGAGAACCCGCTGATCATCCTGCTGATGATCAATATCGTCCTTCTGTTCCTCGGAACCTTCATGGACATGTCGCCGCTGATCGTCATCACCACGCCGATCTTCCTGCCCGTAGCAACCGCCTTCGGTGTCGATCCGGTGCACTTCGGAGTCATCCTGGTGCTGAACCTCGGCATCGGCCTGTGCACCCCGCCAGTCGGCACGGTGCTCTTCGTCGGCTGCGCGGTCGGCAGGATCTCGGTCTGGGACGCCATCAGGACCATCTGGCCCTTCTACGGCGCCGCGGTCATCACGCTGCTGCTGGTGACCTACATCCCGGCCCTGTCGCTGTGGCTTCCGTCCGTCTTCCACTGAGGGTGAGAGCATGCACGTAAAAACCTTTCCGGAAGTAACAGCGGATCCCGGCGTCAAGCGCCAGGTTCTCTCCGACAGCCCGCAGCTGATGGTGGTGGCCTTCCGGTTTCGCGAACCAGGCGCGGAAGGCAAGCTTCACAGCCACCCGCATGTCCAGTCCACCTATGTGGAAAGCGGCCGCTTCCGTTTCAGCATCGGCGGAGAGGCGTTCGAGGTTGCCCCAGGCGACAGTTTCGTCATTCCTTCGGGGGCGGCGCATGGCTGCATCTGCCTGGAACCTGGCACCCTGATCGACACCTTCACGCCCCGCCGCGACGACTTTCTTTAGTTCCGAATTCACGCCTCACCCAGGACATTTCAAAATGAGTACAGTTGAAACCCGCTACGCCATAGATCCGCAAACGGCGAAATCGCTCGACACCCAGGGCCTTCGCGACCACTTCCATGCCGCAGGTCTGTTCGAGGAGGGCAAGATCAATCTGATCTACTCGCACTATGACCGCCTTATCCTCGGCGCTGCCGTCCCCGGCTCCGGTGAACTGACGCTCGACCACGTCAAGGAGGCCGGCACGCAATCGCTGCTGGACCGGCGCGAACTCGGCATCCTGAACATCGGCGACACCGGCACGGTCGTCGTCGGCGGCAAGGCCTACGAAGTCGGCCGGGGTGACGTCCTCTATATCGGCATGGGCTCCGGCCCCGTCGCCTTTTCCGGGGCAGGACGCTTTTACATCCTGTCCGCGCCGGCCCACCGCACCTGTCCGACCCGCCTGATCACCGTGAAGGACGCCCGGCGGGTGGAACTCGGCTCCGCGGAGACCTCCAACGAGCGCGTCATCCTGCAGTTCCTGCATCCGGACGTCGCCGAGAGCTGTCAGCTCCTGATGGGCTACACCCAGTTCGCGCCGGGCTCGGTCTGGAACACCATGCCCGCCCATGTGCACGACCGCCGCATGGAGGCCTACCTTTACTTCGACCTTTCCGAAGATCAGCGCGTTTTCCATTTCATGGGCGAGCCGAACGAGACCCGCCATCTTGTCATGGCCAACGAGGAAGCCGTCATCTCGCCGCCCTGGTCGATCCACTGCGGTGCCGGCACAGGGGCCTACACCTTCTGCTGGGCGATGGCCGGAGATAATGTCGACTTCACCGACATGGACATGGTCGCAATGGGAGACTTACGATGAATTCCTTCTCGCTTGAAGGCAGGCGCGCCCTGGTGACGGGCGCCAATACCGGTATCGGCCAGGCGATCGCAATCGCCATGGGCAATGCCGGGGCCGAAGTCCTGTGCGCCGCCCGCCGCGACTGCGACGAGACGCTGTCGAAGATCGGAAACGGGCGTCACGTGCCACTCGATTTTTCCGATCCGATGGCCGCCGCACCGCTGTTCGAGGCGGAGCGGATCGACATCCTCGTCAACAATGCCGGCATCATCCGCCGCGCGGATGCGGTCGACTTTTCCGAAGCCGACTGGGACGACGTGATCGACGTCAACCTGAAGGCGGTTTTCTTCACCTGCCAGGCTTTCGGCAAGGCGGCGCTGGCCGGCGGAAGACCCGGCGCGATTGTCAACATCGCCTCGCTGCTGTCCTTCCAGGGCGGCATCCGGGTGCCGTCCTATACCGCTGCCAAACACGGCGTCGCCGGCATCACGAAACTGCTTGCCAACGAGTGGGCTTCAAAAAACATCAACGTCAATGCCATCGCGCCAGGCTATATCGCCACCAACAACACGGAAGACCTGCGCAACGATCCGGAGCGCAACCGACAGATCCTGGAACGCATTCCGGCAGGCCGCTGGGGCGAGGCAAGCGACATCGGCGAGGCCGCTGTCTTCCTGGCCTCTCCTGCCGCCAAATATATTCACGGAGCCGTATTGAGTGTCGACGGAGGCTGGCTTGCACGCTGATCCTGCAAGACTTGAACGTCAAAAAGGCCCGGCTCCCAGGGCCGGAATCGTCCACCTCGGGCTCGGCGCTTTCTTCCGGGCCTTCGGCGCCGTTTACATCGAAGAGGCGATGGAAAAATCCGGCGGCAACTGGGGCATCATCGGCGTCAGCCTGAAGAGCCCGTCGACGCGCGACAGGCTCGCACCGCAGGATTTTGTCTATACCGCGCAGGAACTCGGACCGGACGGTGCGAAGCTTCACCAGGTCGAGATCATCCGCGAGGTGCTCGTCGCACCTGAAAACCCGGATGCCGTGCTCGCGGCCATGTCCGATCCGGACATCCGCATCGTCAGCCTGACGGTCACGGAAAAGGGCTATTGCCACGATCCGGCAACCGGCAGGCTCAACAGCACACATCCCGATATCCGGCACGACATTGCCGCCTCCCGGCCGGTTTCCGCGCCGGGCTATCTCGTCAGGGCGCTTCAGCAACGCAAGGCTGCCGGCCTGCCGCCTTTTACCGTTCTGACTTGCGACAACCTGCCGGACAACGGCAGGCTGGTTAAAGGGATTGTCCTTGACCTTGCCCGCGAGATCGACCCGGAACTGGCGGACTGGATCATGGCCGAAGGCCGTTTTCCCGCAACCATGGTCGACCGGATCGTCCCCGCAACAAAGCCGGAAGACGTGGACGCCCTGGCAGAAAAGACCGGCCGGTTCGACGCGGCCCCGGTGTTGCACGAACCGTTCCGGCAATGGGTGGTCGAGGACGATTTCGTCCCGGCCTATGGCGAGGAAGCCCGCCCGGACCTTGCTGCCGCCGGTGCCGAACTGGTCGCCAATGTGACGCCGTATGAGCACATGAAGCTCAGGATGCTCAACGGCACGCACTCCTCGCTCGCCTATCTCGGCTATCTGGCGGGTCACGAGACAATCGCCGAGACGGTTGCGGACCCCGTCCTGGCGACTTTCGTGAAGCGTCTTTGGCGAGACGAAATCATCCCGTCCTTCACGCCACCCGACGGTGTCGACATCCACGGCTATGCCGACGCCCTTTTTTCGCGCTTCGCCAACCCCGGCATCCGTCACCGTACCTGGCAGATCGCCATGGATGGCAGCCAGAAGCTGCCGCAGCGCATTCTGGGAACGCTTCGCGACAACCAGGCCGCTGGCCGGACCAGCCCCGGCCTCGTCACGGCGGTGGCCGCCTGGATGATCTACGCCGGCGGGACGGATCTGACCGGAGCGCCCATCGACGTGCGCGACCCGTTGGCCGGCCGGCTGAAATCCCTTTCGGACGGCGCACCGGATACGGAAGGCAAGGTGTCCGCACTGCTCGGTGTCACGGACATCTTCGACGCCGAACTTGCCGAAACGCTCCGCCCCGCCCTGACGGACGCCTATGCCCGTTTGAAGGCGGAAGGCGTGCACAAGACGCTGGAGGCGCTCGCATGATCGAGGGATGGCGCTGGTATGGCGGTTTTGACCGGATCGCCCTTTCGGAAATCGCCCAGACCGGGGCGGCGAGCATCGTCACCGCCCTGCACGAGGTCCCCTACGGGGAGATCTGGCCCCGTCGAACGATTGCCGAAACCCGGGCCCGGATCAATGCCGCCGGGTTCGAATGGAGCGTTGTCGAAAGCCTGCCGGTCCATGAGCGGATCAAACGGGGCGAAGGAGATCTGACGGAGCTTTTCGCCAACTACAGGCAGTCCATGGCGAACCTTGCCGCCGAGGGCATCAAGGTCATCTGCTACAACTTCATGCCGCTGCTGGACTGGACCCGGACGGACCTCAAGGCGCCCGTCAAACGAGGCGGAACCTGCCTCCGGTTTTCCGTGGAGAAGATGGCGGCTTTCGAACTTTTCATGATCGAACGCCCGGGCGCCGAAGCCGGCTACACCACCGGAAACATTGCCGCCGCGAAAAGCTGGTTCGAAAGCTCGACCCCGGAGGACCGGGACATCCTTGTCACGGCGATCATGGCCGGTCTTCCCGGCGCTTATGACAGGTATGACGTGAAGGGCCTGCAACGGGCGCTCGCCCCTTACGAAGGGCTTGACCGAAACGCCCTGCGCCAAAACTACAGGCGTTTCCTGGAAGAAGTCATGCCCACTGCCGAGGATCTTGGTCTGAAGTTCGGCGTGCACCCCGACGATCCGCCTCGCGACATTCTCGGCCTGCCGCGCATCGTCTCCAACGCCCAGGACATCGACTGGATCCTCTCCGCCGTCGACAGCCCCGCCAACGGGCTGACGCTTTGCAGCGGATCATTGGGAGCCAACCCGGAAAACGACGTGCCGGCGATTGCCCGGCAGTTCGCGGACAAGGTCCATTTCGCTCACCTCAGGAATGTCGCCAAGGATCCGGACGGCTCGTTCGAGGAAGCCGCTCATCTGGCGGGCGACACGAACATGGCCACCCTGGTTTCAGAACTCCTGACAGAGGAACGCCGCCGGAAGGCTTCAGGCCGTGCAGAGTGCGAAATCGTCTTCAGGCCGGACCATGGCCACGAACTTCTGGACGACGCGCAAAGAGGCGCCCACCCCGGCTATCCGCTGATCGGCCGCATGCGCGGCCTGGCCGAACTCCGGGGCATCATCGCCGGACTGAATCACGCATCCGGCCGGGCGTAACCATCGCCAAGGTTCGCGGCTAATCCGCGTGGGCAACCAGATGGTTGTTGCCGACATCCGTGTAACGGACCCGGCTCACGCTTGCGCCCAGCGGCACGACCGGCGAAGGAATCTCGCCGGTCGGCACATCGAAGACATTGCGCCGGCGTTTGGGGTCGGGGATCGGCACCGCCTTCAGGAGCCGCCTGGTGTAGTCGTGCTGCGGATTCTCGAAGATCTGCCGCCGGGTGCCCGCTTCCACGATCTGGCCGAGATACATGACGGCGATCCGGTGGGAGACCTGCTCGATTACCGCCATATCGTGGGAAATGAAGAGATAGGAGAGCCCCAGGTCTTCCTGCAGTTCCTGCAGAAGATCCAGAACCCGGGCCTGGACGGAAACGTCGAGCGCAGAGACGCTCTCGTCGGCGACGATCACCTTGGGCGACAATGCGAGCGCCCGGGCGATGCAGATGCGCTGGCGCTGGCCGCCGGAAAACTCATGCGGATGGCGCGTCATGACATCGGCCGGCAGGCCGACACGCTCGAACAACGCCGCCACTTTGTCGCGCAAGTCCCTGCCGCTTGCCAGCCCGTGAATGACCAGCGGTTCGCCGACAATATCGCCGACGGTCATGCGCGGGTCGAGCGAAGCGTAAGGATCCTGGAAGATCATCTGCATGTCGCGCCGGAGGCGGCGCTGGAGCTGTTTGTCGCGGACACCGGCAGGCTGACCCGCGACGCGGATCGAGCCTTCCCACGGCACGAGGTTCATGAGCGCCTTGCCGATGGTCGACTTGCCGCAACCGCTTTCCCCGACCAGCCCCAGCGTCTCGCCCGGATTGAGGGAAAAGGAAACGCCCTCGACCGCATGGACCCGGGAGGTGACCCGGTTGAGAAGGCCGCCGCGCAGATCGAAGCGGACGACCAGATCCCTCACCTCCAGAACCGGCGCCTCCGGATCTCCGGCGCCCTTGGGTGCGCTGTCGACACCGGTCATCGCCCCCAGCTTAGGCACCGCGTCAAGCAATTGCCGCGTATAGGGATCGGTGGGCCTGTCGAAGACCTCGGTCACGTTTCCCTGTTCCACGATGTGGCCGTGGTTCATGACGATCACCCGGTCGGCCATTTCCGCAACCACGCCCATGTCGTGGGTGATCATGATGACGGCGGTGCCGAAATCGCGCTGCAGGTCACGGATAAGCTGCAGGATCTGCGCCTGGATGGTCACATCAAGCGCCGTTGTCGGCTCGTCCGCGATCAGGATCTTCGGATTGCAGGCGAGCGCCATGGCGATCATCACACGCTGGCGCATGCCGCCGGAAAGCTCGTGCGGATACTGCTTCAGCCGCCGGGCCGGTTCGGAAAGCCGGACAGACTCCAGCATCTCCAGCGCGCGTATGTCCGCCTGTGTTCTCGTCACTTCCTGATGGGCCAGGATGGCCTCGCGCAACTGTTTGCCGACAGTCAGGACCGGATTGAGCGAGGTCATCGGTTCCTGGAAGATCATGGCAATGTCGCCGCCACGGATGCGGCGCAATTCTTCTTCGCGGATCTTTGTCAGATCCTTGCCTTCGAACAGAATCCTGCCGCCGGAGACACGCGCCATCGGCTCCGGCAGAAGCCCCATGATCGACAGGGCCGTAATCGATTTTCCCGATCCGGACTCACCCGCGATGCAAAGCGTCTCGCCCCGTTTCAGGTCGAAGGACAGCCCCTTGACCACGGTCTTGCGCCCTGAGGGGGTGGCTACATCCGTGCAGAGCCCGTCAACGGAGAGAACGGTCTCGTCGGAAGAGGAAGAAATTTCGGGCGATGCATTCATCGGCTCGGCCTGATTGTTCGAAGGGACAGGAACCGGGCGGCGGCGGTGGGTAAGTCGCCGCCCGGCCCGGTTACTGGAGCACCACCTTCGGGAAATAGAAGGAGACGACCCAGTTCGGCATGTCGACGATTTCCGAAATCCGGAGATCGCCGCAAACCGAGCACAGCATGTAGGCTTCGACCGGGCTGTAGCCGTGGCGGGCGCACAGAAGGTCGATCATGTTCGAGACGGCGGCCTGCGCGCCTTCGAAAAGATCGGTCCCGATCCCGGTCGTGACCTCGTAGCCCATTTCGTCCAGATGACGGGTGACCGGACCGGGCGTTTCGAACCGCGGCATCTTCAGATCCGCGCCCTTGACGAGATCCAGCTCGATCACCGTGTTCATCGGGCTTTCGATGGCCGTGCCGCAAACCTCACCGTCGCCCTGGGCGGCGTGGGTATCGCCGATGGAGAACAACGCTCCCTCGACTTCCACCGGCAGGTAGAGCGTGGTGCCCGCGGCAAGATCGCGAATGTCCATGTTGCCGCCGACGCGCCGGGGCGGCACGATGGAGTGAAGGCCGGCTTCCGCCGGCGCAACTCCGATCGTCCCGGCAAAGGGCTTCAGCGGCACCTTGCCGAACGGCGCATAGGCGGAGGTGCCGAGCTTGTCCTTGTCATAGGACCAGACATGCAGGGCCGCTTCCTTGAACTGGTCGGCCAGCAGGCCGAAGCCCGGAATGTTCGCCGTCCAGCCGAAGCCGGACGGTTTGAACTCGTGGATCTTCACCACCAGGGCATCGCCCGGTTCGGCCCCGTCCACATGGATGGGACCGTTGACCGGATTGATCTTGCCGAAGTCCATGTTGGCAACGTCCTCGACGGTGCTTGTCCGTGTCAGCTGACCGGCAGAGCTGTCGAGGCACTCGAATTCGAGCACCGTTCCCGGAGCCACCGTCTCGGCCGGGGCAAACGAGTTGTCCCAGCCGAAATGATGTTGTGCCGCATGAATGGTGTAGGCGGCCTTACAATTACTGCACATCTTTCGCCCATACGTAGTCGTAGTTGACGGGAATGTGGACCGGATCGACGAAGATGGCGTCAGGGCCTCCCAGCCGTTCGGACCGCATCGTGAAACGCTGCTCATGGAAGACAGGAGCCCAGGCCGCGTCCTCCATCACCGAGATGAAGATCTTCCGCCAGGCTTCCTCGCGTTCGGCCTTCTTCGCCGGATCGGTCATGCTGTCGGCTTCAGCGGCCTGCTTGTCCAGGTCCTCGTTGCAGTACCAGGACCAGTTCCAGCCGCCCTTGACCGCACCGGCGCAGCCGAGGATCGGGCCGTAGAAGTTGGACGGATCCGGGAAGTCGGCGATCCACGCCATGCCGCCGGACCAGATCATCGGCGCCTGGTCGGGTTCTCCGCCCGCCGCGATCACGTTGGCCTGGGCCAATGCCTTGATCTCGGCCTTGATGCCGATGGCCGCCAGATCCGCCTGGATGGACTGGGCAATGCGCGGGTTCGGGTCGGTGTTGTAGACATAGAGTTCCGTATCGAACCCGTCGCCAAGACCCGCCTGCGCCAGCAGGGCCTTCGCCCCTTCCGGATCATACGAATAGCCTTTGTATTCCTGGTCATAGCCCGGCATGGTCGGCGGCAGCGGCTGATTGGCGGGAACCGCGCGGCCGTTGATGATTCGCACGATGCGATCCTTGTTGATCGCCATGTTTACCGCCTTGCGGACTTCCTGCTTGTCGAACGGAGGCATCTTCACGTTCATGGTGACGTAGCCGGTATGCAGCTGGCCACCCTCGATGATCAGGTCCTTGTACTGCGGATCCTTCGTGACCTCGAGGAACTTTGCCGGTGGAATGCCGTCGCCCGGCATGTCCACTTCGCCGCGCTGCAGGCGCAGCAGGGCGACGATCGGCTCCTGGCCGACTTCAAAGGTGATTTCATCGAGCCTGGGAACGCCCGCGCGCCAGTAGTCCTCGTTGCGCTTGAAGACGAGGCGCTGGCCAAGCGTCCATTCTTCAAGAGAGAAGGCACCGGAGCCGACGGGATGCTTGCCGAAATCCGCGCCCCATTTTTCCACTTCCTCTTTCGGTACGATGGAGGAAAAGTTGATTGCCATGACATGCAGGAAGGTTGCGTCCGGACGGGACAGTTCGATCTTTACCGTGTGAGGATCGACGACCGTCACCCCTTCAAGGCTTTCGGTCTCGCCCGCGGCAACCGTGTCGAAACCCTTGATGGAGGCAAAGAACCCCGCCCCCGGGCTTTGCGTCTTCGGATTGGTCACGCGGTCGAGCGAGTATTTGACATCTTCCGCCGTCAGCTCGCGGCCGTTGTGGAACTTGACGCCCGGACGCAGCTTGAAGGTGAAAACCGTGCCGTCGTCGGAAATCGTGTAGTCCTCGGCCAGATCCGTCATCAGGTTGGTCGTGCCCGGCTCATAGTCCATCAGGCCGTCGAACAGGCTCTTGATCATCGACCAGTTCTGCCAGTCGTAGCCGATCGCCGGGTCGAGCGTTGAGACGTCGTCCTTGTAGGTGACGATCATCGAGCCACCCTGCTTGATGTCTTCGGCCTGCGCCGGTGTCAGTGCCGTGGCGGCAAGAAGGGCGGCGGCCCCAGCCAATAATGTCTTTTTCATAGTCCTACCTCCGGTTCCAGGTAATGAGCCGGACCGCTCTGACGGCGGTTTGGCCGGCAAGCTTTCTGCGCTTCAGCGCAGCTTGATCCTCGGATCAATCAGAGGGGCGACCATGTCGGCAAGGAAGTTGCCGAGAACGATCGCGAATGCGGAGATGAGCGTCACGCCCATGATGATGGGAATGTCGACGCGCTGAATGGCCTGCCAGGCAAGCTGGCCGATGCCCGGCCAGCCGAAGACGCTTTCCACCACCACGATGCCGCTCATGAAGAGGCCGATATCGATGCCGATCATCGCGATGATCGGCAGAAGCGCATTGGGCAGCGCGTGGCCGAACAGCACCTGCCAGCGCTTCAGCCCCTTGGCCCGGGCCGTCCGGATGAAGTCCTGGCGCAGCACGTCGATCATCGACGAACGCATCATGCGCGAGTACCAGCCGGCGCCGAGAAAGCCGAGCGTCAGGGCCGGCAGCACCAAGTGCCGGAACGTTCCGTAGCCACCGATCGGGAACCAGCCGAGCTGAACGGCAAAGACATAAAGCAGCAGGATGCCGACCACGAATTGCGGCGAGGAGACACCGACGAAGGACAGCACCATCAGGCTCGTGTCCGTCGCCGTGTTGCGCTTGAGGGCCGCGACCAGGCCCATGCTGAGGCCGATGGCGAGTTCGCAGGCGATCGCCCCCACCATCAGGAGCAGGGTTGCCGGCAAACGCGACCAGATCAATGCGCCGACTTCCGTCTTCTGCAGATAGGACCGGCCGAGGTCCCCCTGAAGCAGGCCGGTCAGATACCGGAAATACTGCTGGTAGAACGGCAGGTTCAGACCGAGCTGCTCGCGGATGTTCTCCACCGTCTGCGCGGTCGCGCTGCGGCCCGCGATCTGCCGGGCCGGATCGGCCGGGATCAGATAAAGCAGAACGAAGGTGAAGAACGAAATACCGAGGAGAATGAGAAGCGATTGCGCCAGGCGCCGCAGAATATAGCCGCCCATGATCAGTGCCTCCCTTTCTGCGTCGGGTCGAGCACTTCACGCAGGGCATCGCCGAGGAGGTTGAAGCCGAGCGCCAGCGCGATGATCGCAAGGCCGGGGAAGAACACCAGCCACGGCGCCGAGGTGAAATAGGTCTGGTTCTCGTAGATGATGTTGCCCCAGGAGGGCGTCGGCGGCTGCACGCCGATGCCGAGATAGCTGAGGGTTGCTTCCAGCAGGACGGTGGTGGAAATGCCGAGCGTGCCGAAGACGACGATGGTCGACAGGAGATGCGGCAGGACGTGGCGGAACAGGATGCGGGGCAGCCCCGCGCCCATGGCCCGTTCGGCGAGAATGAACTCGCGCTCCGACAGGGACCTGGTTTCCGTATAGACGACACGCGCCATCTGCACCCAGTTCACCATGGCGATGACCAGTGCGACGATCCAGAGGGACGGTTGAAACAGAGCCGCCAGGGTGATCGCCAGCAGTAGCGCGGGAAAGGCCATCATCAGGTCGGTGAATCGCATCAGCACCGTTTCCACCCAGCCGCGGAAGAAGCCGGCCAGAATGCCGACAAATGCACCGACGACCACTGCAATACCGTTCGCGACCACACCGATGATGAGCGAGGTTTGTGCTCCGTAGATCAGGCGCGACAGCAGGTCCCGGCCGAGAAGGTCAGTGCCCAGCCAGAATTTTTCGCCCGGCGGCAGCGGTGCGCCTTCCAGCGTCAGCCCTTCGAAGAACTGCTCCGAAGGGTTGTGGGGCGCAACGACCGGCGCAAATACGGCCGCCCCGACAATGACCGCGATCAGGACAAAGGCGAAAACGGCAAGTTTTCGTTGCAGCAGGCGCCGCAAAACACCCTGCGGCAGCTCGGGAGCGCTCACGGGCATGGCTTCAGGCTTCGCGTCGGCCGGCATCCTGCCCTCCCTTGCGCGCCACCAGGTCCACGGCGACCGTTTCTATTGTTTGCCGGCTGTTCATGGCCATGTCCTGCAGCAGCCGGTAGGCGGCCTCCACGGTTCCGCCCTGGTGCTGCATCAGCAGGAGAATGGCTTCGGCCACCTGCGGGCGGCAGGCCAACCGGGTTTCCAGCTTGGCGATACGCTCCTCGGAGGCCTTGCGCATGGCGAAGGTCTGCGTGGCCACGACCAGCGCGCCATAAACCCCGCTTGAGGCGATCGGCTTGCTCAAATGCGCGATGGCTCCGCGCCGGATCGCCCATTCGACCCGTCCGGGCGCTTCGCTGCCCATCAGCGCGATCATCGGCATCGGATGCGTGTCGATGGACCATGGAAACTGGGCATCATGGCCTGAGTCAGCATCGAAGATGATGACATTCGACTGTTTCGCCTCTTCGGGAAGCTCCGGCCAGGAAGTCGAGATCTCAACGCCGAGACGCTGGAGCTGACGGCAGACGGCATCCCGGTCGGCGTGCGGCTTGTGCAGGATGCTGGCGGTCCAGCTTCGGAAACTCGGGGTGCGGAAGAGCGTGCTCATGACGACACCAGCTTCAGTTTCGGCTGGCCGCCGTTGCCGGTCTCGGAGGCGTACGCCCCCCCGCCGACACTGTCGAGCGGATCGTAATGGACGAGATAGGGATC
>NZ_JBNKYW010000112.1:0-8409 GCF_050301095.1 Roseibium sp.
AATTTCCGACCCGTAATTGAGCGACGGTGAATAAAGAAGATCTTCCACGTAACCGATCAGATCGTGCGCGCTTAAATCGCTCGAAGAACTGGGCATGCCGCGTCTTTCAAGGTAATTTCTGGAAGCGTAAAGACCGAGGGCATAATCGACCAACTTACCGGCAACCAGTCGGCCGGTTTCGGGCCGGTCGATGGTCACCGCAATATCGGCTTCCCGCCGGGAGAGTGAAAACGATCTGGGTACCGGAACGAGCTGCACCGTCAGTCCGGGGTGCATTTCGCGGAGCTTGCCAAGACGCGGGGCAAGATAGGCAACGCCGAAGCCGTCCGGCGCGCCGATGCGGACCGTGCCGGAGATCTCAGGCGTGTCGCCACCGAGATCCGCTTCGGCGGCGACCGCTTCGGCTTCCATGCGTTCCGCCCGTTCGAAAAAGCGGTTGCCGCTGTCTGTCAGAACGCAGCCAGATGTCGAGCGGTCGAAAAGCCGCTTGCCCAGGCTTTCTTCCAGTGCAGTCAGCCGCCGGGCGACCGTCGCATGGTTGAGACCGAGGCGCCGGGCAGCGGCCAGTATCTGACCCGTGCGGGCTATCGCGAGGAAAATGCGGATGTCGTCCCAGTTCAAAGGCGCCTGTCCCTATTCAAGGTGTCGTCCCGGACGGAGTGAAGCGACGATCTGGGATCCGGTACTCGCAGGACTTGCGGTCAAAATTGAACCTGCGGAGTGCTTGATGACCGCTTTCGTAGGGATGACAACGGTGAGTGTGTTTGCGAAGCTATCTTACACATTTTGCATAACTATAAAAATTGCACAATAGATCCGGATTTCTGGTTCTTGTTTATGACAAAAATAAAAGTCAAAAAGACTGCAGCTTAATTCCGGGCAGGATCGCCTTTCGGCACGTGTCGGGACACCATGGGAGAAACGCGACATGAAGAAGATCGGTCATTTTATTGGCGGCAAGCACGTGGAGGGCACTTCCGGCCGCTTTGCAGACGTCTACAATCCGGCCACCGGTGAAGTGCAGGCGCAAGTCGCGCTCGCCAGCCAGGCTGAAATGGATGCCGCCATCGCCAATGCCGCTGCCGCGCAGCCTGCCTGGGCCGCCACCAACCCGCAGCGCCGCGCTCGTGTCATGATGAAGTTCGTGGACCTTCTGAACCGTGACATGGACAAGCTTGCTGAAGCATTGTCACGCGAACACGGCAAGACCCTGCCGGATGCGAAGGGCGACGTGATCCGTGGCCTGGAAGTTGCCGAGTTCTGCATCGGCGCGCCGCACCTCCTCAAAGGTGAGTTCACCGAAGGCGCGGGCCCGGGCATCGACATGTACTCCATGCGCCAGCCGCTCGGTGTCGTTGCCGGCATCACACCGTTCAATTTCCCGGCCATGATCCCGATGTGGAAATTCTGCCCGGCCATCGCCAGCGGCAATGCCTTCATCCTGAAGCCGTCCGAACGCGACCCGTCCGTGCCGATCATGCTCGCCGAGCTGATGATCGAAGCCGGTCTGCCGGAAGGCGTTCTGAACGTCGTCAACGGTGACAAGTCCGCCGTGGACGCCATCCTCGACGATGAAACCATCCAGGCTGTCGGCTTCGTCGGCTCCACTCCGATCGCGCAGTATGTCTATGCCCGTGCAACGGCTTCCGGCAAGCGCGCCCAGTGCTTCGGCGGTGCCAAGAACCACATGATCATCATGCCGGACGCTGACCTGGATCAGGCTGCCGACGCTCTCATCGGTGCCGGCTACGGTGCTGCCGGTGAGCGCTGCATGGCTGTTTCCGTCGCAGTTCCCGTCGGCCAAAGCACGGCGGATGCGCTGATCGAAAAGCTGACCCCGAAAGTCGAAGCCCTCAAGATCGGCCCGTACACGGCCGGCAACGACGTCGACTTCGGTCCGCTTGTCACCAAGGAAGCTCTCGCCCGCGTCAAGGGTCTGGTCGACCAGGGTGTCAAGGAAGGTGCGAAGCTGGTCGTCGATGGCCGTAATTTCTCCATGCAGGGCTATGAAAACGGCTACTTCATGGGCGGCTGCCTGTTCGACAATGTCACCAAGGACATGGAGATCTACAAGACCGAAATCTTTGGTCCGGTTCTCTCCGTTGTTCGTGCGGAGAACTACGAAGAAGCGCTCGACCTGCCGCTCAGCCACGAATACGGCAACGGCACGGCGATCTTCACCCGCGACGGCGACACGGCCCGCGACTTCGCGTCCCGCATCAACATCGGCATGGTCGGCATCAACGTTCCGATCCCGGTGCCGCTCGCCTACCACACCTTCGGCGGCTGGAAGAAGTCCGGCTTTGGCGATCTCAACCAGCACGGTTCGGACGGGTTCAAGTTCTACACTCGCACCAAGACCGTCACCTCCCGATGGCCGTCCGGCCTGAAAGACGGGGCAGAGTTCGTCATCCCGACGATGAAGTAAGTTCGCTTCAGAAATCCCAAGACTGGCCACAGTCCGGAAGGACGGCGCAGCAGCGCCGTCCTTTTGTTTTTGACCCGATCAATCGGAAGTCCTGAAGGCGTCAGGCAGCTTCGGCAGCCGCCGTCACCGTGCGGTCGGCATGGTAGTGCGCCATGGACACAAGGCCGTCGATCTCGGCCATGATCGCCGCGAAGGCCGGGTCCTTCATGACCTTTTCGGCAGCCGCCTTGGCAGAGGCCAGGTCCCGCCACATCACGACGTCCGCAAAGAGATTTTCTTCCTCGTGCCCTTCGTACGCAGTCCAGGAAATGAAGCCGTCATAGGTCTTCACCGTGTCCTGTGCCGTCCGGCGTGCCAGCCGTGCTTTCTCGGCATCCTTGATCTTGAATACGACAAGTTCCAGGCAAGGTTCGCTCATTGGGTTCTCCTTTTTCAAATACGGGAAATTTCCCTGGGCGCTTCTTCGCACAGTGCTCCTGACAACCTGTCGTCAGGAGTGTTTCAGGAAGTTGCCGTGCCTTGTGAAAAAGCGGTAATCGCGGTAGGGGGAGCAGATTGGCCGGTCGGCGGATGCGCCGGAACATGGCCGTGGCAATCTGCCGCTTGAATTCGCGGGGGAGGCGCGACATCAAGGTTCGAATGAAAAAGAACGACGTATCAGATGGCTGCCGATCGCTGGAAACGAATGCTTCCGGGCCGATTGGAAGCTCGGGTATCGGCCGTCCGGAGGCCGGTGAACAGCGCGCGCTCAAATGGTCTGGAATGCTCCTGGGACTTTCCGATCTCCTGTGGATTCCGCAAGCGGGGCTGCTTGCTCTGGCTCTCGGCGGACTGCTTGCAAACTTCGCCTCCGATGGTATCGCCGCTGGTACGTCTGGCCAGTTGCCCGTTTCCCTCGTTATCAGCGCTGCCGGATTGATCGTTCTGGCACTTCTAAGATCCTGGCTGCAGATGCGGGCATTGACCGGCGCCCGTCGGGTTGCGCGCAGGATTCAAAGCCGCACCCGCGCGGATATCCTGGCCGCTGTGGTTCGGCGGTCGCCGGCGGCCGGGTTCCCGGCCTCGGGCGTTTTTGCCGCGCAACTGACCGAGCAGGTGGAGATGCTCGGCCCTTATTACCGAAATTATGTTCCTCAGCTTGTCCGCCTGAAACTGGTGCCTGTCGGGATCTTGCTTGCAGCGCTCACGGTCAGTTGGCTTGCTGCGCTCATCTTGCTTGTTTGCGGCCCGATCATCCCCGTGTTCATGGCGCTGATCGGCATTCGCGCAAAGGCTGCGAGCGCAGGCCAGCAGGAAGAACTGACGCGTCTCAGCGGAATGCTCCTGGATCGCATCCGGGGGCTGGAGACGCTGGTCCTCTTCGGGGCTGCCGACCGAACCAAGGAAGACATCCGTGAAGCCGGGGAGACTTTCCGGCTCGGAACGATGCGAGTTCTGAAAATCGCCTTTTTGTCCTCCACGGTGCTTGAGCTTTTCTCCGCGCTCGGCATCGCCTTCTGTGCGGTTTATGTCGGGTTTTCCCTCCTCGGCGATGTCACGGCGGGAACGTGGTCCGGTCCATTGACCTATTCTGGCGGACTTTTCGTCCTGCTATTGGCGCCCGAATTCTTTGCCCCACTCAGAGCCTATTCCGCCGCCTACCACGACCGTGCGGGTGGAGTGGCCGCGCAGGAGAAACTGACCGCGCTGATACAGGATATCGGCGGTTCGGAGCCGCGTCTGGACACATTCGGAGCGGAAGATATGCCGGCTCAGGGACGCCTGCCGGCACCCCCATCTATCCGGTTCGAAGACGTTTCACTTGAGCTCGGAGGGCGCCGGATTTACTCGAATTTCGACTTTGAGATTGATCCGGGAGAAACCGTTCTTCTCAAAGGGGCGAGTGGTAGCGGCAAAACGACCCTGATCGATTGCGTGCTCGGGTTTCATACGCCGGACAAGGGGGAGGTGCTGCTGGACGGGCGCAATGTCCTGACACAAGTCGAAAACCTGCGCCGCCATGTCGTCTGGCTCGGCCAGGCGCCCCGGCTGTTCCACGGCAGTCTGAAGGCCAACCTTCTGAAGGGGAACGCAGACAGGAACGCAGTTTCGGAGGAAGAGCTTTGGGCCGCTCTGGAACTTGCCGGTGCGGCGGAGCTTGTGCGGCGGTTGCCGAACGGCCTGTCGACCCCGGTCGGCGAAGATGGCTTCGGCCTCTCTGTCGGGGAAATCCGCCGGATCGCGCTCGCCCGCGCAGCTCTTCGGCGCAACGCCGTCCTGCTGCTTGCGGACGAGCCGACAGCGGGGCTAGACGAAGAAACGGCCGGCGATGTCATTGCCGGTCTGGAGCACCTTGCGCATGGCCGGACCGCTTTGATCGCCTCTCACAATCCGGCACTCCTTTCGAAGCTTCCAGGCAGGCAGGTCGATCTTTCCACCTGCAGGGAAGTGGCCAGGAAGGCGGTCAACGCATGAGGGCGGTCCTGAGGCTCGTCGCGGCACAGCACCGCGAAAACCGGTTCCACTTCTGGCTCGGCATCCTGATTGCCATCCTGCCGGCCACGGCGGGCATCCTGCTGCTGGGCGTATCGGGATGGTTCATCACCGCGGCGGCACTCGCCGGTCTCGGCGGCGTAGCCCTGAATATCTTCGCGCCGAGCGCTATCATTCGCGCTCTGGCGATCGTCAGGACCGCGGGACGCTACGGCGAACGCGTGCTGACCCATGACGCGACGTTCCGGTTTCTGACAGGCTTGCGCGACAAGCTGTTTGCCGCCTTCCTTGCAGGCGGTGGCCGCGGGCAGCGGTCCGCACCCGTACTGAACCGGCTGACCCTGGACATTGCCGCACTCGACACCGTGTATCTGCGCCTTGTCGTCCCGATTGCGCTTGCAATCACGGTTGCTGCCGGTCTCCTTGTGTTCTGGTGGACAGTCTCCCTTGCCGTGTTTCTGACGGGCCTCGCCTTCCTGATGGCCTGGGGAGCGCTTGCCTGGTTCTCCTGCGCATACCGGGACAGGCGAATGGCCCGGCGTGCCGATGCAGCGCTCGATGCCATGCGCGTGCGTGCGGTCGACCTGGTGGCAGGACGCCGGGACCTGGCGATCTACGGCGGGTTGCAGGGAGCAGCCCGAACCGTATCGTCAGCCGATGAGCGGCTTGCCATTGCCGAGGAAAGCGAAGAGAACCGTGCGATCCGGCTCACAACCGCGTCGACCCTGATCGGTCAGGTCTTTCTGGCGGCAATGCTCGCGGTCTGCATTTGGGCAGCGTCGGAAGAGACCTTCGGGCCCGCCTTTGCTGTCGGTCTCCTGCTGGTGGTGGTAGCGCTTCCGGAAGTCTTTTCCATGCTGCTGCCCGGTCTCTGCAAGTTGTCCCGCGTCGCGCTGGCCGCCGGGCGTGTGGAAGCGCTGCAAGGCACGAACACTGAAAACCCTGTCCCTTGCGGCAGCACGGATCAGCCGGAAAAGACCGGAACACAGAACCCGGTTCTTAGTTTCAAGAACGTGTCCTTCCGCTATCCCGGAGCGCTCCGGAACGCTGTCGAGGCCATTTCCTTCGCCATCGAAACGGGAGAAGTCGTCGCGGTTGCGGGCCGCAGCGGATGCGGCAAGAGCACGGTGGCAGCGTTGGCAGCGCGCCTTGTCTTGCCCGGACACGGGCAGATCCAGCTGAACGGCAGGGATCTATGTGACCTGAACGAAGCGGATTTCCGCCGCAGGGTCACCGTTCTCGGACAGCGACCGTATCTCTTCAACGATACGGTTGCCGCCAATCTCCGCATCGCCAATCCTCTGGCCAGTGATGAAGAGCTCTGGCAGGCCCTGGCGAACGCCGCGCTCTTGGACCGGATTTCCGAAAGTGGCGGCGGACTGGGAACTGTTCTGGGCGAGGGCGGTGTGGGCCTTTCTGGCGGCGAGCAACGCCGGTTGGCGCTTGCGCGTGCTTTCCTGACCCGCCCGGAGGTTTTCATTCTGGACGAAATGACCGAAGGGCTCGATGTCCGTACGGCCTCTGACGTCCTTGCCCGGTTCTTCAAGTACCGGGCAGGCGCTTCGGTTCTGATGATCTCGCACAAGAAGCTTGAACTGGAAGCGGCCGACCGTGTTCTGCATTTGCCCGAGCTGTCGCGGTGATCCCTCGGTTGTGTGTCAAGAAAAATAGAACTTTCAAGAACTTAATTTACCGGCAAGATGGTTTTTCCTTGCCTGTCCGGTTCTGCCGCATTGACCTTGGATGGACACTGGGCCACGATTGCGGCCGTGAAGATTCATACTCTTAGCCGGTTTGCCTTTTGGAATTGCACCCACGCCTCAGCCCGGACCTGATCTGCACTCCGTGAGCCGCTTTCGCATATGAGTTTTCATGTTGGAGTTGAACGTTCGCTCCGACCATGCGCTCAAGTCTCAGAGGACTTGAAAAGGGGGAAACCGATGGAATTCGACGTCGTCGATCTGTCCCGGCTGCAATTTGCCATGACAGCGCTCTACCATTTCCTGTTCGTGCCCTTGACCCTTGGGCTGTCCGTCCTGCTCGCGACCATGGAGACGGTCTACGTCATTACCGGCCGCGAAGTGTGGAAACGCATGGTCAAGTTCTGGGGGACGCTCTTCGGGATCAACTTCGTCCTGGGTGTTGCGACGGGCCTGACCATGGAATTTCAGTTCGGCATGAACTGGGCCTATTTCAGCCAGTATGTCGGTGACGTCTTCGGTGCACCGCTTGCCATCGAAGGGCTGATGGCCTTCTTCCTTGAAGCGACGTTCGTTGGCCTGTTCTTCTTCGGCTGGGACAGAATGTCCAGGCGTCAGCATCTTGCGGCCACCTGGGCGGTTGCCATCGGCACAAACCTCTCGGCGCTCTGGATCCTCATCGCCAACGGCTGGATGCAGCATCCCGTCGGCGCCACCTTCAATCCCGATACGATGCGCATGGAAGTCACCAGCTTCTATGACGTCCTGTTCAATCCGGTTGCCCAGGCCAAGTTCGTGCATACGGTCTCGGCAGGTTATGTCACCGCAACCATGTTTGTTCTTGGCATCTCCGCCTGGTACATGCTGCGGGGTCGGCATCTGGAGATAGCCAAGCGCTCCATGGCGGTCGCATCCGCCTTCGGTTTCGCCTCTGCCCTTTCGGTTGTCGTGCTGGGCGATGAAAGCGGCTACGAGGCCAACCTGAACCAGAAGATGAAGCTCGCCGCCATCGAGGCCATGTGGGAAACCGAACCGGCTCCTGCATCTTTCAACGTGGTTGCCTGGCCGGACATGGAGAAACGGGAAAACCTGTTCGCCATCGAGGTGCCCTACGTGATGGGACTGATTGCGACACGCTCTCTCGACACCGTCATTCCGGGCATCAAGGAACTGGTCGCTCAGTCAAAGGATCGCATCCACGAGGGCGTGATCGCCTGGGATGCGCTCCAGAAGATCCGTGCCAATCCGCAAGGCGCCGGTGACGACGTCCGCGAGACCTTCAAGAAGCATTCCGGTTCGCTCGGTTATGCCTATCTGTTGCTGCCCTTCACGGACAATCCGATGGAGGCGACGCCGGAACAGATCGACGAAGCGGCGTGGTCGTCCGTGCCCAACGTCTTTCCGATGTTCTATTCCTTCCGGATCATGGTGGCCTGCGGCTTCTACTTCATTCTGGCGACGGCGGTTTTCTTCTACTACTCCTCCGCCGGAAGACTCGATTTTGTGAGGGAAAAGCGGCGCTGGCTTTTGCACGTTGCCGTGCTTTCCATTCCGCTCCCCTGGATCGCCTGCGAGATGGGCTGGATCGTCGCCGAATACGGCCGTCAACCGTGGATCATCGAAAGCATGCTGCCGACCTCCGCCGGCGTATCCAGCCTGTCGATTGTCGAGATCCTGCTGACGCTGACCGGTTTCGTCGCGCTCTACAGCACGCTGCTGGTGATCGAGGTCGCCCTGATGATCAAGTACATCAAGATCGGACCTGACGACGGCGACGTCCATGATCAGGGATTGGCCGCCGCTGCCCGG
>NZ_JBNKYW010000113.1:0-7000 GCF_050301095.1 Roseibium sp.
GAAGGCCTCGGCAACCAGTTCCTCGCCAATATCCGCGAAGTCGACGCCATCGCCCATGTCCTGCGCTGTTTCGAGGACGACGACATCACCCATGTGGAAGGCACCATCGATCCGATCGCTGATGCGGAGACGGTGGAGACCGAACTCATGGTCGCCGACATGGAAAGCCTTGAACGCCGCATCGCACCGCTGAAGAAGAAAGCGACGGGCGGCGACAAGGAAGCCAAGGCCGTCCTGCCGATCATGGAAAAGGCGCTTGCCCTTCTTCAGGACGGCAGGCCGGTGCGCATGCTGGAAACCGCCGATGCGGAAGAAGCCAGGCTTCTGAAGGGCCTGAACCTGCTCACCTCCAAGCCGGTGCTTTATGTCTGCAACGTCGACGAAGCCTCGGCCGGAGAAGGCAATGCCCTTTCGGAGAAGGTAGCCGCCATGGCCAGGGAACAAGGTGCTGCCGCCGTCGTGATTTCGGCTGCAATCGAGGCCGAGATTTCCCAGCTCGACAAGGAAGAGCAGGAAGAATTCCTGGAAACCATCGGGCTGGAAGAACCGGGCCTCGACCGCCTGATCCGCGCCGGCTACGACCTGCTCGGCCTGATCACCTATTTCACGGCGGGCCCGAAGGAAACCCGAGCCTGGACGATCACCGAGGGCACCAAGGCCCCGGGCGCGGCCGGCGTCATCCATACGGATTTCGAACGCGGCTTCATCCGCGCGCAGACCATTGCCTACGACGACTACGTCACGCTCGGCGGCGAGACGGCCGCCAAGGAAGCGGGCAAGGCGCGCGATGAAGGCAAGGAATATGTCGTCAAGGACGGCGACGTATTGCTGTTCAAGTTCAACACCTGATTTGCCTCTGTATCTCTTCCCTTCAAGTGCTTAACCTTGGCCCAAACGGAAGGGAGGGGTATCCAGTGAAAACGATCCTGTTGACCGGCTTCGAAGCCTTCGGCAACACGCCGGTCAATCCTGCAGAGCAGGTCGCAAAGCGGCTGGACGGCGAAATTCTGGACGGTGCGCGCATCGTCTCTCGGATCATCCCGAACACCTTCTTTGTCTGCATAGACGCCGTAACCGCCGCGTTGAACGAAACGGGCGCGGATGCCGTGGTCATGCTGGGCGAGTATGGCGGCCGGGCAACGATCAGTGTCGAGCGTATCGCCCAGAACTTTAACGATTCCACCCGCTACGGCCTAAAGGACAATGCCGGTGTCGAACTGCAGGGGGAGCCGACCGCGCCGGATGGTCCCCTCGCCTATCACAGCACGCTGCCGCTTCGGGCCATGGTCAAGGCCATGCGCGACGGCGGGATACCGGCGGAAATCTCCGACGCTGCCGGAACATTCTGCTGCAACCACCTGTTCTACGGCATCCTGCATCACCTCGCCACGGCCGGAAGCGGCATTCCCGCGGGCTGGATCCATCTGCCGCATCTGCCGGAAGTCGCGGCAAGAGTAGAGAATATCGGGGCACCCAGCATGTCCGCCGAAACGGCGGCCGAAGGGCTGCGCCTTGCCCTCAGGGCACTCGTCAACCATCCCCACGACCTCGATGTTCCCGTTTCCGGGCGTCTGCAGATCTGATCTGCGGAACATTTTTCTTCACCGCATGTAAGCGCCCGAAAGACCTCCCCCTTCCCGGGACCCGGCTTGCCGCCCTGATTTTCAGTTCAAGGCACTGAAACGGAAGCTAAAGACATGCCTTTTATGCTCACCCGGGACGTGACGGAACGACGTTCTGAAGGAGGGGTGTTATGGGCATTTTCGCTGGTTCGAAAACCCGAAAGATCATTGCGGGCACTGTCGGCAACACGCTCGAATGGTATGACTTTGCCGTCTACGGCTATCTGGCCCCGATCATCGCGCACCAGTTTTTCCCGAGCGACGATCCCACCGTCAGCCTGATCAGCACCTTCGGCGTCTTTGCCGCCGGTTTCCTGATGCGGCCGATCGGCAGCCTCCTGCTCGGCCATGTCGCCGACAGGATGGGCCGCAGCCGGGCCTTGCTGCTCTCAGTCGCCCTGATGGCCATCCCGACGACACTGATCGCGTTTCTGCCGACCTTTGAGCAGGCCGGCATTGCGGCACCTGTCATCCTTACGCTCATGCGCCTCCTGCAGGGCTTGTCCGTGGGTGGTGAATACACCGGTTCCTCGGTCTACCTTTACGAGATTTCCCCCAGGGACAGGCGATGTTTCGTCGTCTCCTGGGCACTTGTCGGCGCTGTCTTCGGTGTCCTGCTCGGGTCCGGGGTCGCGGCCCTGGCAACCAGCCTGCTGCCGTCGGAAGACCTGGGCACCTGGGGATGGCGCATTCCCTTTGCCTTCGGCCTGCTGGTGGGCCTGACCGGCTTCCTGATCAGGCGTGGCAACACGGCGGACGAGATCGATCTTCCACCTTCGGCCCAGGATCCGGTCAGCGTTCCGGTCGGCGAAGTCATGCGCAATCACAGGCCCGCCCTTCTGCGAACCATGGCCTGCAATGTTCTGAACGGTGTCGGTTTCTACCTGACCTTCGTCTATCTCACCACCTACCTGGTGGACTACAGCAAACTCAGCGAAAGCCGAGCGCTGACGATCAACACGTCGGACATGATCGTGTTCATGCTGCTGCTCCCGGCGGCCGGTTATCTTGCCGACAAGACGAGCCGCAAGGCACTCCTCCTGATCGGATCGGGCGGTGTCGCGGTTCTGGGACTGCCGATGTTCTGGCTGCTGCATCACCAGGACCCGGTCTTTGTGATCCTGGGACAGCTTGGCCTTGCCACCGTCCTTGCCTGCTTCTTTGCGCCGCTCATGGCAACGATGATCGCCCAGTTTCCGGCACCGATCCGCGTAACGGGCTATTCCATCGGCTACAATATTCCGCTGGCCCTCTTCGGCGGAACCGCGCCTCTGGTGGCAACTTTCCTCATCGACAAGACGCACCTGGTCCTTGCGCCAGCCTTCTACCTGATTGCCGCCGGCATCCTGACCTTTGCCGTGGTCTGGTTCATGCCCGATGAAGGTGTGGAACCCGATCAGGACGAAGAGAACGCGCAAGCCTCTCCACAACCTCAGACATGAAGGCAGTCCTGCCGGACAAACAGACGTGAAAGACATCCCGGCCCGTCTCGACAAGTGGTCGGGGAAATAGGTACAAGCAGATCTCCCGTTTATCTGGAAAGCCTTGCCATGCCGACAGTCATTCCGGCCCCTCAGCCAATCATCCTGCCCGTTTCCGACAGCGAGGCGGGCTTTCCGGTACGCCGGGTCTATTGCGTCGGCCGCAACTACGCGGCCCATGCGGTGGAGATGGGCCACGACCCGGACAAGGAACCGCCGTTTTTCTTCCAGAAGAACCCTGACAACCTGGACCCGTCCGGCCAGTTCCCCTATCCGCCGCTGTCCGGTGACGTTCATCACGAGATCGAACTGGCCGTCATGCTGAAATCCGGCGGCAGCGACATTCCTGTCGATGAAGCGCTCGACCATGTTTACGGATATGCGGTTTCCCTCGACATGACCCGCAGAGACCTGCAGGGACAGGCGAAAAAGGCCGGACGCCCATGGGAAGCGGGCAAGGCCTTCGAACGCTCCGCCCCGGTGGGTAAAATCGTTCCCGCCACCCGCTTCGGATCGCCTGAAAACGGCCGCATCGCACTTACCGTCAACGGCACCCTCCGCCAGGAGGGCGATCTCAACCAGTTGATCTGGAAAGTTCCGGAAATCATCGCCAACCTCTCCGGTCTCTTCCGGCTGGATGCCGGCGACGTGATCCTCACCGGGACACCGGCCGGTGTCGGACCGGTTGAAAAAGGCGATGTCCTGGAAGCCTCCATTGCGGGTCTGCCGCCCCTCAACGTTACGGTCGTGTGAAGCCACGGGAGGCGGGAAAGACCAAAGCGCCGGCATAAGCGGAAACTCGATCGCCCCCTTTCAAGCGGCATGCCCGGGAATATCGGGAAAGCGGCTTGAGATTACGGCGTGGGCATGATCAGCTTCGGCAAGATACCCCGTTTCTGCCGGAGCCGTTATCCCGTGACTTTCGATCAGACCGCCCTTTTTGTCCTCTTCGGCGTCGTTTTCGCCCTGCTGATCTGGGGGCGTGTCCGGTTTGATCTGATTGCCTTTTCCGCGCTGGTCCTCGGGGCGCTCCTCGGACTGGTTCCCTCGCATGAGATTTTTTCCGGCTTCGGCCATTCCGCCGTCATCATCATCGCGCTTGTTCTGATCGTTTCACGCGGATTGATGAATTCGGGTGCGGTCGAACTGATCGCCGGGCATGTCCTGTCCGCCTCCCGCAGCCTTTCCGGTCACGTCGGCCTGATGGCCCTTGTCGGAGCCGGCCTGTCCGGCATCATCAACAATGTTGCCGCCCTTGCGCTCCTGATGCCGCTGGACCTGGAAGCGGCCCGGAAGGCGGAACGCTCTCCCGGCCTGTCTCTGATGCCGCTCTCCTTCGCCACGATCCTGGGCGGCATGATCACGCTCATCGGCACGCCGCCCAACATCGTCATTGCCGAATACCGCTCCGACGCACTTGGCGCGCCGTTTTCCATGTTCGATTTCACACCTGTCGGGCTCCTCGTCGCCGTCGGCGGCATCGCCTTCGTCACCCTCGTCGGGTGGCGCCTGCTGCCCGATCATTTTCGGGTTCCTCCCAAACAGGAAGGCTTCGCGGAAAGCCTCTACTCGGCTGAACTGAAAGTCGGCAAGATTTCGGAGGACAAACCACTGACCGTCGGCGATCTATATCCTGTAGCCGAAGACAAGGACGTTGCCATCATCGGCCTTATCCGCAACGGCCGGCGGATCCGGGGCTTCGCCCGGCGTGAACCGATCAAGTCCGATGATTTTCTGGTGGTCGAGGGCGATCCAAAGGCCATCGAGGCCTTCATCGGAGCCGCCAGGCTCGACTTTGCCGGGTCCGAACGGCACAAGGGCGGACTGACGGGCAGCGCACTGTCCCTGATCGAGGCGATTGCTCCGGACAATGCCCGCATCATCGGCAGTTCGGCCTTCGACATGCGGCTTCTCTACGGCCAGAGCGTGACCCTTCTCGGCATCTCCCGGCAGGGACGCCGCATCCAGAAGCGTGTCCGCCACGAAAAGATCCGGCCGGGCGACGTGCTCCTGCTGCTTGGCACCCAGGACCGGCTCGACAACGCCTGTTCCTGGCTCGGCGTGTTGCCGCTCGAGGGCCGGAAGACCGGCATGATCCAGCGCGGCAAGGCCCGGCTGGCAATTGCAGGCTTTGTCCTGGCAATCGCCGCTGCGGTCGCAGGCCTTGCCTATCTGCCGGTCGCCCTCGCCGCCTGCGTCATCCTGTACGCCGCATCGGGACTGGTCAGCGGATCGGACGTCTACAATTCGGTCGAATGGAAGGTGATCGTGCTGCTGGGTTCCCTGATCCCGCTCGGGCAGGCCTTCGAATCTGCCGGCAATGCCCAGTTGATCGCCGACGGCATCGTCACGGTGACGGCAGGTGCGCCCGCCTGGGTGACGCTCTCCGTCCTGATGATTGTCACCATGACCCTGTCCGACTTTTTGAACAACGTCGCCACCTGCCTGATCGCCGCGCCGATTTCGGTCCAGATCGCAAACACGCTCGGCGTCAATCCGGATCCCTTCCTGATGGGGGTCGCCGTGGCCGCGTCCTGCGCCTTTCTCACCCCCATTGGCCACAAGAACAACACGATCATCATGGGCCCCGGCGGCTACCGCTTCGGTGACTACTGGCGCATCGGTCTGCCGCTGGAAATCCTGGTGCTCGTCATTGCCATCCCGGCCATTCTCGTGTTCTGGCCACTTTAGGAACGATCGTTGCAAGACTGTGGAACGAATCTGTTTGCCCGAAACAATGCATTGCCGAAGTGGGTTGCAACCAAAAATGACCTAGCGTAAAGTTCACCTAGGTATCTCTATCACTGTAAAAAAATCCCGTGCATTGAGGATGCTGCTGTACCCGCGCTGTAAGTGTGTTTTTGCAATTTCTCCGAATTTCCAGTCGTATCCTGGAAAGACAAAGACATTCCGCACAAAACGCTCGGTTCAACCAGTGTTTAACGAACGAGAATTACGACCCATTCGAGGCTGCCGGGATCATCGTTTCGGCCGTGAACAGCAGGCTCGGATAACTTTTAAAAAATCAAGAAATATTCAGCCTCAAAAAAGTCTAACCTCTTAACAAAACAATCGAAAACACTACGTAACGCCTATCTGATCCTGAATTTTTAGGAGTAGAATTGAATGTCTTATCTTCGGAACACACAATACAAAATACTCTTTGCTTCAACCATTCTATTAACTCTGGGCCTTTCTCCCTCTTACGCTGAGGTTTCAAAGGAAATCGTCCAGTCCCTCTCGGCCCCGGAAACGGTCGAAACAAGCGCGGGCACGCTTGAATTCAAGGATGGCGCCCCGAGCGATGAAACCGCGCGAAAAATATTCGATACGCTCGATTTCACCCGAGCGCTTAACACTTACAACAACAGTTTCCGGGGCGCTTCCGCCCTCGCCATCAAGAAGGGCATGGAGAGCATCGGCGCAGGCAGCGGTGACATCGTCATTTTCGAAGAACTGATGGACTCCAGTTCGCTGTTCCTGACCGCAAATGCGGACACGATCTACTACCTCGGCTGGATTGATCTTTCAAAGGGCCCGGTTGTGATCGATCAGCCGACAAACGGCCTCGGCGCGGTCAACGACATGTGGTTCCAGTGGGTGACCGACATGGGCAAACCCGGTCCCGACCGGGGCCTTGGCGGAAAATATCTGATCGTCGGCCCTGGTTATGACGGCCCCCTTCCAGAAGGGGGATACTTCGTCTCCCATTCCAGGACCAACACAATACTCTATGCCCTGCGGGCCTTTATCGAGAACGGCAACGACCCCAAGCCCGCTGTCAACAACATCAAGAACAACCTGAAAATCTATCCCTACCAGCCGGGAAGTTTCGGAACATCGATCGCGGAAGCCCTCAAGGGCGAAGTGAGACTGGCCGGAGAGCCCAAGATCCCG
>NZ_JBNKYW010000114.1:0-29089 GCF_050301095.1 Roseibium sp.
CGGAGATGTTCCAGGTGGTGACCGGCTGGCCGAAGGACATCGGCGACGAGATGATCCTGAACGAGAACATCGACATCATCACCTTCACCGGCGGCGTGCCGGTCGGCAAGATGATCGCCCGGAAGGCCGGCTACAAGCGCACCGTGCTCGAACTCGGTGGCAACGACCCGCTGATCGTTCTGAACGACCTGTCCGACGAGGATTTGGAAAAGGCGGCCACCATCGCCGTTGCCGGGGCAACCGGGAACTCCGGCCAGCGCTGCACGGCGGTGAAACGCATTCTCGTACAGGAAAGCGTGGCCGACCGTTTCGTGCCGATGGTCCTGGAAAAGGCCAAGGCGATCCGGTTCGGCGATCCGATGGATCCGGAAACGCAGCTCGGCTGCGTGGTTCATGCCCAGGCCGCCGAACTCTTCGAAAAGCGCGTCTTGATGGCTGCCGAACAGGGCGCAGAGATCCTCTACCACCCCGGCCGCAACGGCGCCCTGCTCCCGCCGATCGTCGTCGACAAGGTGCCGCACGACAGCGAACTGGTGATGGAAGAGACCTTCGGTCCGATCGTTCCGATCGTCCGGGTTCCGGACAATGACGAAGAGGTCATGGCGATTTCCAACTCGACCGAGTTCGGCCTGAGTTCGGGCGTGTGCACCAACGACCTCAACCGGGCGATTGCCTACATCGACGGGCTCAACGTCGGCACCTGCAACATCTGGGAGCAACCCGGCTACCGCATCGAGATGTCGCCCTTCGGCGGCATCAAGGACAGCGGCAACGCCGTCAAGGAAGGCGTTCAGGAGGCCATGAAGTTCTTCACCAACGTCAAGACCTACTCCCTGCCCTGGCCACGCTGACCCCATCGCAGCGACCACGATCCGGAGCCGGACATCGAAACGGATGACCCGGCTCCGGATAACTCTCTCGCGGAGCGAGAGCTCATCGGACTTCAGCGGCCTCCCCTGCCGCCTTTTTATGAACTCAAGGACAGGCCATGGCGCAGATCGTTCACACAGAAGGCGAATCCAATACGTCCGGCGCCCGCAAGGCCTGGCTTGAGAAGTCCATCGGCCCCAACTCCGCACCGCTCCTGAAGCGCGACGCGGATGCCTTCCTGCACCAGTCGCTGTCCTCGCCTTGCGTGTCGACCATCGCCAAGGCAGAAGGCATCTGGATCGAGGACATGGACGGGCGCCGCTACATGGATTTCCATGGCAATTCGGTGCACCACATCGGCTATGGCCATCCGCGCCTGATCGAGGCGATCAAGGCTCAGCTCGACGACCTGCCCTTTTCGCCGCGCCGCTTCACCAACGATCCGGCCGTGGAACTTGCCGAAAAACTTGGCGAGATCGCGCCCGGCGACCTCCGCAAGGTGCTGTTCACGACCGGCGGGTCGGATGCCAACGAAGTGGCGCTCAAGATCGCCCGTGCGGCAACGAAGCGGTTCAAGACCGTCAGCTTCTGGGATGCCTTCCATGGCGCCGGCTTTGGAGCTGCCAGCGTCGGCGGCGAAGCCACCTTCCGCAGCCATATCGCCGGCCCCTTGCTGCCGGGCACCGAACACGTGGCGCCCTTTGCCTGCTACCGCTGCCCCTACAACCATCCGGGGCCGGAAACCTGCGGCCTTGCCTGTGCAAAAATGGTCGACTTCGTCCTGGAGCGCGAGGGCGATGTGGCGGCCGTCATCGCCGAGCCGATGCGCGCCGTGCCCTACGTCCCGCCCCCCGGTTTCTGGAAAGCGGTGCGCGAGGCCTGCAACCGCCGGGGCGCGCTTTTGATCATGGACGAAATCCCGACCGGCCTCGGCAAGACGGGGCGCATGTTCGCCTTCGAACACGACGAGATCATTCCGGACATTGTCACCGTCGGCAAGGCGCTCGGCGGCGGCATCCTGCCGATTGCCGCCTGTGTTGCGCGTGAGGATCTGGACGTCTGCGGTGATTTTGCCATCGGCCACTACACCCATGAAAAGAACCCGGTGACCGCCCGGGCTGCCCTGACCACGATAAAGATCATCAAGGAAGAAGGTCTAGTCGAACGCTCCGCCGAACTCGGCGATCATGCCATGACGAGGCTGAACAGCGAGCTTCTGAACGTCGCCATCGTCGGCGACATCCGTGGCCGCGGGTTGATGTTCGGCATCGAGATCGTCGACGACCGGGCCGACAAGACCCCCGGCAACGCGCGGGCCGAGCGGATCTATTACGCCTGCCTCGAGGCAGGGCTGAGCTTCAAGATCAGCCAGGGTTGCGTGCTGACGCTGTCGCCTCCCCTGACGATTGCGGAGGAAGATCTGGACCGGGCGCTGGACATCGTGATCGGTGCGATCAAAGAGGCGGCGTGAGCACCACTGTCTTCCTGGTCGTTCTCGCGGCCGCGTTGTTTCACGCGGTCTGGAACGCCCTCGTCAAAGGCGCGGAAGATCGGACCGTCATGCTTGGTCTGATAGCCCTCGGGACTGTGCCTGCCGGGCTCATTCTCCTGGCGGTTTCTCCGGCATTGGAGACGGAGGTCTTGCCCTGGCTGGTGGCCTCCATGGTTGTACACTGGCTGTATTTCTGGTTGCTCAACAATGCCTATCGCCTCGGCGATCTCAGCCTGATTTATCCTGTTGCCCGCGGCGTCGCGCCCGTGATCGTGGCGTTGGCGGCCCAGATCTGGCTTGGAGAAGTCCTGCCGATCGGGACCTGGGCCGGTGTCGTTCTGGTCTCGATCGGTATCCTGGTTTTGGCGTGGAAGGCGTTTTCTGGCGCTCTGCCAAAGGCCGGGATATATGCGGCACTCGCGGTCGGTCTGTCGATAAGCACCTATACCCTGATCGACGGCATCGGCGTGCGCCTTTCAGGTCATTCCGGTGCCTATATCGGCTGGCTGTTCACGGCTGAACTACTGGTCGCCCTTTATATCTTGCCGACAAGGATGCACCGGGTTCGCGTTCTGTCGGCAAAACAACTCGTGCTCGGATTTGCCGGCGGTGTGGTTGCCAGTGCGGCTTACGGTCTTGTGCTTTATGCGAAGACCCTTGCTCCGCTCGGCCTTGTCAGCGCCTTGCGGGAAACGTCCGTCATCTTCGCAGCCCTGATCGGCGTGATCTTGTTTCACGAGGGGCCCAGGGGGCGGCGCATCATCGCGTCGATTGTTGTCACGGCAGGCATTGTAATGATCGGTGCAACAAGCTGAATTTATCAGGAGAGTTTCATGAAAATCGTTCGTACGGACCGGGAACTCAAAATGCCGATCGCAGACGCGGCCCTGCGGGACCTGGGGCACGAACTCGTCCTTTTGCCGGACGGCATTGCGGAAGCGGACCTGATCCGCGAGGTGGCCGATGCCGATCTTCTGCTCATGTGCTACACGCCGGTCACGCGCAAGGTGATCGAAGCGGCCCCCAAGCTGCGCGGCATCGTGAAATACGGTGTCGGCATCGACGCGATCGACATTCCCGCGGCCATCGAACACAAGATTCCGGTCGTCAACATCCCCGAATACGCGGAAGAGACCGTTGCCGAAGGCGCCTTCGCCCTGATGATCGCGCTGGCAAAGCGCCTGCCGGCTCTCGGCCGCGTGATGCAAAGCGAAGGCTGGGCCTGGCCGGAACCGGCCTGGATCGGGCGTGATCTGGCGGAAAGCACGGTCGGCATCATCGGTCTGGGCAAGATCGGCCGCAGCATGGCCCGCATGGCAGGCGCCGGTTTCCGTGCGCGTGTCGTTGCGTACAATCCCGGCATGCCGGCGGAAGAGATGGCCGTCCATGGCGCGGAAAAGTGCGAAACTTTGCAGGAACTGCTCGAACAGTCCGATTTCGTGACGATCCACGCGGTCCTGAACGACAGCACCCGGCACCTGATCGGCGAAGCGGAACTCAAGGCGATGAAGCCGACAGCCGCCCTGATCAACGTGTCCCGCGGCGCCATCATCGACGAGGTGGCGCTGATCAAGGCTCTTGATGAAGGCTGGATCGCGGGCGCGGGACTGGACGTCTTTTCGCAGGAGCCTCTGGCGCTGGAAAACCATCCGCTGAGTGCGCTGTTCGGACGGGCGAACGTGATCCTCACCCCGCACCTGACCTTTTACACGGAAGAGGCGATGGCGCGGCTGGAAGCGGAAACGCTGGAGCGGTGCCGAGAACTGCTGGACGGGCGCCCTGTCCAGATCAAGTCGCAGGATCCGCGCTTGCGGGCCCAGGTCTCGGGTGTGCAGTTTTCCGGCTGACGCCGAAAACACCCGCCAGTGCCAGACAGTCAGTGTTGCAGGCGCGGCGAACATTTCGAGAATACCCGCACCCTTAAGGATGCGGGCGTCCTGGTCAGTCGTTGGCTTCCGGCGGCAGGAAGTCGACCTCATGCTCGGCCGAGACCCGGACGACCGCCTCGACGTCGGTCATGTCGTGAAGCACCTCGAACAGGGCCGGCAGCTTGCGCGCAGGCGATACCCAGAAGAGGGCGCGTGCGGGCTTGTCGGACTTGTTGAAATAGCCGTGCGGAATACCGCGCGGCATGCGCACGAGATCACCGGCCTTGGCCGTCGTCCATTCGCCGTCGAGCTTCAGTTCCAGCTCGCCTTCCTGAACGAGGATGAATTCGTCCTGGGTAGGATGGATATGCACGGGCACGAATTGCCCGGGTTCGGAGTTGGTTTCAAATGCAAACGTCGTTTCACAGGATGCTTTCGGGAAATACTTCTGGCCCAGGATGTTCCATTCCACCCCGTCATAGCCGGTGCCGCTGCGGGTGATCCCGCCTTCCAGGTCCTTGCTCATCTTCCATTCTCCTCCTCTGCTTGTTTGTTTCCGAGTAGCTTCCGGGCTTCCTCTTCACCTGCCTGATCACGGGTTCCGCGGCCCGCTCATGTCAGCCTTTGCCGGTAAATCGTGTGATGCCGGACAGGCTCTCGTTGATCTGAAACTGGTGGTGGACGATGCCGGACACTCCGAAGGCTTCGAGCCGTTCCAGATGCTTGGCGGCGTAGTTCCGGGCAGCTTCCCCGGTCTCGAACAGATAGACGCCACCGGCGCGGCCGGTATCCGGGTTTTCGGTCCAGATCTTCCAGATCAGGCCGGGCTCACCGGCAATGTCCGCGGAAAGGTCAGCCATCGCCGCGGCAAGATCCTCTCCCCAGGGCCCGTTGAACGGGAAGTCCACCTGAAATACTACCGGCATACCGGTCTCCTCTCTGTCTTGTTTGCTCATGATCCCCATGGCTCAACCGGCACCGAGCGCCTTCAGCCGCGCGGTCAGTTGCGGCAAGGGGGCGTATCCTTCCGAAACGGGGTGCACATCGTCCCGGTCCTGAAGGACGATCGTGGGAAAACCTCGAATGCCGAGTTGCCGGACCATTCGGAAATCGCGCAGGGTCTCAGAGGTCGCTTCGGGCGACCGGAAACGGTCTTCAAAGGTTTTCACCTCCAGCCCGACCGAAACACAGATATCCTCATAGAATTCCAGTTCCTTCGGATCATCGCCGCCGACATAGAACTTCCGCTGCACTGCGGAGAAAAAACGCAGTTCCCTGCCGCATGAATCCGGCTGGCCTTCCAGCATCGAGCGTGCGGTGACCACGGCCCGGCAGGCCGGCTCGGTGTCGTAATTGAAATGTTCCCGCTCCAGCAGCCGATAGCCGAATGGCTGACCGGTCCTCGCGGCAATGGTTTGCCACTCGTTGCGCAGGAATGTCCTGAAGGCTTCGTTCCACGGATCGCCGCCTCCCGGACGCAGCCCTCCCATCAGCAGGCGGAACCCGATGTCATGCTGCGTGCACCATTCGGCCAGGTCGCTGACGACGGGTGACATGCCCCAGCACCACGAACACATCGGATCGCCGGCATAGGTGACGAGTATATTTTGGACGGTCTCCGGCGCGTGGCGGTCGCTGTCTTCCCCGACAAGACAGGTGCCGGTTTCGGGGTCGCATTTCAGGGTCACGGCAACACACGCTCCAGTTTCCGATTGCAAGAACCTTCACACCGGAAGGTGACTTGGACAATTGGTTGAAATCCGGTTTTACTGTGCAATAAAGTTTATCAATGTGGAGACCGCGCGCATGGACAAGCTGACGGCAATGCGGACCTTCGTTGCCGCCGCGCAATCCGGCAGCTTCACGGCCGCCGCCCGGCTGCTCGGCGTTCCCAGGACGCGGGTGTCGCAACGCATACAGGATCTGGAGGCGGCGCTGTCGATCCGGCTGTTTCACCGGTCCACCCGTGTCATCTCCCTCACCGAGGAAGGCGCCGGCTACCTCGACCGGTGCACGGCCATCCTGGAAGAAATCGACTCGGTCGAGCAGACACTCGGCACGCTTGGCGGCACTCCCGCCGGTCAGCTACGGGTCACCTGTCTCAGCCTTGTCGCCCGGGCCTTCATCCTGCCGCGCCTGCATGAGTTCCTGGAGGCCTACCCCGGGATCAGTGTCAGCCTTTCGGTCTCCGACCAGATCGCGAACATGAACAAGATGGGGTTCGATTGTGCCATACGCGGCGGCCGCAGCGACGACTCGACCCTTATTTCGCGCCACATCTGCGACACGTCCTTCCGCCTGTTCGCCGCGCCGAACCACCTCGCACGCATCGGCCCGCTTGAAACCCCCACGGATCTGGCAGAAGCGGCCCTCATCAAGACCCTCGGGCAGACGGATGGCCTTGTGCGGCACTGGCACCTGGACGGACCGGGAGGCGTGTTTCACGAGACAAGCCCGCCGCGACTGGTGACGGACGACGATCAGGCAACCCTTGATGCCGCCCTCGGGGAAATCGGCATCGCCCTTTGCCCCGACTTTGCCGCGGCCCCCTATCTGAAAACGGGCCGGCTGGTTCCGGTATTGCCGAATTGGTCCGCGCCTGCGCGCGGCCTCTTCTTCATCTACCCGAGCAAGAAATATGTTCCCGCCAAACTGAAATGCTTCATCGACTGGACTGTCTCGATAACCCGGGGGCCCATCGAGGAAGCAGGTTCTCTGTAGCAGCAGGAATAGGAAGCGATCTGTTGGCTGGTTCCGAACAAGGATCTGCGTTTCGCCGGACGACGCCGGCCTCTTGCAGAACTTGGCAAAGGTTGGCAAGTTCGCCGCAATCGGAAAGGAACCCGCCCGCATGCTGCCCGACGAACGATATGCCGTCATTCTCGATGAAGTGGCCCGGCAACCGGCGGTGTCCATCCGCTCCCTGACGGAGCGGCTGGGGGTCTCGCGCGAAACCGTGCGCAAGGACATCGAGACGCTGGCCAAACAGGGCAAGCTGGCGCAGATCCGGGGCGGCGCAACGCCGATCGTCACGCAGGAAGCCCCGATTTCCGACCGGGTGCTTCGCAACGCCGCCGGCAAATCCAGGATCGCCGCGCTTGTGGCGGCGATGATACCGGACAATGCCTCCCTCATCATCGACAACGGGTCTTCGACGCTGGAAGTTGCCAGAGCGCTGAGCCGGCGGCACCAGGGGCTCTATGTCTATACCAACGATCTGAAACTGGCCGAGCTGATTGGCCCCGCCTGCCGGGAAGTCGTCGTTCTGGGCGGGCGCCTCGATCTGGCCGAAAGCGCGACCTTTGGAGTCGAGGTCATCGAGAACCTGTCGCGCTATCGCGCCGAATTCGCGCTCATCAGCGCGGGCGGCCTCAGCGCCCGGGCGGGGTTTACCGATTTCTCGCGCGAGGCCGCGGACCTTAGAGCCCGCATGCTCGAACAGGCGGAAACACCGATGATCCTGGCGGACCATTCCAAGTTCGGCGTGATCGGCCAGGTCGTCATGCCGGAAGCACCACCGGGTACCATTCTCGTGACGGACGAACGTCCGGATGGTGATATCCTGCGTGCGCTCAAAAACACCGAACTTCAGGTCGCGCGGTAGGTCTTTCCTTCTCCCTCAGAATCCAGACCACCATTTTGCTTAGAAAAGCCGTGGGCACTCCCCTGCCCTTTTGTTTGCCGGTCCGCATGCAGGTCATGACGCGATATCTTACCTTTGCAAAATTACGAAAAGATTTGCCAAGTTTTGCAAAGTATGAAACTCTGCCGCCAAGATCCCCTCTTGTCGCGGAGTGCATTACATGGCCGAAACAAACCTTCCGGAAAGAACGCAATATGTGATTGTCGGCGGCGGTATCGTCGGATGCTCGGTCGCCTATCATCTGGCCAAGATGGGCCATACCGATATCGTTCTGCTGGAACAGGGGCAGCTCAGCTGCGGCACGACCTGGCATGCCGCCGGGCTGGTCGGGCAGCTGCGCAGCACCCCCGCGATGACCAACCTCATTCGTTATTCGACGCAACTTTATTCCGAGCTTGAAGCAGAGACCGGCCTTGCCACCGGCTGGACGGAATGCGGGTCGGTGACCGTTGCGCGAACCGACGACCGCATGACCATGCTGCTGCGCACCGCGGCGGCCGCCCGGGCGCAGGGCGTGGAGGTGGAAGTGATCACGCCGGAGGAGGCGCGGGAAAAATGGCCGGTGATGCAGGTCGAGGACCTGAAGGGCGGCCTCTGGATGCCCGGCGACGGCAAGGCCAACGCCACCGACCTGACCCAGTCTCTCGCCAGAGGGGCACGTATGCGCGGTGCCCGCATTATCGAGGGTATCAAGGTCACGGACATCCTGACAGACAAGGGCCGGGTGAGCGGCGTTGCCACCGATCGCGGACGCATCGAGGCGGAAGTGGTCATCAACTGCGCCGGCCAATGGGCGCGCAATATAGGCAAGATGTGCGGCGTCAGCGTGCCCCTGCACTCCGCCGAGCACATGTACATCGTCACCGAACAGATCGATGGCATTGCCCCCGACCTTCCGGTTCTGCGCGACCCGGACGGTTACATCTATTTCAAGGAGGAAACCGGCGGCCTGGTCATGGGCGGCTTCGAGCCGGAAGCCAAGCCCTGGGGCATGAACGGCATTCCCGACAACTTCTTCTTCCAGCTGCTGCCCGACAACTGGGAGCAGTTCGAAATCCTGCTGGAAAACGCCCTGATCCGAGTTCCGCAGATGGCCGAGACCGGCGTGCGCAAATTTTATAATGGCCCGGAGAGCTTTACGCCGGACAACAACTACCTTTTGGGCGAGGCTCCGGAGCTGAAGAACTTCTTCGTCGGCGCCGGCTTCAATTCCATGGGGATCGCCAGCGCGGGCGGCGCCGGACGGGCGCTCGCCGAATGGATCGTCGAGGGCGCACCGACCATGGATCTCTTTGCCGTCGACATCCGCCGGTTCGCCGGGTTCAACAACAATCCCTCATGGCTGCACGACCGGGTCAAGGAGGTGCTGGGCCTGCACTACGCCATGCCCTGGCCGAACCGGGAACTCGACAGTGCCCGCCCCTTCCGCCGCTCACCGCTCTACGACCGGCTGGCGGCGAAGAACGCGGTTTTCGGCTCCAAGATGGGCTGGGAGCGGGCCAATTATTTTGCCGCCGCCCCCGGCGAAGGGATCGACTACAGTTTCGGCCGCCAGAACTGGCACGAGGCCGTGGCCGCCGAACACAGGGCCGTCCGCGAAGGTGTGGCGCTGTTCGATCAGAGTTCTTTCGCCAAACTGCTGGTCCAGGGACGCGATGCCTGCAGGGAGCTCAACCGGATCTGTGCCGGAAATGTCGACGTTGAAATCGGCAAGACCGTCTATACCGGTCTGCTGAATATAAGGGGCGGCTATGAGAGCGACCTGACGGTTCTGCGCCTGAAGACCGACGAATTCCTGCTGATCACAGGTTCGGCCCAAGCCGTCAGGGACGCGGACTGGCTTCGAAAGAACTTCGATGAAAGCGCCCATGTCTTCCTGACCGACGTCACGAGCTCGTGGGCCGTTCTCGCCCTGATGGGCCCTAAGTCGCGCGAGGTTCTGGCCAAGGTCACCAAGACCGACCTTTCCAACGAAGCCTTTCCCTTCGCAACTGTGCAGTCGATCGACCTCGGCTACGCAACCGTTCTGGCAAACCGGATGACCTACGTCGGCGAACTCGGCTGGGAACTGATCGTTCCGGTGGAATTCGCGGTTGGGGTCTACGAAGATCTTATGCGCGCGGGCGAAACCCACGGCATTCGCGATGCCGGTTACTACGCCCTTGAGGGCCTGCGCCTCGAAAAAGGCTTCCGGGCCTGGAGCCGGGAATTGACGCCGGACATCACCCCCTTGCAGGCGGGGCTTACCTTTGCCGTCGACTTCGACAAGCCGGGAGGCTTTATCGGCAGGGAGGCACTTTTGGCCGCCAAATCGGATCCGGATCACCTCAAGACCCGGATCGTCCAGATGGTGCTGAAAGACGGCGGAGCGCAACTCTGGGGCGGTGAAGCGGTCCTGTGTGACGGCAGGGAAATCGGTGAGGTCCGCTCCGCGGCCTATGGGCACACGCTGAAAGCGGCGACCGCCCTGGTTCAGTTGCATGCGCCTGAGAGGGTCACGGCGGCCTTCCTTTCGCGACACATGTGGGAAATCGACCTTGCGGGAACGCGCCTGGAAGCAGAAGCCCACATCCGCACACCCTATGACCCGTCAGGCGAACGTCCGCGCAACGGATAGCCAGGCAACGCGGAGATCCGCGCAAGCCAGAACATTAGCTGGGTAAGGAAATTTCTCACTTGCCGCTTAGGATTACGCTTCCTGAGCGGCATAAAACGTGTTTCCATTCATCTGCCGGAGCACACGGGCCCAGCATCATAAGCTCAGCCTATGAAGTGGTAGACATAATCGACTTTTCTTGTGCTGAGAACATGCCAAACTGGCTGCTGGCGAAAGGGAACCGGGCACAAATGTGTGTTTTTGACCGGTTTCTGAAAAATGAATTGTGAAAGTGTGGAATTTGTGGGTTAATTACCGAAATGCGGGTCCTTTGAGCTGAAAAATGAACATTCACTCCCACAGAGAAGTTGAACTGTTGAACGTCTTGAGGCGGCTGGGAGGCTCGGCAAGGAACACGGATCTTGCCGTGGCACTGAATGTTTCGGAGGAAACGGTGCGCCGCGCCGTGAAAGCGTTGTCGGAAGGCGGCGCCGTCACCAGGGTGCATGGTGGCGTCTATCTTGTCGATGTCGAGGGCGACCCCAGCTTTTTCAGCCGCATCACACGGCACAAGAAGGAAAAACACCGGATCGCGGTAGCCGTTTCAGACTATGTGAAGGACGGCATGTGCCTGTTCCTGGACGTTGGAACAACAACCGCCTTCGTCGCCGAGGAGCTGCGCGGCCATTCCGATCTGACCATCGCGACGAACTCCTTAGGCGTTGCCCAGGCCCTGGCAAATCACAACGGCAACAAAGTGTACCTGCTCGGCGGTGAAATGCAGCAGGACGAGCGCGGCACATTCGGATCGCTGACGGAAGCGCAAACCAGAACCTTTGCTTTCGACCTGGCAATCCTGAGTGCCGATGCACTCTCCGCATCAGCCGGCTTCATGTTCTCCAATGCCAATGAAGCCCAGCTGGGGAAGGTTGCCGCCGAGGTGAGCGCGAAGGTGCTTATGGTCGTTGACCATTTCAAATTCGAGACGCGTGCTCCCCATCGCGGGATCGCTCCGGAGCAGGTCGACACGCTGGTTACCGATGCGCCGCCAGACGATGGCCTTGCACGGGTTTTGGCGGAAGCTGGGGTTAATATCGAACTTGCTGGACTGAGCCCGAAAGGGGGTGAGGATGGATGATGAACACGCCCTTGCCTGGCGGATGGCCGATAAACCCGCGCAGGAGGCGTGCGGGTTCACCTGTGGCTGTCCCGGCATTGAACGTTGAGCGGGTGAGCCCGTCATCAGTCGTTGGGGTGGAAACGAAAAAGCGATCGCTCACACAGTGAAGGGGTCGGCAAAATAAACTTTTTGGCACCGCTAACGTGCCAAACAGACCGCCGATAAAAGGAAACGCAGAGTTCCATTGTCGCGCGATATTGCAGAGGAGAACATGATGAAGAAAACAAAAGTACTTTTGGCGTCACTGGCGGCAAGTTTCGTGCTTGCAGGCTCCGCGGCCGCCGAAACGGAACTGACGGTCTATACCGCGGTCGAAGCGGAAGACCTTCAGCGCTACGCCGAAAAATTCAACGAAACCTATCCGGACATCAAGATCAACTGGGTGCGCGATTCCACCGGGATCATCACAGCCAAGTTGCTGGCCGAGCGTGACAACCCTCAGGCAGACGTGGTCTGGGGCCTGGCGGCGACCTCTCTGCTTCTCTTGAAATCCGAAGGCATGCTTGAGCCTTATGCTCCGGCAGGCGTGGGGGAACTCGACAAGAAGTTCGTCGACAAGGACAATCCGCCCGCATGGGTCGGAATGGACGCCTGGGTGGCTGCGGTCTGCTACAACACGGTCGAGGCCGAAAAGGCCGGGCTGAAGCCGCCGACCTCCTGGAAGGATCTGACCGACCCGATGTATGCCGGGAAGATCATCATGCCCAACCCGAATTCTTCCGGCACGGGCTTCCTCGACGTTTCCAGCTGGCTGCAGATGTTCGGCGAGGAAGGCGGCTGGGAATACATGGACGCGTTGCACGAGAACATTGCGCGCTACACCCATTCCGGCTCCAAGCCCTGCAAGCTGGCTGCGGCCGGTGAAATTCCGATCGGGATCTCCTTTGCATTCCGCGGTGCCAAGTCCAAGGCGGCAGGCGCACCTCTGGAAATCATCGTCCCGAGCGAGGGCGTGGGCTGGGACATGGAAGCCTCGGCCATCGTGGCGGGCACGGCCAATCTGGAAGCGGCACAGAAACTGCTCGACTTCTCGATCACCAAGGAAGCCAACGAAATGTACAACACGGGCTATGCCGTGGTGGCCTATCCGGGCATCGCCAAGCCGGTGGAACATTTCCCCGAAGGTCTCCTGGACGCGATGATCGACAACGACTTCGAGTTTGCAGCCAACAACCGCGCCGCCATCCTGAAGGAATGGCAGACACGCTACGACGGCAAGTCGGAAGCAAAGTAATCTCTGCGGAGGGCGGGGGCGTACGTGCCTCCGCCTTTCTTTTTTCCTTCAACTTACAAACTGCCGGATCCCGTAACGCCATGAAGCATTTTGACGTGAGGACACCTGCCGTGACCCATACCGACGCCCCTGGACAGTTCTATCTGAGTATCGAGAACCTCTGGAAAGCCTTCGGCGGGTTTCTGGCGCTAAAGGATATTTCGCTGGATATCAACGAAGGCGAGTTCATCTGCTTTCTTGGCCCCTCCGGCTGCGGCAAGACCACCTTGCTGCGCGCGATTGCCGGATTGGACCTGCAGACGCGGGGCACCGTGATGCAGGCGGGCAAGGACATTTCGAACCTGCCGCCTTCCGAACGCGATTTCGGCATCGTGTTTCAGTCCTATGCCCTGTTCCCGAACCTGACCATTGAAAAGAATATTGCGTTCGGACTTGAGAACACCGGGCGCAGCAAACCGGAAATCACCGCCCGGGTCGCGGAACTGCTCGAGCTGGTCGGACTGCCGGAACAGGGCAAGAAATACCCCGCGCAGCTTTCCGGCGGCCAGCAACAGCGCATCGCCCTGGCGCGTGCGATTGCCACCAAACCGGGCCTGCTGTTGCTTGACGAACCGCTCTCCGCGCTCGATGCCAAGGTGCGCGTGCACTTGCGCCACGAGATCAAGGAACTGCAGCGCAAGCTGGGGGTGACCACGGTCATGGTGACCCACGATCAGGAAGAAGCGCTCTCGATGGCGGACCGGATCGTCATCATGAACCATGGTGTGATCGAGCAGGTTGGCGCGCCGACCGAAATCTACCGCGAGCCCGCGAACCTCTTTGTCGCCGACTTCATCGGCGAAATGAACCAGATCCCTTCCATTGTCACCGAGGGAGGACGGCTGAGCGTCGGCGAGAAGTCGTTTGCCTGTCACGAGCATGGCTTCAAGGACGGGGAACCGGTGATCGCTGCCGTTCGTCCGGAAGACGTGATCCCTCACGAATTCGGATATGTGTCCAGCAACAACAACGACAACTGCATCGAAGTGCTGCTGCACCAGATGGAATTTCTAGGTTCCTTCTGGCGGTGCCGTTTGCAGAACGAACGCTTCGGCGACACCGAACTGTTTGCCGACTTTTCCATCAACGCCGTCCGCCGCCTTGACCTGGGCGAAGGCAAGAACATGGTGATCGAACTGCCGACCGACAGGCTGATGGCCTTTGCGCGTCCGGAGGCCAAGGCATGAGCGTACTCGATACCGCCCCGACCACGATGCCGGAAGGACCGGTTATCAAACCGAAACTCAGCCGCGACGACATCATCATGCGCGGCGGCATGATCGTGATCGCGCTCTACCTGGTTGTCAGCCTGGTTTTCCCGCTGTGGGTGATGTTGTCGAAATCCTTCTCGACCTACAAATTCGAGCTGTCCCACTACGAGTTCCAGGTCAGCAACGAGGCCGGCGCCTTCGACGGCACCATCCTGACCGGCGACCAGCTCAACGCCAAGGCGCAGGCCTATACCGAACCGGACCTGAGCGGAAGCTCGGACAGCCGGCTGGGCGTGACCAAGCTCTTCCCCGATTTCAGCTTCCGCAGCCCGGTCATGTACAAGGTCAGGAATGCGGTCGAGGGCGGCCGGTTCCTTGTCGGCTCGACGTTGCACGACACCACGGACTGGCTGGAACTGGACAGCAACACCTTCCGCCGTGTCCAGCTGCGTCCTGAGAAAGCTCGGGGCTTCGACAACTTCGTCAATTATTTCTCGACCCCTACCCTCTTCAAGTCGATCGAGAATTCTCTCATCATTTCGGTGATTTCCACCGTGGTCACCGTGACACTGGCCTTCTGGTTCGCCTATGCGCTCAACCGCAGCTGCATGCGGTTCAAGGGTGTCTTCCGCCTGATCGCGATGATGCCGATTCTGGTGCCCTCGCTCCTGCCCGGCATCGCGCTGGTCTATCTCTTCGGCAACCAGGGCCTGATCAAGGAGCTGCTGTTCGGGGCCTCGATCTACGGCCCCATAGGCATTGTCATCGGCTCGGTGTTCTTCACCTTCCCGCATGCCTTCATCATCATCTCGACGGCCCTGGCGATCTCCGATTCACGACTTTACGAAGCCGCAACTTCTCTGCGCTCGACGCCCTGGCGGACCTTCTGGACCGTCACCATTCCGGGCGCCCGCTACGGCCTTATCTCGGCCGCCTTTGTCGTCTTCAACCTCGTGATCACGGACTTCGGCCTGCCGAAGGTCATCGGCGGACAGTTCAACGTTCTGGCTGTCGACATCTACAAGCAGGTGATCGGCCAGCAGAACTTCGAAATGGGCGCCGTCGTGTCGGTGGTCCTCGTCGTTCCAGCCATCTTCGCCTTTGCCATCGACCGGCTCGTGCAGTCCAAGCAGGTCGCCCTGCTGTCGGCCCGCTCCGTGCCCTACTCCCCCTCCCCCAACCCGAAGATGGACCGCATCTTTCTGGCCTACGCCTCGCTTGTGGCCCTGTTCATCGTTGGCCTGCTGGCGATCTGCCAGTTCGCCGCCCTGGTGAAATTCTGGCCCTATGACCTGAGCATGAGCCTGAACAACTACCAGTTCGACAAGATGGACGGTGGCGGCTGGGAGTCCTATTTCAACTCGATCCAGCTGGCGCTTCTGACCGCGATCATCGGCACGGCCGTCGTCTTCTTCGGCGCCTATCTCGTTGAGAAAACGAGCGGCTTCAGAACCGGACGGTCCCTGTTCCAGATGTTCGCCATGCTGCCCATGGCCATTCCCGGCATGGTTCTGGGCCTCGCCTACATCTTTTTCTTCAACAACACGTCCAACCCGTTGCACGTGATCTACGGGACCATGGCGATCCTGGTGATCTGTACGGTGACCCACTTCTACACCGTATCGCATCTGACCGCCGTGACCGCCCTGAAGCAGATGGACCGCGAGTTCGAGAGCGTTTCGGCATCCCTGAAACAACCGACCATGAAGCTGTTCGCAAGGGTGACCGTACCGGTCTGCCTGCCCGCCGTTCTGGATATCTCCATCTACCTCTTCGTCAACGCCATGACGACGGTGTCGGCGGTGGTGTTCCTCTATTCGCCGAAGACCACCCTGGCGTCGATCGCCGTCCTGAACATGGATGATGCCGGCGACATCGCGCCGGCGGCGGCGATGGGGATGATGATCTTCTACACCAATGCGGCGGCGAGGATCCTGCACCTGATTGCCTCCAAAGGCATCCTCACCCGGACGCAGGCCTGGCGTAACCGCTAACCTCGGCAACGCTTTCCGGGCATTGCAGCCCGGACGCACTTTTTCACCGGGCAGACCCCACGTGGGATCTGCCCGGTTCCATATTTGCCTGTCATCCTGTGTCCTAACGTTGACAGCCGGCGAGGATCGTCTGTTGGCCCTCTCGAAAACTCGGCTGTCAGGTCCTGTTATTCAGCGGTTTTGGCGGCCTGTAATTTATTCGCGCTGGTCGCCGGAGTTTCGCCCGCGTCCGGCGCCCCGGTTGCCGGAGCCGCCTGAATGTAGAACTTCACGCCTTGCATGATGATGTAGGGTTTGCCGTTCGCATCAACGTGAATTTCAGGTTCGGCTTCTGCCGCTGCGGCGCCTGGTTGCCCGGAACTGACACTTGCGGCCTGACCGGTGGGCAGGTCTGTCGATTGGGCCGCGCCTGCGGCGGGTTCTTCATACTCCGTATCGGCGGTGCCGGACGGCAGCGTGACGACGGTGGGACCTTGCTGACCCAGGCCAGGTTGAACTTGTCCGGGTTGAAGCTGACCCGGCTGCGCCGCCCAATTCTGTTGCGGGGCGGCAGCAAGCGAATTGTGGGCTGACTGCAACAGGGCCTGAGCCTGGTCCGGTGTCAACTCGCCGGTCGGCGCGTAGTTGTTACGAAACTGATACTGCTGAATGGCGCTTTTTGTCGTCCGTCCGGGCCTGCCGTCAAAAGAGCCTGCATCGAGACCATTGAGATAAAGCGACGCCTGAATGTGACGCCAATAATCCCGATCGCCGTAGGTGATCGGCATGCTTGCCATCATCGCCCGCGCACTGAGGCGGCGCCGCTCGCTGGGATCAAGCGTCGCATCCGGAGTTTCGCCATAGGTCTGCTGATAGGCAACGAGCGCGGCGTTGGTTTGACTGCCGGGCCGTCCGTCGAGCGGACCGGGATCAAACCCGAGTGTTGCAAGATCTCTTTGCAGTGCAAGGCCCGAACCCGAGTAGTTGTATCCGCCACCGCGTTGGGCGGCCGTACCGCGCTGACCCCTGTTTTTGGCAAGCCGGCTTCCGACAAACGCACCTGCCGCAAATCCAACCACCCCGCCGGCAATCGCGGCACCGCCGCTGCCTGCTTGTGCTGGCCTGGAAGTTAAAGCCGTAGCGGACAGTAATCCAGCTATGGCAACAGAAGCGATCAGCTTTTTCATTGTTCAGATCCTGCTTTTCGAGGGGCCAGATCGTTCGGTGGCGAAAACTCGGTTTGAATTCTGTCTCAAGCCCGATCCTGTCAGGTCGAGGGCCACCAAGATGGGTAATCCTTCATGCCATGATACGCGTAACCACAGCCCAAGGCCAGTTCGGGCTGCGGAGAGATCGGCGCCTGGGTCCGCGAGACCATGGAAAGCACCTACCATCCCTGCGGCTCCTGCCGGATGGGCGAGGACGAGATGGCAACAGTCGACAGCAAGTTGAAAGTGCACGGCATCAGCGGCCTGCGCGTCATCGACAGTTCTGTCTTCCCGAGCGAGCCCAATGCCGACCTGAACGCACCGACGATCATGCTGGCCGAGAGAGCTGCCGACATGGTGCGCGGCAAACCGCTGCTGCCGCCGTCGAACGCCCCAGTGGGCGCGGCGCCCGGTTTTTCGAAAACCCAGAGGAGCGGCACGCCCGTCCGCAACGTCTGCCTTTCCTAATGAGGAGATTGTCGCGCCCCTGCCCCATCGCTCAAAAGTGCCCCCGGAAACGCAACGCCCAAATTAGACGAGGCCGGGGGCCTCCGGCAGAAAAGCAATTCCTGCTGCATACGCCGATATTATGCGAAACCGCAGCTTGCCAGGCGAAAATTGACAGTTATCCATCTGATTTCATTGTGCTTTTGAGCTGCTGGCCTGACCACGCAATCTCACCGCTCAGTTTCCGGCGTTCTCCGGAAAATCCGGCCTTGGAGTTTCCTTCCCCTTTGGATAGGCTTCGTCATTCCTTTTTTGAATTGAGACAAGTCTTTGCCCGAAATTCCCGTACGCGCCTTCCTGAGTTCCCTCGTCGCCATCCGGAAAACCGGTTCCGGATACGAGGTTCTGCTTTTAAAGAGAACCCAATCCCTTGCCGGTGAATGGTGTCAGGTCGCGGGAAGCATCGAGGACGGTGAAACAGCCTGGCAGGCTGCGCTGCGGGAATTGAAAGAAGAGACGGGACTTGCGCCGCTGTCACTCTATTCCGCCGACATCTGCGAGCAGTTCTACGTGGCGGAGCGTGACGAAATCGTCCTGTCTCCAGTGTTCGTTGCCTTCGTTTCTCCATCCGGCACTGTGTCACTCAATCACGAGCACAGCGAATACCGGTGGGTGAGCTTTGAGGACGCCATGGAGATGGTCCCCTTTGGCGGCCAAAGACGCATTCTAAGATGGATCGAAGACGAATTCGTGAGAAGGAAACCTGGCAGGCATCTCCTCATCAGAACCGATTGACCCCGACGCCCCCTTCCCCGCAGGGTTCACGGCTTCGAATGAACGCCTGCGTCCCTGATAGCAATTGCTATATTCCGGCCCGAAGTCCGGTCAATCCAGGTGCTCGTTTCCCGCAGCAAGGCCGTTAACGGACAAGCCCGCCGGCCAACCCCAAATGAATATAGCAATTGCTATGTTCGGGCTCGATTGCCTCACATCTCCGCCTTTTTCGAACCGGCGGGCCGCCCCTCTCCATTTCACAAACATCCTGCCGGCTCGGCGCATCTTGACAGAGATGCGACTGGGTAGCACCTTTAAGGACAAGGAGAGCCCTCGTGAGCATCAAGTCTTCCATTTCGCTGACCGAACAACAGAACGCCTTTGCACGGTCCCTTGTCGAATCCGGTCAATACTCGAGCCTCAGCTCGGTGCTTCAGCAGGGGCTGGAGCTGTTGCGCCAGAAAACCGAGCTGGAAGCGCTTGAGGCACAGGCACTTCGCGAACTGATCCGCAAGCGCCTGAACGGCCCGACCGTTTCCGCAACGGAGATGGAAGGCCGGCTGGAAGCCCTGATAGAACGCAAGCGGCGCGACCTCAGTGTGGACGCTTGACTATTCGGTTGAAGCCGAACGCGATTTCGAGCTGATTTTCGATCATCTCTTCGAAACCTACGTCGACCTGGGCGAGGATCCCGAGGCGGCGCTCGAAGCTGCCGCCGACCGGGTCCGGTCCATCCGTGGCTGTATCGACGGCCTTACCGGAAAACCGTTCATCGGAACCCTCCGGCCGGATATCTTGCCCGGACTGCGTTTCGTGCGGCTGGAACGGGCAGCCGTGTGGTTTCTACCCGACGAGCACAAAAAGACGATCATCATTGCCGCAATCTTCTTCGGGGCTCAGGATCACATAAGGCAAATGCTGACAAGGTTGCTGGAAGAGCAGGAACCGCCCTCCCCCTGACGTCACAGGCACCCCATACTCAGAATCAGTTCAGGTTCAAACACCGGCGGGACAAGACGGGAAGCATGGAACAAATCGGATGCTCAGAGCCCCCATTCACGCTTGACCCCGGCGATGTCGCAAGGAGCTTCGCAACCGATCCGTCCATGGGGCTGTCGACCGACGATGCCGCCCGGCGGCTCCGGCAGCATGGGGTGAACCGGCTCCGTCAGCACAAGCCCCAAAGCGCGTTCGCAATCCTGGCGCATCAATTCACCAGCATCATCGTCTGGCTGCTGGGGGCGGCAGCCGCCCTCTCCCTCGCACTCGGCGATGTGGCGGACGCCATTGCGATTGCCATCGTGCTGCTCTTGAACGGTGCCATCGGGTTCGTCACGGAATTACGGGCGGCGCGCTCGATGGAAGCTCTCTTCCGCATCACCGAGGTACATTCGCACGTGCGCCGCGATGGCCGGGCCCACGAGATAGATGCCCGCAAACTCGTGCCCGGAGACATCGTCCTTCTGGAAGCGGGAGACATCGTCACGGCGGACCTGCGCCTGGTGTCCGCATCCAACCTGTGCTGCGACGAATCTCTCCTCACCGGAGAGTCCACAACCGTAACGAAGCAGACCGAAAAACTGAGCACCGGCACCCAACTGGCTGACCGCACCAACATGGCCTTCAGCGGCACAGCGGTCACGCAGGGCCTGGGTACGGGCATTGTCGTTGCCACCGGAATGGCGACGGAACTCGGAAATATCAGCACACTCGCGCAGGAGGCCGACTCGGAAGCCTCGCCTCTGGAAAAACGGCTCGACAAGCTGGGGCAGAAGCTGGTCTGGCTGACCCTGGCGCTCGCCGCCCTGACCAGCGTGACGGGCATTTTGTGGGGACATTCGATCCCCGACATGCTCAAGACCGGTGTGGCGCTGGCGGTAGCGGCCATCCCCGAGGGCCTGCCGGTCGTGGCAACACTGTGCCTGGCGCGCGGCATGTGGCGGATGGCGGCGCGCAACGCGCTCGTCACCCGGCTCTCGGCGGTTGAAACATTGGGAGCGACAACGCTGATCCTGACCGACAAGACCGGCACGCTCACGGAAAACCGCATGACGGTCGTTGGGTATCTGCTGGCTGAGGAGGATGTCGAGGTCCACAGGAAAGGGGAAGACCAGCTTTTCTGCACAAACGGTCATGAGCTCGACCCGGGTGCTTCGGAAAACCTGGTACAGGCCCTGAACACCGGCGTTCTGTGCAATTCGGCAGAGATAGAAGACAGTGCCGGCAGCGCGCGAATGGGCGACCCCATGGAGATCGCGCTTTTGTCCGTGGCGGCAAAGGCGGGTATCAGCAAGCCGAAACTCCTGTCGGAACTTCAGCCCGTCCGCCAGCACGCCTTCGACCCCCTCCGCAAGATGATGGCAACGGTCCATTCCCATAACGGACGCTACCGCTATGCGGTTAAAGGCGCACCGGAAGCCATTCTTGACGTCTCGAACAAGGTCCTCGGCAAAGACGGACCGAGGGACATGACGGAGGCAGACCGGGCGGAATGGCTCGCACGCAACGAACGCGCGGCAAGATCAGGCCAGCGCCTTCTCGCCCTTGCGCAAAAGGTTGCGGCCTCAGGGAATGACGATCCCTACGAAGGACTGACCCTGGTCGCGCTCGTCTGCTTTCTCGACCCTCTCCGGGAAGATGTTCCGGCCGCGATCAGCGACAGCCGCAAGGCAGGTGTGCGTGTGGTCATGATGACCGGAGATCACGCTGACACGGCGGCAAAAATCGCCGGAGACGCGGGCCTGGGAACCGGAGAACTGACTGTTCTGTCCGGCCGCGACCTTGGCGACTTCGATCCCCAAACCCTTGATCCGGACAGGCGCGCGCTGTTTCTGGAGACGGATATCTTTGCGCGGGTGGCGCCGGACACGAAGCTCAAGCTGGTGTCGCTTTTCCAGGACAGCGGCAACGTGGTTGCCATGACCGGGGACGGCGTCAACGACGCCCCGGCGCTACGCAAGGCCGACATAGGCATCGCCATGGGACTGCGGGGTACGCAGGTCGCGCGCGAGGCGTCCGACATCATTCTGAAGGATGACGATTTCGCGACCATCGTCGCTGCCATGCGGCAGGGCCGGACCATATTCGACAACATCCGCAAGTTCGTGGTCTACCTGATGTCGTGCAACGTGAGCGAGGTTCTCATTGTCGGCATCGCGGTCGGCATCGGCCTGCCCGTACCGCTTCTACCGCTGCAGATCCTGTTCCTGAACCTGGTGACCGACGTCTTCCCGGCCTTCGCCCTCGGGCTTGGCCGGGGCGATCCCGGGATCATGCGGCAGCCGCCACGCGATCCGCGCGAACCCATTATCGACGGCGCGCGATGGGGGATGATCGCGCTTCTCGGTAGCGCCATAACGCTGGCAACGCTTACCGCCTTTGCGCTTGCGCTTTTCCACCTGGACCTGAAGTCGGATCAAGCGGTGACAGTGGCCTTCCTGACCCTGGCAATGGCCCAGCTCTGGAACGTCTTCAACGTCAGGCAGGCTTCGTCGGGCATTCTCCGCAACGACGTTACGCGCAACGGGTATGTCTGGGGAGCGCTACTGTTGTGTCTTGGCCTGATCGCGCTGGCAATGGAACAACCCGATCTTGCCGAAAGACTTGGATTGCTCTGGCCCGGTTTGAACGGTGTGATCCTTGCCGGCGCCGCAAGCCTGTTGCCTCTCTGTGTCGGACAGATTTATCTGGCGTTCGTGGCCCGACAGGGCAGGGGACGGAAAATTGGTTCCGACGATCGGCTGAAACCGCGCCAATAGGCTCACTGCAAAATTCTGGCCGAGCGTGAGCGTCTGCGGCCGGAGTCAGTGTAGTAGGAAGTGGCCTGGGCGAGGGAGCGGTACGGGATTGCTGCATGGCATGCGGGCTCTGGCATCGACTGGGCGCACCGAGTAATAGTGCTGATACCCGCAAGGAACGGTCCCAAACCTTTGATCATAGGCCGATCGGCGGCGTTTGCCGCTGGGTACCGAAGGTCCGGCCCGGAATTTTTGTCAGGAGGGCATTCTGGATATCTCAATAGCGTGCTTGAATACGCATTTCTACAACGCTCCCCGTTCCGGATCGGCCTCTATCAGGCCAATACATACGCATTGCACCCAAGCACCAAGCGGCACGTCGCTGTGTCAAACTAGGGTCCGTACCTTAATCCATTATCCGAAAAGATTCGTACTCAAGCCGATAGACGTTCCTCAGCCCATCCTTTCAGCCATGAACGCCCGAAGTTAAAAACATAGTAAACCTTTTTCATCAGGCGGGTTTTGCCTAGCAACCAATATAAAAGAAAGAAAGAAAGGAGGAAAATATGTTGCTCAGGGCCAGGCTAATAAATGCAGGCGGAAAAACGATGCTTTACGCAATCGTTTGCATTTTGTTTGCGTGCGGGCTTGTGACTACATTGCGCCCCTCCAAGGCGGAAACACCGCAAATAGAGCTAAGTGCTGCTCTTTTTGATGGCTGCCCATTCATCTGTCTTGATGAGACCGGCCCATTTGTGGAAGGTCTCAAGGCTGCTTTTGCCGGAACACGCTATCAATTGAAGTTCAAACACGTTCCCTTCGCCCGCGCAACCAGGGAGCTGCAAAGCGGCAAGCTCGATCTGCTTCCCGGAATGCTGAAAGATGGTCTGGATGACGCCGTCTACCCCGAAAGCTGGCTGTATTTCACGCGCATGTGCTTCTTCTCAAAGGTGAGCGACCCGTGGCGCTGGCACGGCATCAACTCCCTGAATGGGCGCACAATCGCCATAGAAAATGACATCATACATACGCAGGAGTTTTCTGATTTCGTCCAGGACAATCCGTTGGTCACACATTTGTCAGGCGGCGACATTCTGAAAAGACAATTGCAGATGCTCGAACTCGGACGCATTCAGTCCTTTACGGCTGAACAAACGGTGCTGGCTTACCATCTGAAGCAAAACAACATTGCCCCGGACAGCGTGCAGAATTCGGGATGTTTCCCCCCCGAATTCGAATATGTCGCGATCAACGCCAGCCATCCAATGGCCGCCGACATCAGGGAGGTGCTGACAAGGGGACTGACGGAGTACAACAAGACCGTTGCCGTCAAGTTGAACTGACCGCAATCGACACTTGCCCTGCTACCGCGCGGTGATTGTAAAAAGGCCGCGACGATGCGCTACAATTGCGAGACAATTAACCAGTGCGAAAGCGCTCTTTCGATCTTCGACATCGGGCGCAAAGCGGCAACTGGCAAGCGCAGGCAAACCCGGAACTTCTATCTGCCTTTTCTCACCCCAGCATTCTGGCCGATCGTCTGCGGGCACGGCCGGCATCGTTGTAGTAGGAAGAGGCCTGAGCGAGAGAGCGGTGCCGGGACTGCTGCATGGCGTCCTGGATCGGAATTTCCCGGTTGGCGGCTTCCGTCAGGAAACCGGACCGCAGCCCGTGTGCACTGAAGTCGGCCGGATCGAGCCCTGCGCGGGCGCAGCGGTTTTTCACAACAGCATTGACCGATTGCGGGGTGAGGGCGCGTTGCTTGAGGTTACCCCACTGATCGATGGCCCTGAACACGGCGCCATCGGTGATCCGTGCCGCCTCCAGCCAGGTCGTCAGGGCGTCGACAGGGCGGCCGAGCAGCAGCACCGAATTGTCGTCTGAAGAACCTTCGGTCTTGGTGCGGCCCAGCCGGAGGCTGGCCGCCGGCAACAACTTGCTGTCCGGATCATTCGGGTCCGCGGGCAGGGGATCCAACCACTCGACCTGGCTCAGCCGGAGGCCCGCCAGCTCCGAGCGGCGGCGGCCGCCGGACGCAAACCCGACCAGCAGCAGCGCCTTGTCCCGCAAATCCATGAGCGATGGCGCGGACACCTCTGACCCTTCGCAGGTGCCGAGCAAAAGTTCCAGAATGTCGGCCGTGACGGCCTTGCGGCTTTTTCTGGCTCTCGGCCGGTCGGCGACGCGCACCGCGAGACGCAGGGCCGAACGCACGTCCGGCTCCGAGAAATGTCCTTGCAGAGCGCGCCAGCGATGCAGCGTTGACCAGGACGCCAGCCGCCGCTGTACAGTCGCCGGCGCATGCGGGGGCCGGAAACCCGCCGAATTTTTGGGGACCCGAAGCAGGTTTTGTGTTTCCAGCGCAGCGGCGACGTCCCTCGGCATGCCGTGAGAAGGATCCGAATCCCTTTTGCCGGGATCCCACAGGTGATGGGCGATGAACTTCAGGATCAGCGGAACCGGCGCCGGCCAGGGGAGGGGGCCTCCGGTCGCGGCCAGACACCAGGCTTCGAGATAAGTGAAATCGGAGGTCAGCGCGCGCAAGGAGTTTTCGCCCATGCCAGCCTTTGCCAGATGGCGGAGGGTGTCGACATCGTCCTCGGTCAACAGATGCGCCAGCTGTGCTGATCGCTGCTGTCCGGCCATGGCGGGCAGGATGGCAGCGAGCGTGTCCAGCTTTTCCATTTTCAGGCTCAATGCCGCGTCGCGTTCCGGCGAGTGTCCGGAAGCAGGGAAGGGGGCTTTTGGCATGCGCTGTCACGCGTCCTGGCTGGGTGAATTGACGGTCAAACTAGCACAAATTGTTTAAAATGCATAATCATCGATAAGCAATAATTATCGAAAGCTATGGAACCTCTGCCGGACATATCCATGTAATGATAGTTTTTGCCTTGTTTGTTATGGTTAATGAACTACTATCGTTTCATGCCAATCACTTATGACGTTCAGAAAACACTGAAAAATCTGCCATGGCCGCGCCTGGCGTCGCAGCTCGATACCGCGAGCCGCGCAATGGCCCGGGCGGACGAGCGTCTGAAACAGACACCGGACCTGTCCGCCGGGCTTCAGGCCCGCGCCCAATTCATCGACACCTGCGCCGCCATGGCCCTCGACGGTGAACTCGTTCACCTGGAAGACCTGGTGCTGCACGATTCCGGGGCTGACAGAAGAGCTCCTACCCACGAGCTTACCCGTGCCGCGCGGCTTCTCGGACTTCGCCGCCGGATCGACCGCCAGGGAACTGACACCGTGCTGACCCGGCCGGGCGTCCTGGCACTCATCGGTCATCAACCGGACGAGCCCGGCATCGGCGAGGGCAAGGACGAAGACTGTTCCGAAAGGGGAGGGGGCCTTGCCGGCCCGGCGCAAGACACCTCCGTCTCCGATAGCGATGCGGAAAAACTGTTCGCCGAAATCGATCTGGTTCTGAAAAAATCCGAACAGCTGGCACAGGGCAGGGTGCTTCCGGTCCCCCTTGCGGCGACACAGGGCGCGCAGACACTCCCCGAACCACTAAGGGATCAAGATACGGCAAGCCGTTTGGATGGGTGGCTTCAGCTGGTGGAGGACACAAAGTCCCAGAACATTCCCCCGCTTCTGACCGCCGCGATCCTGCTGGATTCCTGGCAAGTCCTCAGACCTGTCGACAACTGGCCGGAACTCGGGCGGTTCCTGACGGAAAAATTCCTGAAGTCAGAGGTCACGCCGAACCACCTGCCGATGCTCTGCGTGGGCCTCAGGAAATCCCCGTTCCGATGGCGTCGTTCGGAAGCGCCGGCGGTTCGCCTGGCAGGCCTGCTCGCCGGTTTCGAACGCGCTGCCGTGGAAAGCATGGATCAGTTGGATCGCCTGCAACTGGCGCAAGACCGCCTGACCCGCTGCTGCCGTACCAGCCGGCGCCACTCGAAATTGCCGGCGTTCACAAAGATGTTCCTGAATTATCCCCTCGTCACCATTCCCATGGCCCGCCAGGACCTCGGCGTCACCGCTGCCGCGGTCGACCGCATGATCGAGCAACTCGGCTCCGCTCTTCCCAGAGAACTGACCGGCCGCAGCCGCTACCGGGCCTGGGGAATTCTCTGAATTCTCGGGGATTGAAATTTGCCAGTGCCGTCGCGCCGGGGGCAGGATCGTCGGCCGATCCCGGTCTTCAAACCGTCATGCGCGTCCAGGGCTGCAGACCGGCAGCAAACGCAGCAACATTCGTCGCCAGGAAGGGGCGGCAGAGGGAAATCTAAGTCAAAGAATAACCGTGCTTGAGTTTGCGGGCTGCAAGTTCCTGCTTGTGCGCCTGGGCCGCCAGAAAATCGTTGAAAAAACGAGGTGGGACCGGCCTCGTGCCCATAGCCGGCCCCATATGCGGTGGACCACAAGACCGGCGAACAAGGTCGGTTCCACCGACAGTGCATAGAACCGCGCCATGTTCCGGCTCGGCTCAATCCGCGTCAGGAGAACAGGTATATCGACAGGCTTCATGCTTCAATTGTGCGCAAGTCCGGTCCGGGCGTCCAATGAGGGGTTTGAATCGAACTTTGCCTTCGTGACTCATTCCGAAGTTGCGTCAAGGCACCCGGGTTCCAAATAAATGAATCGGCTGGCGATTCTATGCAATCGCAGCGTCTGGCTGCGTGTCAGTTGACGAATTTCCCAGCATAGAGACTTTGGGCAACTTCGTCACGCAGGACACGGATTTTGCCGTTGATTGTTTCGAGCAAATCAACGCAATTCGATTTTTTCGAAATGGCCATGTAAACCGGCACACGAACTGCGGATGATTGCAGAACATGGAATTCTTCGGGATCAAAACCCTCGGGTATCAGGTCGAAAAACGATGCCACCGAAGCGAGCACATAGTCCACCCTTCCATGTCTCAGCATCCTGTGGAGCAGATGTGCTTCATTCACAGTTGTAAAGTGTTGATTGTCAATCGGGATTTGCCTGAGTGGCGGCGGCAGGCGAACACCGTGATACATCACCCCAGGCCTGCCTTTCAGATCGTCAATACTGGAGTATGAAAAAGCAGCGGACTTTTTGGTGATGATTGCATAGACATCATGCACCCAGTACTCCGTATAGAGCGCAAACGAACGCCGCTCAGCGGTGTCAAGCAGCGTAAACAGGATGTCAATGTCGCCGTTTTCAAATTGCTTCAGCACTCTGTTCCACGGTTTTGCCTTATCCACTTCGAATGAAATGTTTTCATTTGTCAAAATTTTTGAAATCAGATCGACGGCGACACCACTTCGGATACCTTCGTCTGTTTCTGCATTGATGTAAGGGGGCCAGACTGGCGGTCCTGATAGCACCGGGTCGACGCATTGTGCACGCGCGATGGATTGCGATCCAATCAACAAAAATGCTAACCAGAGATCACAAAATAATTTTCGTTTTTGCAGAGTTTTTTGCCAAAAGACGATAAGCACAGCCATTGTCAATACTGTTCTCAAATTCCCAGTTTCCGTAATATACGGCAAACTTATCTGACGATCAATTTTGAGCTCTATCGCAAAACACCTGTCGACGAGTAGAGGTTTCTTACAATTCCGAGATCAGGCAGCGAAATTCGCAAACCGCTGAATTGGACGTATCAACGAATTCGTGTCCCACTCTGTTTATCAGGAGATGTCACGGTAACGCCTTGTGAAGAGCCGCTACAATAGATGCGGGTGCATGAACACCTCGCCAGTTAGTTACAAGCGTCATCGCTATCCACCCCAGATCATTGCCCACGCGGTTTGGCTGTCAACGGCGGAGCAAAATCAGGCCACTGGGCGGAGTAAAAGTCGGCCACTTGCGGCGCACGCATGAGACCGCCGGGAGGGCGTAGCCCGAGCGGTGGTCTCATGCGTGCGTGGCGATTTTTCAGGTGGGGGTCAGCCCGCCTTTCGGGCGCGGCTTTGGGCGAGGCGGTAGCTGTCGCCGTTCATCTCGAGAATATTGACGTGATGAGTGACGCGATCGAGCAACGCGCCGGTCAGACGTTCAGATCCCAGGGTTTCCGTCCATTCGTCAAAGGGGAGATTGCTGGTGATCAGGGTCGCTCCGCGTTCGTAGCGTTGCGAGATCAGCTCGAACAGCAATTCCGCCCCGGTCTTTGACAGCGGCACGAAGCCGAGCTCGTCGATGATGAGCAACTTGCAGGCCGCCATCTGCTTCTGGAAACGGAGCAGACGCCGTTCGTCGCGGGCCTCCATCATCTCATTGACCAGGGCCGCGGCGGTCGTGAATCCGACGGACAGGCCCTTCTGACACGCAGCCAGGCCGAGACTGAGGGCGATGTGTGTCTTGCTCGCGCCGCCACCACCGGCGAGGTACAGGAGCTGCGCCGCGAAGCCAGCGCTCTGAAGGAATGCGTGGCCGATTTGACGCTGGAAAATCGGTTGCTCAAAAAAAGCATGTTTGCGGATGGGGGCGACGAAGAATGAGGTATCCCGCATCCGAGAAGCTCGAGATCTTCAGGATCGTCGAGCAGTCGCACCTGCCGGCCAAGCGCACGCTGGACCAACTCGGCATTGCCCGCCGGACGTTCTACCGCTGGTATGATCGCTACCTTGAAGGCGGGCCGGAAGCGCTGGCGGATAAACCCTCAGCGCCAAGCCGTGTGTGGAATCGCATCGGCGAGGATATCCAGAACCAGATCGTCGAGATGGCATTGGAGGCGACCGACCTTAGCCCGCGCGAACTGGCCGTCCGCTTCACCGACGAGAAACACTACTTCGTGTCGGAAGCCACGGTTTACCGGTTGCTCAAGGCCCATGACCTGATCACCAGCCCTGCCTATGCGGTGATCAAGGCGGCCGATCAGTTCCATACCAAG
>NZ_JBNKYW010000115.1:0-25788 GCF_050301095.1 Roseibium sp.
TACGGCTACGATCTCGGCGTTCCGGTCAACTGGTCCGCTTATGAAGACATCGCCGAATTCTTCTCCAAGGATGTGAAGGAAATCGACGGCGTCCAGATCTACGGTCACATGGACTACGGCAAACGCGCACCGGACCTCGGCTGGCGCATGACCGACGCCTGGCTTTCCATGGCAGGTGCCGGCGACAAGGGCGAGCCGAACGGCATTCCGGTCGACGAGTGGGGCATCCGCATGGAAGCCGGCACTTGTAACCCGGTCGGTGCCTCGGTTTCCCGCGGTGGTGCGGCAAACGGCCCGGCGGCCGTCTACGCGATCCGCAAGTGGGACGAATGGCTGCGCAACTACGCGCCTCCGGGTGCTGCCAGCTTCGACTTCTACCAGTCCCTGCCGGCGCTCAGCCAGGGCAACGTCGCCCAGCAGATCTTCTGGTACACCGCCTTCACCGCCGACATGGTGAAGCCGCAGTCCGAAGGCAACAACACGGTGGATGCCGAAGGCAACCCGCTGTGGCGCATGGCTCCGAGCCCCCATGGTCCCTATTGGGAAGAAGGCCAGAAGGTCGGTTATCAGGACGTGGGTTCCTGGACCATCCTGAAGTCCACCCCGGAAGATCGCGCGAAGGCCGCCTGGCTCTACGCCCAGTTCGTCGTCTCCAAGACGGTCGACGTGAAGAAGAGCCATGTTGGTCTGACCTTCATCCGTGACAGCTCGGTCAACCACGAGTCCTTCACCGAGCGAGCTCCGAAGCTCGGCGGTCTGGTCGAATTCTACCGTTCGCCCGACCGCGTGGCCTGGTCTCCGACCGGTGTCAACGTGCCTGACTATCCGAAGCTGGCCCAGATCTGGTGGCAGCAGATCGGTGACGTGAACTCCGGCGCGTTTACCCCGCAGGAAGCCATGGACCGTCTGGCGGAAGAAATGGACATCGTCATGGCTCGCATGCAGCAGGCTGACGAACGTGCCAATGTTTACGGTGGTTGCGGCCCGCGTCTCAACGAAGAGAGCGATCCGCAGGAGTGGCTGTCCAAGCCGGGTGCTCCGAAGGCCAAGCTCGACAACGAGAAGCCTCAGGGCCAGACCGTGAACTACGAAGAACTGGTTGCTCGTTGGGCGAAAAAATAAGCCCCAGGCCCTAGGGCCGGCAACGCGAAACCGGACCGGGGCTTGCCCCCGGTCCCCACCGATCCGAATGTGACAGGCCGCGGGACCGAAGTTCCGCCACTATGGGACCTGTCCGGACGCGGGCGATAATAAATGTCTCTTGAACTTAAAAACGTCAGCAAGCGTGTGGCAGGCATCACCCACGTCAAGGATACGAGCCTGACGCTGCAAACCGGCCACTTCAACGTTCTCCTCGGGGAGACGGGCTCGGGCAAAACCTCGCTGATCAAGCTGATGGCCGGCCTCGACAGCCTGGCCTCCGGGCAGATCATCCTAAATGGCAAGGATGTGTCCCGCCTGTCGGCGCAAAAGCGCAACATCAGCCTGGTGCATCAGTTTTTCGTCAACTACCCGCATATGTCGGTCTTCGACAATATCGCCTCGCCTCTGAAGGTCGCGGGGGTGGCCAAGTCGGAAATCGAGGGCCGGGTGGAGGAGGCGGCAAACCTTCTCAAGTTGAATCCCTATCTGAACCGCAAGCCGCACGAACTGTCTGGCGGGCAGCAGCAGCGCACGGCCCTGGCCCGCGCCATCGTGAAGGAAAGCGACGCGGTTTTCCTCGACGAACCGCTGGCGAACCTTGACTACAAGCTGCGCGAGGAACTGCGCGACCAGCTTCCCGAGCTGTTCGCAGGGCGCGGCGCGGTTGTCGTCTATGCGACCTCGGAGCCGGAGGAAGCGCTTCTGCTCGGCGGGCAAACCGCGCTGATGACCGACGGCAATGTCGTGCAGTTCGGCCCGACCGCGGAAATCTACCGCAAGCCGAAGGATCTCGATGCGGCGAAAGTGTTCTCCAATCCGCCGATCAACGTGGCGCCCGTGACCAAGCAGGGCGACACGATCATCCTGAGCGGGGCTGTGAGCTGGACCGTTTCCGGACCGGCGGCAGGCCTGACCGACGGCCCCTACATGCTGGCGATCCGGCCGAACCACGTCATGCCGGTGGCTTCGCCCGATCATTCGGTCAAGCTGTCCGGGCGGGTTCTGGTGACCGAACTCAGCGGCTCGGAAAGCAGCGCCCATTTCGACATGGACGGGCATTCCTGGGTTTCCCTGGCGCCGGGCGTGCACCCCTACTTCGTCGGTGAGGTCCACGACTTCTACCTGGACCCCAACCATTGTTTCTTCTTTGCGCCCGATGGCGGGCTGGCGGCATAGGGAGAGGACCTCATGGCACAAATCAAACTCTCCAACCTGCGCCACAGCTATCGCCCCGACCCTCAGGGTGATGACGACTATGCGCTGAAGAAAATCGACCTGACCTGGAAGGACGGCGGCGCCTACGCCCTGCTCGGTCCGTCCGGGTGCGGCAAGTCCACGCTGCTGAACATCATCTCAGGTCTTTTGATCCCCTCCGAGGGTCAGATCCTGTTCAACGATCAGGACGTGACGGCGCTGCCGCCGGCACAGCGCAACATTGCGCAGGTGTTCCAGTTCCCGGTCATCTACGACACGATGACGGTCTACGACAATCTGGCGTTCCCCCTGCGCAACCGTGGCAGGGACGAGGATGTCGTCAAGCGCCGCGTCACAAACATCGCCGAGATGCTGGAAGTCACCGAGATGCTCAATGTCCGTGCGTCCAACCTGTCGCCGGACAACAAGCAGAAGATTTCGATGGGCCGCGGTCTCGTACGCGAGGACGTCAACGTCGTCATGTTCGACGAACCGCTGACCGTGATCGACCCACATCTGAAATGGAAACTGCGGTCGAAGCTGAAAGAACTGCATCAACGGGTCAAGGCGACCATGATCTACGTGACCCACGACCAGACCGAGGCCCTGACCTTCGCCGATCAGGTGGTGGTCATGCAGGACGGCGAGGTTGTGCAGATCGGGACACCGGTGGAGCTGTTCGAACGGCCCGCGCACACATTCGTCGGCCACTTCATCGGCTCACCCGGCATGAACATCCTGCCGTGTGAAGTCAAAGGCGGAGCCGCCTTCTTCGGCGGCGAGAAGATCGACCTGGAAGGCCCGGCCGCCAGCGCCGCCGACGGCGCCGCGGAAGTCGGGATCCGTCCGGAATTCGTCTCCGTGTCGAAGGAGGGCAAGGGCCTTTCCGCCCGGGTCCGCAAGGTCTCCGATATCGGCCGCCACAAGGTGCTCGAGGCGATGGTCAACGACAGCCGCATCCACGCAATCATCGAAGGCGACGTGCCGAATGCCGGGGAGGCGGTGACACTCGACTTCAAACAATCCCAGACCCGGCTCTATCAGAACGGCTGGCTTGCCAGCCTGCCGGAGGGAGGTGCCTGATGAAAACCCAAAACCAACGCGCCTGGTTCTTCGTGATACCGGTGCTCCTTCTCGTCGCCTTCAACGCGCTCATTCCGATGATGACCGTGGTGAACTATTCGGTCCAGGAGACCTTCGGCGACAACCTGTTCTTCTGGCAGGGCGTCGACTGGTTCGAACAGGTCCTCAGATCCGAGCGGTTCCACAATGCCCTCGGCCGCCAGTTCCTGTTCACCTTCCTGATCCTGATCATCGAGGTGCCGCTCGGGGTGGCCATCGCGCTCACCATGCCCAAGAAGGGCTTCTGGGTGCCGGTCTGCCTTGTGACAATGGCTCTGCCGATGCTGATCCCGTGGAACGTGGTCGGTGCGATGTGGAACATTTTCACGCTGCCGGACATCGGTCTGCTGGGCTACTTCCTGAACCACACTCTGGGTATCTCCTACGACATGACCCAGGACCCGATCGCCGCCTGGGTGACCATCATCGTCATGGACGTCTGGCACTGGACGTCGCTGGTGGTGCTGCTCAGCTATGCCGGTCTCGTTTCGATCCCCAACGCCTACTATCAGGCCGCGGAAATCGACGGGGCGTCCAAATGGGCCATCTTCCGCTTCATTCAGCTGCCGAAGATGAAAACGGTGCTGACGATCGCAATCCTGCTGCGCTTCATGGACAGCTTCAACATCTACACGGAGCCGTTCGTTCTGACCGGTGGCGGACCGGGCAACTCCACCACGCTGCTCTCCATCGACCTGGTGAAGATTGCTCTCGGTCAGTTCGACCTCGGCCCGGCTGCCGCCATGTCCCTCATCTACTTCGGCATCACGCTGCTGGCCTCCTGGCTGTTCTACACGCTGATGACGATGAACGATAACAAGTCCTGAGGAGAACCGTCATGCGCATGAAAAGCCTGGTTCCCATACTCTATATTCTCTTCCTGATGCTGCCGATCTACTGGCTCGTCGCGATGAGTTTCAAGACCACAAACGAAATCCTGTCCGGGTTCTCGCTGTTCCCGCAGACCTGGACCTTTGCCAACTATATCGACATCTTCACCGATCCGACCTGGTACTGGGGTTACATCAACTCGATCCTCTACGTGACGATCAACACGGTGATTTCAATCACCGTGGCCCTGCCGGCAGCCTATGCCTTCTCGCGTTACTCCTTCGTGGGCGACAAGCATCTGTTCTTCTGGCTGCTCACCAACCGCATGGCGCCGGCCGCCGTCTTTGCGCTGCCGTTCTTCCAGCTCTATTCGGCCGTCGGTCTCTTCGATACGCACCTGGCCGTTGCCCTGGCGCACTGCCTCTTCAACGTACCGCTAGCCGTCTGGATCCTGGAAGGTTTCATGGGCGGGGTTCCGAAGGAACTGGATGAAACCGCCTATGTGGACGGCTATTCCTTCCCGCGTTTCTTCATGACGATCTTCCTGCCGGCGATCAAATCCGGCGTTGGTGTGGCCGCCTTCTTCTGCTTCATGTTCTCCTGGGTGGAGATGCTGCTGTCGAAGACCCTGACGGCCGTCGAAGCCAAACCCATTGCCGCCGTGATGACCCGGACCGCCTCCTCCGCGGGTTACGAACTCGGGCTTCTGGCGGCCGCCGGGACCCTGACCATCATTCCCGGCGCCATCGTCATCTACTTCGTCCGTAACTACATTGCCAAGGGCTTCGCCCTGGGGAGGGTATAATGCTTGGTTGGATGGCCTGGACCTGGCCGACGGCACTTCTGTTCATCGGGATCTTCTCGGCGATCAGTTTCCTGACGGCGCTGGAAGTTCGTTTCCCCGGCGGGGATGCCCGCAAGGGAGTGCTCGGACTGACGACGACCCGCGGCGACCGCCTGTTCATCATGCTGCTCGGCACGGCCTATATCTTCCTGGCGTGGCTCGGTCTCGTCGGACAGCCGCTCTGGTGGCCTCTGGCCCTGAGTATCGGCTGGGGAGTGTTCTGCTTCTGGAAAGTGTGAGGCCGGACCTTCTTGCCTGCGGGCAGAGGATGCGGCGTGGACGGCGCAGCCGGGAAACTCCCGGCAGCCCTTCGGGGTTGGGGCCGGAGCCGGTGGTGAAACGCAGGGAAAAGCTTGATTGCTGCCCTCACTTCCCTGCGTTTCCTCCCTTCCGGGACCGGTTCTGGTTCCAACACCCGGAATGCCGGTCACGATCGGCCTCTTCCCAGGCGGCGCGAAATTCCGGACCGCCAACTAAATGAATAGTATTTTTCCGGCTGTTGGTGCAAGAATATGCGCCGTGAACCAAATCCATTCTGCATTGGGCACAGGACCATAATGAGAAAGCGTAAAAGCAACGAGTTTCTGACCGAAGTCGAACTGGAGTTCATGACCGAACTCTGGAAACTCGGCGAAGGGTCGGTGCGCGACATCCTGGCATGTCTGCCGCCGGAACGGAAACTCGCTTATACGTCCTGCGCCACCATCATGCGGATCCTGGATGAAAAAGGGTTCGTGGACAGCCGCAAGGAAGGCAAGACGTTCATCTATTCCCCCCGGCTGACCAGGGACACGTATCAGTCCCGTTCGCTCCGGAACCTGTCGGAAAAACTGTTCGACGGCACACCGGCGTCCCTCGTGGCGCGCCTTGTCGACGAATACGACCTTTCCACCGACGATCTGGACGAAATCAGAGCGTTGCTGGACAGGAGGAGGTCGGATGACGCTACTTGACCGGATGTTCGATGTTTACATCGATCTGAACATTACGCTGGCTGTCACGGCGCTGTTGTGGGTGACCGTAAAGGCGCTGATGGGCCGTTTGGGAAACAGGCTTGCATTCTCGGTGCAGCTTGGACTTCTGAACGGCTTTTTCGCAGCCATCTTCCTGTCTCCCGCCATCGTCTTTGCGCACCAATACCTGGTTGTGAGCGAAGTGGTTCCCGCAAGCCTTTCCGTCAATCTCGCGGATTATGCCGTTTCGCAGTATCTGCGTGGCGGCATTGCCATTCCGGCGGAGGATTTCCAGTCGTTGCTGGGGATGCGTGCCCGCATGAGCGAAAGCGTTCTGACTATGGCGCCTGGTTTCGGAACCGCCGTGGTCCTGTTTCTGATGGCGGGCTTCTGCTACTTCGCTGCCCGGCTGACAGTCAATTTCGTTCGCCTCAACCGCATGCTGGCCAGTTGCCACGAATGGCGGAGCAACGGGCGTGTCCAGTTGCTGATCTCCGATCATGCGCTGGTGCCGTTTTCCGCGCGGGGTTTCTTCCGCCACTACGTCGTCATTCCTTCCGAGCTTCTGACGGAAGCCGACGACCTCCGGCTGGTGCTGAAACATGAGTTCCAGCACCTGCGCCAGGGAGACGTGACCTGGGAAATCGGGCTTGAACTTCTGCGCCCGGTCTTCTTCTGGAATCCGTTCTTCTATGTCTGGAAGTCCGAGGTCGAGCGTCTGCGCGAACTGGCCTGTGACCAGAAGGTGGCCGAAAACGCCCATGTGGATCTGAAATCCTATTGCCTGTGCCTGCTGCGCGCGGCCCAGGCGGGTCTCAGGAAGCGGCAAGCACGCGGCAAAAAGGACGGGGCCGGTGTTGCCGCCGTGGCCCTCCTGGAAGTTCAGGACCGCCTTCTGCGCCGCTCGCCCGCCCAGAAGCTGCGCCGCCGCGTCGAGGCGCTGCTTGAATCCGGCCGCCTGCGTCCCCATTGGGGCCTTGTCAGCCTCGCGGTAATGCCGATGATCGCCGTCATCTTCCTGTCGGCGCTGTCGATCCAGAAACCGGCGGACTGGAGCCAGGACCGGCTGATGCTTTCGGCCATCATCAACCTGGAACGGCTGGAGGCCATCAACTCCTTCGGCCAGCGGCCGCTTCGCTGAAGAATCTTCGGCTGAAGTCCTGAAACCTGCAGACCGGACGGAATTTCCGTCCGGTTTTTTGTTGTCCCGTGGCATCGGGCCGGCAAGAGACACCTTCAGACTGTAGGAACGGCCCGGGTCCGTCATTCCGGAGGCTGACTGGAATTTGAGCAAGTTGATTTGTCTCAAGGACTTTGAACCATAACTCTGTGACCGTCACATTGCCGGTCTTGATCCCTGGATTTTTGAAAGAGTGACATGGCTGATTTCGACATGTGCAGAAAAAGCCTTTACCGTCTAATCGATTTAACGGACCACAGGCCGGATCCGGCGGCCGGAGAGAAATAGGGCAATGGATAACGGAGAGACCAGGAACAACGGCATTTCCGGAACCTGCTGCGACACCGCTCCGGTACCCGATGCCGAAATAGCCGCCATCTGCAAGACCTTCGGCAACGACCGGCACCGCATGCTGGACATTCTGCGCGAGGTTCAGGACCGCTACCGCTGTATTGCCCCGGCCACCATGGACCGGATCGCTGCGGAGACCGGTCTTACCCGGATCGAGGTGGAGGGTGTTGCCAGCTTCTATTCCTTCCTGTCGCTGACGCCCAAGGGCCGCATCACCATCCGCCTGTGCGACGACATCGTCGACCGCTTCGCCGGGCTTGCCGAGGTGACGGCGGTTTTTGAAGAGGTGCTCGGCGTCAAGGTCGGTCAGACCGCCGAAGACGGTGCGTTTTCGCTGGAAGTGACACCCTGCATCGGCATGTGCGACCAGGCCCCCGCTGCCATGGTCAACGATGTCGTGTTGACCAGGCTGACGCCGGAGAGTGCTCGAAGGGCGGCCGAGGCCCTGAAGGCAGGCAGGACACCGGAACAGCTCGTCAGCGACCGGTTCGCCGAGCTGACGCCTCATGAACGGGTGACCCGCATGGTGGAGAACAACATCCGCCATGCCGGTGAAGTCCTCCTCGGCCCGGTGCCGGAAGACGCGGGACTTGCCAGGGCGGCAGGCATGACACCGGCCCAGATCATCACCATGATCGAAGACAGCGGCCTGCGCGGTTGCGGCGGCGCCGGTTTCACGACGGGCAGGAAATGGCGTTTTGCCGCAAGCGAGCGTGCCGAAAAGCACTTCGTGTTGTGCAACGCGGACGAGGGCGAGCCCGGAACCTTCAAGGACCGCGTTCTGCTCACCGAACGGCCGCACCTGCTCGTTGAAGGCATGACGATCGCCGCCCGGGCAATCGGCGCGCGGGAAGGCATTCTCTATCTGCGCGGCGAATATGTGTACCTGCGCGAGTTGCTGGAAAACGTTCTGGAGGAGCGCCGCCGGCGCGGGCTGCTCGGAAAGGGTATCCTGGGCGTGAAGGGTTTCGACTTCGACATCCGCCTGCAGCTCGGGGCCGGCGCCTATATCTGCGGCGAGGAGGGGGCGCTCATCAGCTCGTGCGAGGGCCTGCCGGGCGAACCCAAGACCCGGCCGCCGTTCCCGGTCAATCGCGGTTATCTCGGTTACCCGACCGTGGTCAACAACGTGGAGACCTACTGCCACGCCGCCCGCATCGTCGACAGGGGTGCGAAGTGGTTCCATGCCATGGGAACGGAAGGCTCCCACGGCACCAAGCTCTTTTCCATCTGCGGCGATTGCCTCAATCCCGGCATCTACGAACTGCCCTATGGCCATACGGTCTGGGGGATCCTGGAGATGGCCGGTGGGCAGGACGCAGCCGCCGTTCAGGTCGGCGGTCCGAGCGGCACCATGATTGCCCGCGACAGCTTCGACCGCAAACTCACCTTCGACGATCTTGCGACGGGCGGCGCCATCATCGTGTTCAACGGTCAGCGCAACATTCTTGAGATCGTCGAATATTACATGTCGTTCTTCGTGCACGAGAGCTGCGGCTACTGCACGCCCTGCCGGGTCGGCAACGTCTTCCTGCAGAAGGCGATACAGAAATTCCGCAAGGGTCTCGCCAACCCGGAGGACATCGACTACCTGAAGGAGCTGTCCGGCACCATCATCGAGACCAGCCGCTGCGGCCTCGGCATGACCTCGCCCAACCCGGTCCTGTCCACCCTGGAGAACTTCCCGCTGGTCTACGCGGCTGTGTCCAAGCCGAGCAAGGACGGCATCCGCGACACCTTCGACATCCAGTCGGCGATAGACGGCGCGCGCAAGATCGCCAAACGCCGCTCCTACATCTTCGACAAGGATTTTACCCGATGAGCGGCACGAAGAGAGAAACAGGCTTCACCTTCACCATCGACGGCATCGAGGTCACTGCCCATGCCGGACAGACGATCATGGAAGCCGCCGACGAGGCGGGCATCTATATTCCGCGCCTGTGCGACCATCAGGGCTTGCGCCATCAGGGCAGCTGCCGGGTGTGCACGGTCAAGGCGGGCGGGCGCTCCGTCGCCGCCTGCACCCAGCCCGCGGCCCCCGGCCAGACGGTCGAGAACGAAACGCCGCATCTCACCAAGATGCGCCGCGATCTCGTCGAAATGCTGTTCCACGAGGGCAATCACCTCTGCCCGATCTGCGAGGCGAGCGGCAATTGCGAGCTGCAGGCGATGGCCTACCGGCTCGACATGACCGAGGCGACCAAGTTCCCCTACCTGGAACCCTGCCGCGCGCTCGATGCCTCCCATCCGGACATCGCGCTCGACACCAACCGCTGCATTTCCTGCGGCCGCTGCATCCGCGCCAGTCAGGATGTCGATGGCAAGGGCATCTTCGGCTATGTCGGCCGCGGCATTCATCGGCGGGTCGCCGTCAACGGCGAGAACCTTGCCGACACTGATGCCAAGGTGACCGATCACGCCATTTCCAAAGAAGTCTGCCCGGTCGGCTGCATCATCCGCAAGCGGGTCGGATTCGCCGTACCCATCGGCGAGCGGGAATTCGATCACGGCCTGATCGGCCACGAGATCGAGGAGAAGCGCAAATGAGCGAGCTGCCCAAGGCAAGGATCGCGACCGCGTCGCTCGCCGGCTGCTTCGGCTGCCACATGGCGATCCTCGATATCGACGAGCGCTTGATCGACCTGATGAAGCTGGTCGATGTCGACCGCTCGCCGCTGACCGACAAGAAGCGCTTCACGCAGCGCTGTGACATCGGCATCATCGAGGGCGGATGCTGCAACGAGGAGAACGTGCATGTGCTTCATGATTTCCGGCGCAATTGCGATGTCCTGATCGCGCTGGGACAGTGCGCGATCATGGGCGGGCTGCCGGCCATGCGCAATGCCATCATGCACTCCGACGCGCCGCTCAGGGAATGTCTCGACGAGGCCTATATCACCGGCAAATACATCCGCAACACGACCCACAACGTGCCCAACGACCCGGCCCTGCCGTTGCTGCTCGACGAGGTCTATCCGTGTTCCCAGGTGGTCGAGATCGACTACCAGATCCCGGGCTGTGCGCCGAGCGGCGACATTATCTTCGACACGCTTTCGAAGCTGCTGACGGGAAAATTCCGCGGCTTCGAACGTGAAATGATCAGGTTCGACTAGGGTTTGGGAGAGGCAGAGATGAGCGAACCCAGACTGATTGAAATCTCGCCGGTCACCCGCGTGGAAGGCCACGGCAAGGTGACCATTCACCTTAACGCCGACAACGAGGTCGACGAAGCCCGGTTGCACATTGTCGAGTTTCGCGGCTTCGAGCGCTTCATCCGCGGGCGGCTCATGTGGGAAGTTCCGGTGATCGTGCAACGGCTCTGCGGCATCTGCCCGGTCAGCCACCATCTGGCGGCTGCCAAGGCGATGGACATGATTGCCGGTGTGGACCAGCTTCCCCCGACGGCGGAAAAGATGCGCCGGCTGATGCATTACGGCCAGGTGATGCAGTCCCATGTGCTGCACTTCTTTCATCTGGCGGCCCCCGACCTGCTCTTCGGCTTCGGCGCACCGGCGGAAAAGCGCAACATCTTCGAAGTGCTGAAGGAGCAGCCGGAGCTCGGCAGGCGTGCCGTCCTGATGCGCAAATACGGTCAGGAGATCATCGAGGCGACCGCCGGCAAGAAGATCCACGGCACCGGTGCCATTCCGGGCGGCATCAACCGCAACCTGCCCATTGAGCGCCGCGACCACTTCCTGAAATCCATCGACGAGATGACCGGCTGGGCTCAGGACGCGGTGAAACTTGCCCGCGACTACACATTGGAAAACGAGGACCTGGTCGCCGAATTCGGCTCCTTCCCCTCCAACTACATGTCTTTGGTAAGGGAAAGCGACGGGGCGCTCGATCTCTATCACGGCAATCTGCGGGCTTTGAGTTCGACCGGCGACATGATTTTCGATCAGGTGCCCTATACCAGGTATCACGAGCTGATCGTGGAGGACGTGCGGTCCTGGTCCTACATGAAGTTCCCCTTCATCACCGCGCTTGGTCCGGACGCTGGCTGGTACCGGGTCGGGCCGTTGGCGCGCATGAACACCGCAAGTTTCCTGGATACGCCTCTGGCGGATGCGGCCCACAAGGAGCTCAAGGCAACGACAAGTGGTACGCCGAACAACTCGACGCTCGCCAACCACTGGGCGCGCATGATCGAGGTGCTGCACTGCGTGGAAAAGATCCGCGAGCTTTTGAACGATCCGGACCTGCAGGGTACCGACCTGGTCGCCACAGGCGAACGGCGGGAGGAAGGCATCGGGGTGATCGAGGCTCCGCGCGGCAACCTCATCCATCACTACAAGGTCGACGAGCACGACCAGGTCACTTACTGCAATCTGATCGTCTCCACGACCCACAACAACGAGGGCATGAACCGGGCGGTGAAGGATGTCGCCGTCAAACACCTCTCGGGCAGGGAGAAGATTACCGAAGGCATGCTCAACCATGTCGAGGTGGCGATCCGCGCCTACGACCCGTGCCTTTCCTGCGCCACCCACGCTCTCGGCCAGATGCCGCTTCAGGTGGAGCTGTTCGATGCGACCGGGGCGCTGGTCGACAGCCGGACGCAGTGTGTTTGAAATGACAAACTTTCATTTTGTCATCCCGGCTCTCGCTGCGCTTGGCCGGGATGACGAAGGAGAGGGATAGGGTTCGTTGGGGCCCGCAATTTGTTGCAACACAGAGCAATAAAGGGTGTTTGAATGCTTCTGATCGGTTACGGCAATCCGGGACGCGGGGATGACGGGCTGGGGCCCGCTTTCTCCGACGCCATTGCCGCGCGCGGCGTGCCCGGGCTCGAGGTCGACACCGATTACCAGCTCGTGGCCGAACATGCCCTGGCGATCGCGTCCCATGACGTGGTGGTTTTCGCGGATGCGGAGATTGGCGGCAAGGAGCCGTATTCCTTCCGGGAAACCGCGCCGGGATCGCCGGAGGTTCTGGGCAGTCACAGCCTGGGTCCCGAGACCGTTTTGGCGCTCTGCGAAACGCTCTATGGCGCGAAACCGAAAGCTTTCGTGCTGGGCATTGCCGGCCATGACTACGGCGAGGTGAAAGAGGGCCTTTCCGAAAAGGCGGCCGCAAATCTCGCCGCAGCCGAGCGGTTCTTTCTGGCTTGGCTGGCGGACGCTTTGCCGGCAAGGGAGGAGGCTGCGCATGCATGAAATGTCGCTCTGCGAAAGCATCCTCGATATCCTGAAAGAACAGGCCGCCAGGGAGAATTTCACAAGCGTGAAGCGGGTAACCGTCGATATCGGACCACTGTCCTGCGTCGAACCGGACGCGCTGCGGTTCGGCTTCGATGTCGTGATGAAAGGCTCGCTCGCCGAAGGGGCCGTGCTGGAGATCGCAAGGCCGCCGGCGGAAGCCCTATGCCTGTCGTGTTTCAAGACCGTTCCGGTGACGGCGCGGTTCGATTGCTGCCCCGAATGCGGTTCCGAAGCCCTTCAGGTGACTAGCGGCGAGGAACTGAAAATACGCGAACTGGAGGTGTTGTGATGTGCACGGTCTGCGGATGTCATCAGGACCACAAACACGGTCACGACCATCGTCGTGACGACGGTCACGGCAGCGACGTTCACTTCGGCCAGGGCGAAGCGGGAACCACGGTACCGGGCATGAGCCAGACCCGGCTGATTCAGCTGGAAACAGATATCCTGGCCAAGAACAGGTCATATGCGGACCGGAACCGGACCTTGCTCGCCGAACAGGGCGTTGCCGCGCTGAACCTGGTTTCCAGCCCGGGATCCGGCAAGACCGCACTGCTGGTGGAGACCCTGAAGCGGATCGGCGGTGCTTTCCCGGCAGCCGTGATCGAGGGCGATCAGCAGACCTCCAACGATGCCGACCGGATCCGGGCAACCGGCGCACCGGCAATACAGGTCAATACCGGCAAGGGATGCCATCTGGACGCCCATATGGTCGGGCACGCGCTTCATAAACTGCCGCTGGAAGAGGGGGGCATTCTCTTCATCGAGAATGTCGGCAATCTGGTCTGCCCGTCCGGATTCGACCTGGGCGAGACTGCCAGGGTGGTGATCCTCTCCGTCACTGAAGGTGAGGACAAGCCTCTCAAATATCCGGATATCTTTGCAGGCAGCGACCTGTTGATCCTCAACAAGACCGATCTCCTGCCGCATCTCGACTTCTGCGTCGGCACCGCGGTCGGCAATGCAAGGCGGATCAATCCGCGGATCCAGGTGCTGCAGGTCTCAGCCCGGACTGGACAGGGGCTCGACGGCTGGCTGGACTGGCTGGACAGCCTGAGGGCCGAAGGAGCACAGGTCATCCGGCCCGGAACGCGGACCTGAACCGCCGAGCCAGTGTGAGTGCGCCGTCCAGCGGCGTCCCTTTCGGCAAGGCGATGTCACGCCGGAGGGCCTCGGGCAGAACCGGCACATAGTCCTTCGCAAGGTGCCCGATCAGGCAGAGCGGTTTGCCCGTCTGATCCCGACTGGCCGGCCCGGACTGCGAAACTGGTCGACGGAAACCTGTGCTATGATTGTATGTCGGCGTTATTGGCGAGGGATGCACTCAATGCTCCTCGGGCAGACATTCAGCAGGGAGTTTCGCCGCGGACCCGCATTGTCCCGGCCGGCTTTTCTTGTTGTCTGCGCACTGGCGGTTTTCCCGCTTGAGTGCCGGTCCGGCGAATTGCATTCGGCCGCGGCGCAGGGAGACCGCGCCGCCGTCGAGACGCTTCTTGCGAATGTTGCCGACATCAATGCGTCTGATTTCCGATTGGGGACCGCGCTTCATTATGCTGCCGTGTCGGATCAGGCCGAGATTGCCGATATACTGGTCAGGCACGGGGCCGACATGGAAATCCCGGGTGAATTGCAGGAAACCCGTCCGCTGCATCTTGCGGCTGAAATGGGAAGTGAGCAAACCGCTCAGGTTCTGCTTCGACACGGTGCGGATATCGAGGCCCTTGACGGTAATGGAAGGTCGGTGCTCGCGCGCGCGGCCATTGCAGGTCAGGTCGGGATCCTTCGCCTTCTGCTGGAACAGGGCGCGAGGATCGAAGCACGGCTTCCCCTTTCTGGCCGGACAGCCCTGATCGAAGCTGCCTATACCGGGCAACTGGAAGCCGCGAAGTTCCTTGTCGAGATGGGGGCCGAGGTCAATGCACGCGACAATCGGGGCAAATCGGCACTTTGGTATGCATCGACACCGGAATCCTATTCGCCCGCCGGTGGACCTGGTCTCCTGCGCCTTCTTGTTGAAAACGGCGCTGACCTGGAAGCAGGCGATGATACCGGGACGACACCTCTAGCCTGGGCGCGCAAGAGCTACGGCCGTTCCCGGACGTACCGGGACATCGCGGACGAACTGGTCCGGTTGGGGGCACAGGAATAGGGGGCCTCTGCCCGCCGCGTGAAGGGCACAGGTCCGGATTTGCAATCCGGGCAGTGCAAGTCGCTCACAATTAGATATCCGGTCCCATCGCGCGGCCCTCGGTCGAAGGGTCGATTTGATTGCGAAGCGTTTCCAGGGTTCGCATGCGTTCCTGCGCCTGTTGCTGGTTCTCGCGCGTGACACCGGCAATCAGAACTTCGGCAATTGCCATCAGCGCGAGCGAGGAATCCCAGGGGGATGGCACCGCCACGCGGGCTGGCAGAACGAAACTGGCGATTCGGCCGATCGGCGACATCCAGCTGTCCGTGACGAGTGCAACCGTTGCCCCCTGTTTGGCGGCTGCTTCCGCGAACTGGATGATCTCTGTCTGATAGCGGCGGATATCGAAGACCAGAATGACGTCCTTGGAGCCGATGCCCAGAAGCTGGTCCAGCCAGTTGCCCTGCTGGCCGGCGACATGGACCACCTTGGACCTTACGATCCTGAGGTGTGCCGCCATGTAACGGGCGAGAGAATCGGTGAAGCGTCCGCCGATGAGATGTACGGTCTTGCGCTCGTCGGCCAGAAGCTTGGTCAGCCCTTCCAGCTCGCCCTTGGGCAGGTGGGCGAAGGTCTCGCGGATGTTCTCCAGAAGCTGCCACACATGCGGGTCGCCATCCATGTCCGGCGTGAGCTGCGTGCTGCGGGCGAGCGGCGAATTCAGCTGACTTTCCAGCTCGTTGCGCAGCTTCTTCTGGAACTCCGCAAAGCCCGGAAACCCGAGCCTGGCAACAAACCTCAGGATGGTCGGGGAGCTGACGCCGGCAGATTCCGCGAACTGGGCGACCGTCTCCAGACCCTGCATGGGATAATTGGCCATCAGCGCATGCGCGGCCTTTCTCTCCGTGGCGGTGAATTCGTCCAGCCGGTCGCGAATATCGTCAAGTAGGGGCCGTTCCATGGGCATCCGCCTTTTTTGGTCTGCGCCGCCGAAATTCATTTGACAGTCGCAGCAATCTGCGTATCAAATATTACAGAAGTTAGCCAATTCAGCAATCCTGTAATAAACATTACAAAACGCAGGGTTGATTTTCAGGGGGAAGGGAATGGGAGCGAGCCCGCAGTCAGGTGGCATGGCCCAGGCTGTTGAAGTCGAAAACGCGGAGGGAGGCGGCCCCTTCGTGTTCGTCTGCGATCACGCGTCCAATTTTCTGCCGCCGCCCTATGACACGTCCCTCGGCATCACCGAGGCGGACAAGATCGCTCACATCGCCTGGGACCCGGGCGCACTCGGCGTGGCCAGAGGGCTTTCGCGGGCGCTGGATGCTCCTCTGGTCTTCACGACCGTCTCCCGCCTGATCATCGATTGCAATCGCGAGGAAACGCGGCCCGACCTGATCCCGTGCCTGAGCGAAACTACCGAGATCGCAGGCAACAGGGATATCCCTGCTGCCGAGAAAGACTTCCGTCTGAACCTGGCGCACAGACCCTTCCACAATGCGATCGACAAGGTGATCAGCCAGCGTCTTGAGCGCGGCGTGCCGACCGCCGTGGTGTCGATCCACACCTTCACGCCGGTCTACAAGGGGAACTCCAGACCCTGGGAAATCGGTCTGATTTCGGAAAACGACCGCAGCCTTGCCGATCCCGTCATTGCTGACCTCAACAAGAGAGGGGATTTGACCGTTGGCGACAACGATCCTTACGCGCCGTCCGATGGCGTCTACTACACGATCCGCCGTCACGGTGAAGACCGGCAGTTGCCTTGCCTGATGATCGAGATCCGCAACGACGAAGTCAGGACACCGGCGGAGGAAGACCGCTGGACTCAAATACTCGCACCCGTTTTGGAAAATGCGGCCGGAAACAAGGATGGCGAAACGGCGGGAGGGGCCAATGATTAGAGCCGCCCGCGCCTACATTCGCGTTGTCGACAGCTTCAACCGGGGGCTCGGCAAGATCATCATGTGGGGCGTCTTCGTGATGGCCGGCATCCTGCTCTGGTCGTCGATTTCCAAGACCTTTTTCAACCCGTCCCTCTGGACGCTGGAAGTCGCCCAGTTCGCGATGGTCGCCTATTACGTTCTCGGCGGACCCTATTCGATCCAGATGGGTTCCAATGTCCGCATGGATCTGTTCTACGCGGAATGGAGCGCGAAGAAAAAAGCCTGGTTCGACGCTTTCACGGTGATGCTGCTGCTGTTCTACCTCGGCGTCCTGCTCTACGGCGCGCTCAATTCCACCGCCTATTCTCTCGGCTATTTCGGCAAGGATTCAGTTGGTTTCTGGTGGGATCTGATCGTCACCTTCGTCACCGGTGGACCCGAGGCGGCGAGTGAAAAGCTTGGCTATATCGAGCGCAGCCCCACCGCCTGGCGGCCTTATCTGTGGCCGGTGAAATTTATTATGATCTTTGGATTTGTGCTGATGCTTCTGCAGGCCGTTTCGGAATTTCTGAAGGATGTCGCCCTGATCAAGGGAGAGACGATCTGATGTCCTATGAAATGATCGCCATCCTGATGTTCTCGTCGATGATGCTGATGCTGCTCACCGGGCAGCGCGTCTTCGGCGCCATCGGTGGTATCGCGGCCATTGCCGCCCTGGCCCTGTGGGGCACGGGCGGTGGCGACATTCCCTTTTCCGCAGCCATGAAGCTGATGAAATGGTATCCGCTGCTGACGCTGCCGATGTTCATTTTCATGGGCTACATCCTGTCGGAGACCAAGATCGCCGACGATCTCTACAAGATGTTCCACGTCTGGATGGGGCCGGTGAACGGCGGCCTCGCCATCGGCACGATCCTGCTGATGGTGCTGATTTCCGCCATGAACGGCCTGTCGGTCGCCGGAATGGCCATTGGTGCCACGATCGCGCTGCCCGAGCTCCTGAAACGAAAATACGACAAACGCATGGTCACCGGGGTGATCCAGGCCGGATCGTCGCTCGGCATTCTGGTGCCGCCGTCCGTGGTGCTGGTGCTTTATGCCATGATCGCGCGCGCACCGGTCGGACAGCTCTGGCTTGCCGGTGTCGTTCCCGGACTGATGATGGCTGGCATGTTCGTGGTCTATATCGCGGTCCGCTGCAAGCTGAATCCCGAACTCGGTCCTGCCCTGAACGTGGAGGAGCGTGAGGCTTCGAAAGAGGAGAAGTACCGGCTTCTGCTTGCCGGCATCCTGCCGCTCGTGATCTTCGCTGCCATGATGGTGCCCTTCGTGATGGGCTATACCAGCCTGGTTGAAGCGTCCGCCATCGGCGCGCTGACGGCGCTGCTTGCGGCGATCTTCCGCCGCCGCCTGACGATGGACATCCTTGTCCTCTGCCTCAAGAACACACTCGGCATCTCCTGCATGTTCATGTGGATCATCCTGGCTGCGCTCGGTTTCGGGGCTGTCTTCGACGGGCTCGGCGCGGTCAAGGCAATCGAGAACCTCTTCACCGAACAGCTCGGCCTGTCGCCCTGGATGATCCTGATCATGATGCAGCTGTCCTTCCTTGTGATGGGCACCTTCCTGGACGACACCGCCATGCTGGTGATCGTGGCACCACTTTACGTGCCGCTGGTGGCGCACCTGGATCTCGGCATGCCGGCGAACGAAGTGCTGATCTGGTACGGCGTGCTGTACACGATCACGACCCAGATCGCCTATATGACGCCGCCTTTCGGCTACAATCTCTTCCTGATGCGGGCAATGGCTCCGCCGGAAATCTCCATGCGCGATATCTACGGCTCGATCACGCCGTTCGTCCTGGTGATGGTCCTGGCGCTGGCGCTCGTGATGGCCTTCCCGCAGATCGCACTCTGGCTGCCTGACCTGGTTTACCAGAGGTGATCGCTAAATGACGGGCAACAACAACAACATCCGAGGAAACGGAGTTGAACCGCGGTGATAGCAGAACCGGGAAACGGTCGGGCCGCTGAATATCGAACCGAAACTTAGGGGATCTTGAGATGAAGAATAGACGTGAGTTTCTGAAAAAAGCGGGTCTGGGTACGGCAGCTGCTGCCGGTGCCACCACCCTTGCAGCCCCGGCCGTCCACGGCCAGACGCAAATCAAATGGCGCCTGCAGACCTATGCCGGCCCGGCTCTTGCCGAGCATGTGATCAAGCCGCACATCGATGCCTTCAACAAGGCAGCCAATGGCGAGATGGTCATCGAGCTGTACACGTCGGATCAGCTGGTTCCCACGGGCGAACTGTTCCGCGCCATGCAGCAGGGCACCATCGATGCCGTGCAGTCCGATGACGACTCGATGGCCTCCCCGACGGAAGTCACCGTCTTCGGCGGCTACTTCCCGTTCGCGTCCCGCTATTCCCTCGACGTGCCGGTGCTGTTCAACCAGTACGGCCTGAAGGAAATCTGGGAAGAGGAATACGCAAAGGTCGGCGTCAAGCACATCTCGGCCGGCTCCTGGGACCCGTGCCACTTTGCGACCAAGGATCCGATCCGCTCGCTGAAGGATCTGGAAGGCAAGCGCGTCTTCACCTTCCCGACCGCCGGCCGGTTCCTGAGCCAGTTCGGCGTGGTGCCGGTGACCCTGCCGTGGGAAGACATCGAAGTCGCCGTTCAGACCGGCGAACTCGACGGCATCGCCTGGTCGGGCATCACCGAGGATTACACCGTCGGCTGGGCGGATGTGACCAACTACTTCCTGACCAACAACATCTCCGGTGCCTGGGCAGGGTCGTTCTTTGCCAACATGGAGCGCTGGAACGAGCTGCCCGATCACCTGAAGGCCATGCTGCAGCTCGCCATGGATTCCTCGCACTACTATCGCCAGTGGTGGTACTGGGGCGGCGAAGCCGCGCTCCGCGTCAACGGCACCAAGATGGAACTGACTTCCATCCCGGATGCCGAATGGGCAACCGTGGAAGCAGCCGCGACGGCTTTCTGGGATGAAATCGCCGCGGAATCGCCGACCAAGGCCAAGGTCGTCGAGATCTTCAAGAAGTACAATCAGGACATGCAGAAGGCCGGACGGCCTTACCGCTACTCCTGATAGAGGCCCAGGCCATGCCGTCAAATGCAGACCGGCATGGCCGCGACTCCCGGTCCGGAACGAACCTGTCCGGACCGGGCTTTTCGGATCATAAAAGCGCAAGACCGCCCAATACGGACCACTGAAAAATGCCAGGCAACCTGACCTTTGATGCACTGAAATCTCTCGTCTCTTCCGGCGAGATCGATACGGTGCTTACCTGCATCGTCGACATGCAGGGACGGCTGATGGGCAAGCGGTTTCATGCCCAGCATTTCATCGATAGCGCCCATCGCGAGACCCATTGCTGCAATTACCTGTTGGCGACCGACCTGGAAATGTACACCGTCGAAGGATACGCCGCGACGAGCTGGTCGGGCGGTTATGGCGACTATGTCATGAAGCCGGACCTTTCCACTCTCAGGCGCGTGCCGTGGCTGGAGGGAACGGCGATGGTCCTGTGCGACGTTCAGGATCACCACACCCACGCGGATGTGCCCCATTCCCCGCGCGCCATGCTGAAGGCCCAGGTGGCCAGGCTCGCCGAACTCGGCCTGACGCCAATCATGGCGACCGAACTGGAGTTCTTCCTGTTCGAAAAGAGCTATGACGAAATGCGCAAGGGCGGCTTCCGCGACCTCGATCCGATCTCCGGCTACAACGAGGACTACAACATCCTGCAGACCACCAAGGAAGAGGATGTGATGCGCCCGGTGCGCAACGGTCTCTACGGGGCCGGCGTCCCGGTGGAAAACACCAAGGGCGAAGCCGAGACGGGACAGGAAGAGCTCAACATCAAATACGGTCCGGCGCTGGAGACGGCCGAAAACCACACCATCGCCAAACATGCGGTCAAGGAAATCGCCTGGGCGAAGGGCCGCTCCGCCTCCTTCCTGTCCAAGTGGCGCCATGACAAGGTCGGTTCGTCCTCGCATGTGCACATGTCGCTCTTCGACAAGGACGGCAACAACGTCTTCTGCGACGAGGCAGGCGAATACGGCATGTCGGAAATCATGCGCCACTTCATGGCCGGCCTGATCAAATACGCACCCGACTACACCTATTTCCTGGCGCCCTACATCAACAGCTACAAGCGCTTCCAGAAGGGCACCTTCGCGCCGACCAAGACAGTCTGGTCGGTCGACAACCGCACCGCCGGGTTCCGCCTGTGCGGCGAAGGCACAAAGGCGCTCCGGGTCGAATGCCGCATCGGCGGATCCGATCTCAACCCTTACCTCGCGCTGGCTGCGCTGATCGCCGCCGGCCTGAAGGGGCTGGAGGAAAAGCTGCCGCTGGATCCGCCGACGACCGGCGACGTCTATGACGCCACAAAGGCGCGGGAGATCCCGCATACCCTGCGCGAGGCACGCGAAACCATGCGCACCTCCGAGTTCCTGCGGTCCGCCTTCTCCGATGCGGTGATCGATCACTATTCGCGTGCCGCCGAATGGGAGCTGGAAGAATTCGACAAGGTGGTGACGGACTACGAAATCGCCCGCGGCTTCGAGCGGGCATGACGGACAGTGAAACGATAGAAGGCGCGCTTCTTGCTTAACCCCTCATCCTGAGAAGGGCCGTCAGGCACGTCTCGAAGGATGAGCGGCAAATTCGGAACAAGCGGCCCATCCTTCGAGACAGCGCGTTGCGCTTCCTCAGGATGAGGAGATGGGAACGCAAGTTCAGGTATCAACAGAGCCAACAACTTTCTAAAAGCCGTGCGGGAAGACGCGGTCCTGAGAGGTTCAAAATGTCAGATGTCATCAAACTGATTTCACCGGTCGACGGCTCGGTCTACGCCGAGCGTCCGGCTCTCGACGAAGCGGCGGTGGAAAAGACCGTCTCGTCGGCCCGCAGCGCGCAAGCCGCATGGGCAGCCGTTCCGGTTGCCGAACGCGCCGCGCTCTGCATGAAGGCGCTCGACGCCCTGAAGGCCATGAACGACGACGTGGTTCCGGAACTCGCCTGGCAGATGGGACGCCCGATCCGCTACGGCGGCGAACTCGGCGGCACCATTGAGCGCTCCGAATACTGCGCCAACACGGCCGAAGCGGCGCTCGCCGATATCGAGCGCACCGACAAGCCGGGCTTCAAGCGCTACCTGCGCCGTGTGCCACTCGGCATCGTCATGGTGATCGCGCCGTGGAACTACCCGTTCATGACGGCGATCAACACCATCATGCCGGCGCTGATGTCCGGTAACGTGGTGATCCTGAAGCACGCCGCGCAGACGCTTCTGGTCGGCGAGCGTCTCGCCAAGGCCTTCGAGATCGCCGGACTGCCGAAGGGCGTCTTCCAGAACATCGTCCTGACCCACCAGGGCACGGAAAAGCTGCTCGGCTCGGGCCTCATCGACCATGTCAACTTCACCGGTTCCGTCGCCGGCGGCCGCGCCATCGAAAAGGCGCTGGCCGGCACCTTCGCGACGCTTGGCCTGGAACTCGGCGGCAAGGACCCGGCCTATGTCCGCGCCGATGCCGACCTCGACTATGCGGTCGCCAATCTGGTGGACGGTGCCTTCTACAACGCCGGCCAGTGCTGCTGCGGCATCGAGCGCGTCTATGTGCATGAAAGCCTGTTCGACCGTTTCGTCGACGGCTTCGTCGACCTGACCAGCCAGTACAAGCTCGGCAACCCGCTGGACGAGGCGACCACGCTTGGCCCGATGGCCCAGGCCCGTTTTGCCGCCTGGGTGCGCGAGCAGACGAGCGAAGCCCTGCGCAAGGGCGCCAAGGCCCACATCGACACTTCCAAGTTCGAGGCGGACAAGGACGGCACGCCGTATCTCGCGCCGCAGGTGCTGACCGACGTCAATCACCAGATGTCGGTGATGCGCGAGGAAAGCTTCGGCCCGGTCGTCGGCATCATGAAGGTCAAGGACGACGAGGAAGCGCTGCAGTTCATGAACGACAGCCCCTACGGCCTGACCGCGTCGATCTGGACGGAAGACGTCCAGGCCGCCGCGGAAATCGGCGACCGGATCGAAACCGGCACCGTCTTCATGAACCGCTGCGACTATCTCGACCCGGCTCTGGTGTGGACCGGCGTCAAGGACACCGGCAAGGGCGCGGCCCTTTCCGAAATCGGCTTCCACAACCTCACCCGGCCGAAGTCCTTCCACTTCCGCGTCGAGCACTGAGGCGGAAACTGACGAACGATTGAGCGGGCCCCGCGCGCTGCAAGTCCATACGGACCTCGGCACTAGGGCTCGCTCCCCTCTCCCCCCTTGCGGGGGAGATGTCTCCGCAAGGAGACAGAGGGGGGTGTCAGCCCCTCGACAAAGACAGAATTGGAATAGACGCGGTGCCCGTCACCCCCCTCTGTCCGCTTTCCCGGACATCTCCCCCGCAAGGGGGGAGAGGGGAGGTTGCCGAAGCGCCCAGTTTAAAACAACGGATTTGGTCGGGATGACCTGCCCCGTGATGTTCAAAACCAAACCCATGAGACAGCCATGAGCTCACTTCCTTCCGTCAACTGGTCCTACCCGACCGCCGTCCGTTTCGGCGCTGGCCGTATCAAGGAACTGCCCGACGCGGTCAAGGCCGCGGGCATGTCCAACCCGCTGCTGGTCACCGACCCGGGCCTTGCAAGCCTGCCGATGGTGGCGGACGCGATCGCAAGCCTCGAGGCCGCCGGTCTGAAGGCCGCCGTCTTCTCCGACGTCAAGCCCAACCCGGTCGACAGCAACATCAATGCGGGCGTTGCCGCCTACAAGGCCGGCGGCCACGACGGCGTCATCGCCTTCGGCGGCGGCTCCGGCCTCGATGCGGGCAAGCTGATTGCCTTCATGTCCGGCCAGACCCGGCCGATCTGGGACTTCGAGGACATCGGCGACTGGTGGACCCGTGCGGATCCCGCCGGCATCGCGCCGATCGTCGCCGTGCCGACCACCGCCGGCACCGGTTCCGAAGTCGGCCGCGCGGGCGTCGTCACCAATGAGGCGACCCACACCAAGAAGGTTATCTTCCACCCGAAGATGCTGCCCGCCACAGTGATCTGCGATCCGGAGCTGACCGTCGGCATGCCGCGCTTCATCACCGTGGGCACCGGCATGGACGCATTGGCGCATTGTTTGGAAGCCTATTCCGCGCCGATGTACCACCCGATGTCCGAAGGCATCGCGCTGGAAGGCATGCGGCTGGTGTTCGAAAACCTTCCCAAGGTCGCCGCCGACGGCGCCGATCTGGAAGCCCGCGGCCACCTGATGAGCGCCGCCGCCATGGGCGCTGTCGCCTTCCAGAAGGGCCTCGGGGCGATTCATTCGCTCTCCCACCCGGTCGGCGCGCTCTACGACACCCACCACGGCATGACCAATGCGGTCTTCATGCCTTACGTGCTGCAATTCAACAAACCCGCCATCGAACAGAAGTTCGAGCGTCTGGCTGGTTTCCTCGGCATTTCTGGCGGCTATCAGGGCGTTCTGGACGCCATCCTGAAACTGCGCGAAGACCTCGGTGTGCCGCATACGCTGGCCGGTCTCAACGTCGATGACTCAAAACGCGACCTCATCGCGGAAATGGCCATCGTCGACCCGACGGCAGGCGGCAACCCGGTGGAACTCACCAAGGACGGCGCTCTGGAAATCTTCGACAAGGCCCAGTCCGGCACGGTCTGAGATTAGAGACGAGACAACAGACACAGGGCGCGCCGGTCCCCGGCGCGCCTTTTTTGCTTTCCGGGCTCCCTAAGCCGGCACGTCCTGTCTGTCCGCCCTTCGCCACGCGTCGGGTGTCGTTCCGGTTACGCGGAGAAATTCGCGGTTAAAATTCGATTTGGTGGAAAATCCCGACCGGTACATCGCCTCGGTGACGGTAATACCTTCCTGCCGGAGCAGGCGGCAGACCTCTCCGATCCGGAAATCGTTGACATAGCGCGAGACATTTGTGCCTGCGACCCGGTTGATTGCCTGTGAAACCTGGCGGGCAGGCAATCCCGCCCGGCGGGCCAGCCTGGAGAGATTGAGATTTTCGTCCCGGTATATGTGCCGGACAGTCATCAGACGCTCGACCCGGGCCACAATCTCCGTATCCTCTGCCGACGCAACCGCAATGTCTTTCTCCGGCTCTTCCGGAGTTTCCGCCTGTGTGCGTCCTGCCGTCAATGCGGCAAGGCCGATCAGGAGCAGGCTGAGAATGTTGGCATTGCTCACCAGCAAGGCCGCGTGCGCGCCGCCGAAACGTTCAAAATCGAGAAGAATAAGAAGGTCGAAAAGGGCGGAGAGGCCGAGGCAGGCGGCCGCCAGCCAGATCGCGCGGTTCGCGGAAGCGGCTCCATCCAGCCTGGCCAGATCGAGACCGTCCGGTCCGGACCGGGCCAGAAGGGCAAGCACCAGCGTGTAGCTCAGGAAGAGCACAAGCAGCGCTCCGTCGATGAATTGCGGCGCCAGCAAGGAAAGTCCGGCGATGGCGGCAGCAGAAAGCGGGGCGGCGGCGAGACGGAACACGCCGGGTCCCGACTGGTCGATGAGGCCACGAAAGCTTTCATAGGCAAGCGGCGGCAACAAGGCGGCGAGAACCGGCAGGGCAAAACGCAGCGTGTCGATGTCATAGCCCCAGCGCAGACCGAGCAACACCGATTGCAGGCAGCAGAGAGCGATCAGCAACAGGAACGGTCCTGTCGTTGCCGCACTGTTGCTGCGGCGAAGCATGGCAAACACCAGCCCGAGTAGCAGGGCGTTGACGAAGGGGAGGGGCACGAACAGCACGGCGGACCACCGGAAGACACTAAGCAAGGATCTTTATCGCGATCAGGGAGGTACTCAATCGCGAAAGAGGACGATTTCTCGCCCTTCCCTTAGCAAATGTCAGGGCATTGCTCCACTGACTGAAAGACATCTCATGAAACTGCGTGTTCTTCTCGC
>NZ_JBNKYW010000116.1:0-7736 GCF_050301095.1 Roseibium sp.
CGGCCAGGATCACCTTGTCGATGCCGCGTTTGCGCATCTGAAGGTTGAGGTCGTTCTGCGCCGGGCTGTAGACCTTGTGCGGCGAGCAAACAATGGTTTTGCCGTCCTCGATGTATTTCTTGTACTGCGGCATCCAGTCGGCGCCGGAACCTTCAAAATTCTCGAGCGACAGCGGGCTGAGCCGATCGAACATGCCGATGGAGTGCATGGTCTTTTCCAGTGTGCCCTCGAACTGCCACTCATGATCATGAGGGTAGTAGTAGTGGGGCGAGATGAACACTGGCATGCCGGCGGCCTTGGCGGCCTTGAACAGCCGTTCGATGTTGTCGACGGTGCCCTGTTCGGTCACGCTTTCACCGACGACGCCCCAGGTCACGCCGTCCTCGGACAGGAAGTCGATCTGCGGATCGGTGACGACCAGCGCGGTGCGTCCCGGAACAATCTCCATGTCGATCTGCGGCAGGCCCGGCTTGTCCGGATCCGCGTATTGGGCACGCGCTTCTTCGGTGGCCGCCAGCGCTTCGCCGCCTGCGGAAACAACCGCTCCTGCAGCCGCCGCTCCGGCAACGCCGGCCAGTAGCCTGCGGCGGGCGAGGTCCACTTTTTCAGGGGTGATTCCACAGCTGCATTCATGATCATGTTTGATTTTCATTTCGGTGGTCCTTTCAAGTGTTGGGCCGCACGGTCATGTCCGCTCGGCCAGGTTGGCGGCTCCGTACTCCTTGCCGGGAGGCATGGCTCTCCCGTTCGCGGAAACAAGCTGCCGCGATACATCAGGAATTACGTGCGCTTTCCTTGGTGATCGGCGCCGGGAAAGCGCCGAAATTCAATAGCCTGGGATGGCAGTCTTACGAGGCGTCGGGCCTGATGGCCGGAAGCTCGAGCGTCATCATGGCGCCGCCGTCCGGCCGGTTATGGGCCGAGATTTGCCCGCCGTGGCGTTCGGCGATCAGGCGGGTGATCCAGAGCCCGAGGCCGCTGGAGCCTTGACCAGCGGTGGTTTTTTCGGAGAGACCGACGAAGGGTCGAAAAGCCCGCAGCAGGCCTGCCGCGTTGAAGCCGGGTCCTTCGTCACCGATCCGTACCTGAACGCAGCCATCGCTTGCCGGACCGGTCTCGCAGGTGATCGTGCCGCCCTCGGGCGAATGCCTGACGGCGTTACCGATCAGGTTGTCGAAAGCCTCGAACAGAAGCTCCTGGTCGCCCTGAACGACAACGGGATTGATGGCATGGCAGCGGAACGCAACAGCCTTTTGCTTCGCCGCGGGCTGGTTGACGGCAAAGGCCAGCTGGAGAACGTCGAGCAGGTTGACCGGAACGTTGTCGCAGGATAGCGGATCGCGCCCTTTGCGGGCCCGTTTTAGAACGCCGCTCAGCATTCGGGTCATCTGGCTGATGATCCGGTCGGCGTTCTCGGCCTTGCGCACGATGCGCGGCTCACCGCCGTCCTCGGCGCTGCGCGTGATGTCCTCGACGAGCAGCGCCAGGTTGGCAAGCGGACCCTTCAGGTCATGCACCACGATCGAGAGGGCATTGCCGAAGGCATCGGAACCGGACGGGTTGCGTTCCGGTTCGTCCAAATGCGGTTCTACCGCAAACAAGGCCGCGATATCGGCCGGTCCAGTGCCTTGTCGGATGATCTGATCGGTATGCATGTCGGGATCCTTTTCTTGAAAGGTGCCGGCTGACGTCAGCTTGCTGGCCGCTAGGTGGCGGCGGAGGGCCTCAGAGACCGAGGTCCGAGAGGTCGGGGTGGTCATGAGGGCGGGGACCGAACGGCCAATGGAACAGCCGGTCTTCTTCCCAAATGGGCAGGTCGTTGATGGAGGCTATGCGCAGGTGCATCAGTCCGTCGGGCGAAAATTCCCAGTTCTCGTTGCCGTAGGAGCGGAACCAGGCGCCGGTGGCGTCGCGCCATTCATAGGCAAAGCGCACGGCGATCCTGTTTTCCTGAAAGGCCCAGAGTTCCTTGATCAGGCGGTAATCCTGCTCGCGCGTCCACTTTGCCGTCAGAAAGCGCACGATCTCCTCGCGGCCGCTGATGAAGTCCGAACGGTTCCGCCAACGGCTGTCCGGTGTGTAGGCCATGGCGACCTTTTCCGGCGTCCGGCTGTTCCAGGCATCTTCGGCCTTGCGAACTTTTTCGGTGGCCGTTTTGGCGTCGAAGGGAGGAAGGGGCGGGCGGATCATGGGACAAAGCCTTGTTGGGTGTCTTTCGGGCCGCGGAAGGTTGGGGGCCTGACCTTCCGCGGTACCAATTGTCGGCTCAGGCGGCGTTCGCGCTGACTACCGGGAAGTCGATCGGCGTCTCGAACGCCTCGTTGAGGTAGTTGGTGAGCGTGTTGAGCGCGACATGGGCGACGATCTCGACAACCTCTGCCTCGCTGTAACCTGCCATCTTGACCTCGGCGACGTCAGCTGCGGACACCCGGCCGCGCTCGCGGACGAGCTTGACAGCAAAGCGGACGGCGGCATCCGCCCTCGAGTCGGAGGACGTACCGTTCCGGTTCGCGGCGATTTCGGCATCGTCGAGCTTGGCCAGGTTCTTGCCCAGATAGGTATGTGCGGACAGGCAGTAGTCGCAGCCGTTGATCTGTGCGACCGCCAGCGCAATCCGTTCGCGGGTCTGAGGCGTAAGGTTGCCCTTCGCCAGGGCGCCGTTCAGGCCGAGATATCCTTCGAGAGCCGCCGGACTGTTGCTGGTGAGGCGGAACAGGTTCGGGACCGAACCGAGCATCTTGTTCACAGCTTCCAGCTGCGGGCGGGAGGCTGCAGGGGCCGCTTCAATGGAAGCGGGCAGATGAATGCGGGGCATGACTGTCTCCTGTTGGATCGGGTTTGACGTTCTTGCGTCTCCAGATATATACAGACAGGTCTGTCTATTCGTCAAGATAAGGTGTGGATCATCAAATTGTGAACTTGAAAGTCATTGAATTTACTTCTAAATCTGAATTGAAATAGACAGAACTGTCTGCTCAATGGAGATAGAATTGAAATCCCGTCGGGACCACCTCATCGATACGGCCTTGAAACTTTTCTACACCAATGGGTTCAATGCCACGGGCATTGACAAGATCCTGGCCGAAGCCGGCGTTGCCAAGATGACGCTCTACAAGCACTTCCCCTCGAAAGACGACCTGATCCTGGCTGCACTCGAGCGCAGGGACGAGCAGTTCCGCGCCTGGCTTGTGACCGAAATGGAAAAGGCCGGACCCGATCCGCGTGCGCAGCTTTTGGCAATGTTCGATGCGCTGGAGAGCTGGTTCAATGGCAAGGCGTTCAAGCCGCTCGGCTTCAACGGCTGTGCTTTCATAAATGCGGCGAGCGAGTTCGGGGACATTAAGCACCCGGCCCACAAGATGGCCGCCACGCACAAGCAGCGCATCGTCGACCATCTCGAAAGGCTGTGTGGGGCAGCGGGCGCGAATGATCCCCACGCGCTCGCGGAAAAATTGGCACTGCTGAAGGAAGGTGCAATCGCCACCGCTCATGTTCGCGGCATGCCGGAGGCCTCAAGGATCGCCAGGGAAATGGCCGAGGACCTCATTGCAATCGCCGCTCCGCAACAATCGCAGGCACCCCCTGCCCCGGACCGGTAAACACACATGAAAGTCAGTAGTTCAAGGCACTCCGGCCTTCCGGAAATCGGCACGGAATGCTTGTCACGGGGATCGAGCTGCCAGCTTTCCGATGCTCAAGTCACCCAAAACTTGCCTGAAAACTTGTTGCCGTCAGTGCTACATGAGCTTCCAGGGGCGGGCGTAGTTCGAAAGCCCCGGGAGCACGCGTAAATTCGTAGAGACGGAAGAGATACCAGTCTTCACGTCTGGCCTCCGCCACCGCCAGTTCATTCCGTGAAATGTGAAAGGGTGTCCGTTCCCAACCGTTGGTCGTTTTCACCTCGATCAGGCGTTCCCGGCCTTCCGGTGTAAAACTGGCGATGTCGAAACCTGCCCCGTCGCCATCTTCCTGCGAGGTCCAACGGACTTTTCTTGCAAGATCGTTACGGCCTTGCTGCCGAAGCAGCCCCCGCTCCCGATGAAACACGAACTCTTCACCCGCCCGGCCCAACGCGCGGTTCCTTTCGTCGCGCCCGGCAACGTCGAAGCGGAGAGCAACGGCCCGCAGCTTTTCTGTTTCGTCCGGCGGCGGAGCATTTCTGAGTGTCGGCGCGATCCCGACAAACAAGGACGCGGCCTCCGCCATCCCGGTGGGCAGTGTGCCGTTCAGGGCCATCTCCCACTCCGGATTCTGTGCCAGCCAACGGGAGATCGCTTCTGCAAGCGACATCTGAAATTTGAACCGGGGCTGGTAACCGCGAATGATCGGAAGCCCGAAGGCTTTGGCGGCCGCTGATACGTTGCAAAGTTTGAATTCAATCGAGCCTCGGCTGCGCCTGGTCTGGCCCTGAAGCAATCGATTGTGGGCGGCCTTGTTATACGACCGGCCCGACAGCTCATCGCTGAGCATCGAAAAATAGGACGCCACAACGACGTCATTCTCTTCATCTGACCAATCATCTGAACTCATGTTCGCCAAGTTATTCTGACGATTTGGCTGTGTCATCTCGGAAAATGCACCTCAAGGTGGAAAAGGGCCTGAGGAAATCTGGCCACCTGTGCCGACAACGCAGACTGTGTGACGCACAGCACACACTGGCCCCGACCTGACTGTCATACTTCTCAGCTGAACCCTGAAACTGGAGGCAAGCGGCATGGGAAAAACATCAGGCAGCCACCGGCGCAAGGCGAAGGAACTGGGCGCGCCGGAAGCAGAAGCGCTCATTGCAACCGTCCCCCATCTGGCGCGGCTGCTGTCCAAGGATCAGGTCGGACAGATACAGAACATGCTAGATGCGGCAGTGCTCAATCCGATGTATGAGGCGGCCTACAAGAAGGCCATGAAAGACGCCGTGATCGCACGCGCCGGCAACCTTGTACTGCGCGACAAGGCGAAGGAAAGGAGGGCACACAGAATACTCCGGAAGCGGGTTCATGTGTCCCGGAACGACGGCTTCATCCGCGTGGATCACAACAAGATGCTGACCGCTGACGCACTGGTTCCGCGCACCAACAACCCGGATGAAGCCGAATACCTGGCGAAGGTGCGAGAAACCCTGAATGCCAAGGGGGTCTGGCTGCGGCTTGACCACCCATGGAGTGCCAAGGGACCCGACCCGACCGTCTGGGAGTTCTGGTTCACACTCGGCGCCGGCGGTGACCGGATCGAGACGGACGACGCCATTATCGACCGTGAGGAACTCCTTGGAACCACCCTCCTGGGCGCGGGCTACTACGATGCCGTTCTGACGGGCCACGTGCAGACGAAGCTCAAGCGTACCTTTGCCCGTTTCGACAGGGAATATGACCGCGGCTGGGAATGGCACATGGATCTTTGGACCCACCGCAACGATACGAACGGGCTTGTCCTGAAGGCGTCGGACTGGCTGGGCGACGCGAATTTTCCAAGCATGTCGATCTGGAAACGCGCCCATAACCTGAGAATGAAAGCCTGGGACGCGAATTCCGGCGGCGATGTGATCAAGGCCCAGGTCTACCTGCTGGCGGCCACCCATGTGGTCGAATACAACTCCCAGCTTCTCGGCGATTATCTGAACCATACGATAGGCGGTGCGGAAAAGGCGGTCAAATTCCTGAAGGTCGCCAAGGGCGCCGGTCAAGTGGCCGAGGTGGTGCTGGTGGTCGTCGGCGTCGGTGCCGGCATGAAGGTCCTGCGCGCGGCGGGCACCAAAGCGATCACCCAGGAAGCCCGTTACGAGGCGGCCGAACAGCTGGTGCGCGAATATGCAAAACGTGAAGGCATTTCAATGGCCGAGCTGAAGACGGTGCGCTATGTGCCGCAGCCGAAGGGGACCATCCTGGGAAACATAAAGGGCGGGCATAGCGCCGGCTACGGCACCGGGCCACACAAGTGGCCATGAACCTTCCGTGAAGGCATGGACACCACCGGCCGGTCGTACCTCAAAACACCATCGGCCCCATCACCAGCCCGGCCAGAAGGGCGACCGCGATGCCGATGAGGTCCAGCGGGGCCCCGGCACGCAGCATGGCGGGGCGTGTGACCAGCGGGTTCGCAAAGACAATGGCGTTGGGCGGGGTGGCGACGGGAAGCATGAAGCCGATGGAAGCAGCGAGCGCCACGGGGAGTGTGAAGGTGAGCGGATCGGCGCCGATGCCGACGGCGGCGGCTCCGGCGACAGGCAGGAAGATCGCGGCCATCGCCGTGTTGGAAGCAAGTTCGCCGAGATAGACTATGACGAGGCTCATCGACAGGAGGATCCAGAGCGTCGGCAGGCCTTCCAGACCTTCGGCCTGAACGCCGATCCAGGCGGCAAGGCCGGTGCGCTCGATGGCCGTGGCGAGCGACAGGCCGCCCCCGAAGAGGATCAGGACGTCCCATCTGAGGCTGGCCGCCGTTTCCCAATCAAGCAGGCGTTCGCCCGGACGCACACCTGAGCCGATGACGAAGAGCGCCAGCGCACCGGTCATCGCGATGCCGGCATCGCTCAAGGCAAGGCCGGGAAAGGCTTCGGAGACCAGCGGCCTTGTGATCCAGCCGAGCGCCGTCAGCCCGGCCACAACGGCCAGCCGCTTTTCGCCCCTGGAGAGCGGCGTGGCGTTTGAAAAATCGAGCGTGATCGGCTCCGGACCGATCCTGAAGGCGGCATGCGTCAGGAAGACCCAGGTGACCGGCAAGAGCACGATGACGACGGGCAGGCCGACCAGCATCCATTCCGCGAAGCCGATGACAATGCCATGGGTCTCCGCCATATAGGCGGCAAAGAGCGCATTGGGCGGCGTCCCGATCAGCGAGCCCATGCCACCGATGGTGGCGGCATAGGCAACGCCCAGCATCAGCGCCGTGCCGAAACCGTCGTCCTTGCCGCGCATTGCAGCAATCGAAGCGGCGATGGGCGCTGCGACCATGGTTGAGGCCGTGTTGCTGATCCAGAGACTCAGAAACGCAGTCGCTGCCATGACCGAAAGGACGACGCGGCGTGGCTCGCCATGGGTCCGGGCCAGGATCGCGAAGGCCAGCCGCCGGTGCAGGCCCCATTTCTCGATCCCCTTGGCGATCATGAAGCCTCCGAGAAAGAGGAAGATGACCGGGTTGGCATAGGATCCGGACAGATCTGCGAGCGAGGCAACGCCGGCAAGCGGAAAAAGAACCACGGGAATGAGCGCCGTCACCGCCAGCGGCACCGTTTCCGTCACCCACAGGACCGCCATCAGCAGGCCGATACCACCGGCGGCCTGCGCCCCGGCATCAAGGCCCGCCAGCGGTGGCAGCGCCACGCCTGCAAGCGCCACAACAAGTCCCGTTATGTTGGCAACTGCCGAAAGGGATAGCCACCCCGGTTTCCAGCTCAAAGTGTCTCTCCCCTAGCCTCTCCGCCGAAGATTGGAGACCCGGGTCCGGCAATGCAAGTCAGGGAAAGTGCGGGGAAGAACGCCCCAGGCAGCGGAAGCGGTGACCTTGACCGCAGACGATCAACCGCTGGCAAAAACCTCGCCGGCTTCTGTACTGACCATGCTCATCGGAAGTTCATCCGCCGCTTTGGCCCTGATTTCCGCAATCCGCGCCTGTGCCGCTTCCGCGGTGGCCGCATCCGCATATTCGGTGATGACGGAAAATGTTAAGGGCCCGGTCCGCACCATCTGAACCCTGCTGGCGCCGACAGACATGATCATTGGCACGTATTTCTCCTGAGCAAG
>NZ_JBNKYW010000117.1:0-22671 GCF_050301095.1 Roseibium sp.
CCGCCGATCCGGCCCATCGCCGAACGCCGGCAGGACGCCGCCGCCCAATAACGGCCTCAGGCGGCCGCGCTTGGGCTCGCCTGAGTCTGGTCCCGCGCATCGCCTGAAGCCAGAGACGGCCTCTTTTCAAAAGCCTTCGACCAGTCTTCGAACTGGTCGGCGGGCATCGGCCGGGCAAACAGAAACCCCTGTGCCGTCGTACAGCCGTGCGCCCTCAGGAAACGGAACTGGTCCTCGGTTTCCACCCCTTCGGCAACGACCTCGTAGTTGAGGCTCTTGGCCATGGCGATAATGGTCTGCACGATCGACCGGCTGTGCCGGTCGATCGCCAGCCCGCTGATGAAGCTGCGGTCAATCTTGAAGGAATTGAACGGCAGTCGTTGCAGGTGAGCCAGACTGGAATAGCCAGTTCCAAAGTCGTCGATGGCGAAGGTGATCCCGGCTTCCAGCAAGGGCTTCGTTGCTTCGAGAATGCGTTCGGGATCGGCCATCGCCACGGTTTCGGTTACCTCGAGCTGAAGCAGTTCCGCCGGGAAACCGGTCTGCTCCAGAACGTCCAGGACCCGGGTTGTAAAACCAGGTTTTTCGATCTGACGGATCGAGACATTGACGGCGAGCGGCAGGCACAGTCCGTGATTGAGCCAGAAGCGTCCCTGTTCGCAGGCAAGTTCCAGAACACGGCTGCCGAGCTTGGTAATCAGGTCGCTTTCTTCAGCGACTTCGATGAAGCTGCCCGGCGACAGCAAACCGCGTTCGGGGTGCTGCCATCGCGCAAGCACTTCCGCACCGACCACTCCCATCGACGTGCAGTCGACTTTCGGTTGAAAAGCGATGGTTATCTCGTCCCGCAACAGCGCCTTCTTGAGGTCCGCTTCCAGACGGATCCGGTCCGGGGACCAGCTGTCGCCTTCCACTTCGCTGAAGAAACAGGCCCTGTTGCCGCCAGTTCGTTTGGCTGCATACATGGCGATGTCTGCGTTCTTCAGTATCGCTGTATAGTCATTGCCGTCGTCCGGAAAGACCGAGACGCCGATGCTCGCACCAACCGCCATGGTCAGGCTGTTGATTTCCAGTGGCTGTTCGATGCATTGCACGAGTTGCTCGGCCAAGGCGTGAATTCCGGCAAGTGTCTTGTCGGCAGGCATGGCGATGGCGAATTCGTCGCCGCCGAGCCTTGCGACCATCGCGGACGGCGCAGCTCCTGGCGCTGCCAGTGGGCCGTGCAGGGGACCATCCCCCTCCCCTTTTCCTCCCTCGCGGAGCCGCAAGTTCAAAAGACGGCGCAATCTGGTAGCCACATCCTTCAGAAGCGCATCGCCGTTGTCGTGTCCATAACTGTCGTTGACCCGCTTGAACCTGTCCAGATCGATAAAGAGCACTGCCGTCCGGTTGGCTTCGCCGTGCTCGTCGAACATGCTTGCGGTAAAATGCTGGCGGAAGCTCTCCCGGTTCGGCAACCGCGTGATCGGGTCCACATAGGCAAGTTCGTGGATCCGAACCATGTTGTGCCGGATCGTGCTGACCATGTCGCGGTAGGCCCTCGCCAGAACGCCGATTTCATCGGTTCGCTCCACCGGAAAGGGTGCATCGAAATTTCCCGCACTCACCGTATGCGCCGTCAGGGTCAGGGCCTTGATCGGACGGACGAAGTTTGCCGCGAAGTGAAAAGTCACGGGAATGCAGAAAACCAGGAGAACCAGCGTAATGACGATATTGCGCCCCCAGATCGTCATCAGGATCCCGTCCGCGGAACTGCGTTTGACCGAGACCAGGGCCGCGCCCAAAACACTGTTCTGATCCATGTCGCGGACCGGCAGGGCAATTTCGACCCTGTCCCGGCTTTGCCGTGTCTGCTCGATCCCGGTGTCGAGGGCCTGTTTCACAAGTGGGTGAATTTCCAGATCGTCGAAGTAGCTGGTGGCCGGATCGCTGTCGATGGTCACTGCCCGGGCCGGATCCAGAACCTGAGCCAATTCGACCACGCCGCTCGCCGCGATGCTCTCCAGTTCCTGCTCCAGGATAAGATAGTGGTGGTTCGTCAGATGCGGCACCGCCAGTCGGCTGACGGTTGCCCCGATCGCGCGGGCATCGGACACAGCCCGCTGCTCTTCATCCCGCAAGTCCAGGTAGCTTGCCACCATGATCATGACGACGGACAGTGCCAGAAACAGACCGGCGACAAGCAAGACGAAACGTGTCCTGAGACTGGGAAGCCAGGACGGTAGAAGGTCAATGAATTTGGCAACTGCCGAAGAAGGCGCTCCAGGCACGGGAAACTCCCTGAAAAGACCGGCAGACACTATCAGCCAATCCTTGAGCAGCGGTTGATCAACCCGGCCTTCCGCAACCTGTGTTCGTAAAGGCCCGGGCTTGGTTAGCTGGTGAAACGTTAGACGCGGTTTCCTCCGCCAATCGGAATACTATCCTTCGATTTCCAGCCCGAAATGGCGTCCGAAGTGGTTAATTCCCGGAAGTTGCCTCCTGTTATTTCTGCCTATAAGTGCCAATTCGGGACACAAGCCCCTTTTACAATCAGCCTGTAGCCTTCCCGGTAAAAAAGAAGGCGCCTGCACCGGATGCAGACGCCTTTGCAAAATTGGCCTTTTCGAACAAGGCCCGGGAAAAGCTAGAGGATCGTTGCCTGAGTGCTTTCCTTCACCTGATCGAGCGTGACATCCGGTGCCAGTTCGACGACCTTCAGCCCACCTTCGGCGACATCGAAAACGCCCAGGTTGGTGATCACCCGGTCGACGCATTTCACGCCGGTCAGCGGCAGCGAGCACTCCTTCAGGAGTTTCGGGTCACCCGCCTTCGAGGTGTGGTCCATGATGACGACGACGCGCTTGACGCCGGCCACCAGGTCCATCGCACCGCCCATGCCCTTGACCATCTTGCCCGGGATCATCCAGTTGGCCAGATCGCCTTCTTCGGACACTTCCATCGCCCCGAGGATCGACAGGTCGATATGGCCGCCGCGGATCATGCCGAAGCTGTCGGCAGACGAGAAGTAGCTCGTCTGCGGCAGTTCCGTGATCGTCTGCTTGCCGGCGTTGATGAGGTCGGCATCGACCTCGTCCTCGGTCGGGAACGGCCCCATGCCCAGCATGCCGTTTTCCGACTGAAGGGTCACATGCACGCCTTCCGGAATGTAGTTCGAAACCAGCGTCGGAATGCCGATGCCGAGGTTCACGTAAAAACCGTCTTCAAGCTCCTGCGCAGCGCGCTGTGCCATGTCATCACGAGTCCATGCCATGATGTGTTCTCCCTCAGGCTGCGCGCGTGGTGCGCTTTTCGATGCGTTTTTCGTGGCTGCCGACAATGATGCGGTCGACGAAGATGCCGGCGGTGTGGATGTTGTCCGGATCGAGCTCACCGACCTCGACGAGTTCCTCCACCTCCACGACGCAGACCTTGCCCGCCGTCGCCATCATCGGATTGAAGTTCCGCGCTGTCTTGCGATAGACCAGATTGCCTTCCCTGTCGGCTTTCCAGGCCTTGACCAGCGAGAGATCGGCAACAAGGCCGGTTTCCATGATGTAGGTCTCGCCGTTGAAGTCCTTGTGCTCCTTGCCTTCCGCGATCAGCGTGCCGACGCCGGTCTTGGTGTAGAAGCCGGGAATGCCGGCGCCGCCTGCACGGATGCGTTCGGCGAGCGTGCCTTGCGGGTTGAATTCCAGCTCCAGTTCACCGTTCAGGAATTGCTTCTCGAATGTGGCGTTTTCGCCGACATAGGACGACACCATCTTCTTGATTTGACGGGTCTGCAGCAACAGGCCCAGGCCGAAATCGTCAACACCGGCATTGTTCGAAATGGCGGTGATGTCCTTGGCTCCGGAATCCCGCAGTGCCACAATCAGATTTTCCGGAATGCCGCACAGTCCGAACCCGCCGGCCATCACAGTCATACCGTCAAAGGTAAGCCCTTCCAGGGCCGCCTTTGCGTCCGGATAAATTTTGTTCATGTTTCACTCCCAGTTGAGACCGCAAGGTGCGTTATACCAAGGGGCATAAAGAAAGGCCCATCTGATGGATCCTTATTTATGACCCTTGGTATTCCGGGCACATTCGCCGCTCGGTTCAGCCGGGTCAAGTTCTCTTTGATGCGTTGCAGCAAAAAACATGACTAGGCCGTCACTTAATCGATTCAGACGTTCTTTAGCCGCAAGGATACCCTGACACCCACTGCGATTGGTGTGTTTTTGCCGGGTGTTTATGGTTTGTAAATGGTTAAGGCAAAGAATTGGAGAAGGTTTGCGCCGGCCGGAACAGGCGCCGTTCATGTCAGGTATCCGAAAGAAACCCATCACCGTGTCCCCGCTCCTGTCGACAATCTTCAAGATCGCGGTCTTTTCCCTGCTGGTGGGAGCGGGTCTTTCGTTCGTCAACATCTCCGCGGAAGACATTCTGGGTTCCGTTGGCCTGAGCCCGCTGCAGCTCTGGATCTACATGCTGGAGTTCCGGGACTGGGCGGTCCCAAACATGATCCTGGGCGCTTTCATTGTCGTGCCGGTGTGGCTGGTGATCTACCTGCTGCGCCCACCGCGCGCGGGATAACGCCGGGCTGTCCGGCAGGCCTAAGTCCAGTTGGCGCGTCTGGTGAGATCCACCACGCCAACTCTTCTTGGGGAAGCGCGAAGCGCCGTCTCGAAGGAGGAGGTCATCTGGCAGATACGCCCCAACTCAGTCTGCCGGATTATCCCTCCCGAAGGCTCGGTGCGTGCCCTCAGTCCACCGCCCCGAACGCTGCGCGCTCGTCCCGTTCCCGCTGCACCTGCTGGCGCTTGGTGACGATGGACGCTGCAATGACGCCGATGGTGACCAGACCGACAAGAAGCGTACACACCGCATTGATTTCCGGCGTCACGCCAAGGCGCACCTGGGAATAGATTTTCATCGGCAGGGTGGTCGCTCCGGGACCTGTCGTGAAGCTCGCGATCACCAGGTCGTCCAGGGACAGGGTGAAAGCCAGCATCCAGCCCGCGACCACACCGGGCAGAATGATCGGCAGCGTGATCAGGAAGAAGGTCTTCACCGGCGGACAGCCGAGGTCTTCGGCGGCTTCTTCCATCGACTTGTCGAAGCCCACCAGCCGTGATTGCACCACGACCGCCACGTAACACATGGCGAATGTCGTATGGGCAAGCATGACCGTCCAGAACCCGCGCGTATAGTCGAGAGCAACGAACAGGAGCAGAAGCGAGAGACCGAGAATCACTTCGGGCATGACGAGCGGCGCGAAGATCATGCCGGAAAAGAGTGACCGGCCGAGAAAGCGCCCGGACCGCACCAGAACGAGTGCGGCGATCGTCCCGAATATCGTTGCAATGGTGGCGGAGACAAGCGCGATGCGCAGTGTCACCCAGGCGGCATCCAGAAGCTGCTGGTTATGCAGCAGCGAAGCATACCACTTGGTCGAGAACCCGCCCCAGACGGTGACCAGCCGACTTTCGTTGAAGGAATAGATCACCAGAAGCACGATGGGCAGATACAGGAACGAAAAGCCCGCGACGAGAGAGGTGATGTTGAACCATGTCGGACCGCGTGTCATCAGTCTCTCTCCGCCATTTTCTGTTGTTGATTCTGGAAGAGTACGATCGGGATAACAAGGATCATCAGGAGGATCACCGCGACTGCGGAAGATACCGGCCAGTCCCTGTTGTTGAAGAACTCGACCCAGAGCGTCTTGCCGATCATCAGCGTGTTGGAGCCACCAAGAAGATCCGGGATGACAAACTCGCCGACAGCGGGAATGAACACCAGGAAGCAGCCCGCGATCACGCCCGGGATCGACAACGGCACGGTAATTTTCCAGAACGCCTTCCAGGGCGGACAACCTAGGTCTTCTGCCGCTTCCAGCAGACTGCCGTCCAGACGTTCAAGGCTCGCATAAAGCGGCAGAACCAGGAACGGCAGATAGGAGTAGACGATACCGATGTAGACGGCCAGATTGGTGTTCATGATCACCAGCGGCTCGTTGATGACACCCAGCCACAGGAGCAGCTGATTGAGCAGGCCTTCGTTCTTCAGGATGCCGATCCAAGCATAGACCCGGATCAGGAAACTGGTCCAGAACGGCAGGATCACCAGCATCAGGAGCGTGGGTCTGATCGATCTCGGGCTGCGGGCCATGCCATAGGCGATCGGATAGCCGATCACAAGCGTCAGGACCGTCGAGATTAAAGCGATCATCACCGAGGAAAGATAGGACTTCCAGTATAGAGCGTCTTCCGTCAGCCAGACGTAATTCTCGAACGACAGCTCCGAAAGGCTGTCCTTGATCGACTGCCAGCCCGCGCCCAGGTCGAAGGCCGGCGTATAGGGCGGTATGGCGACGGCCACCTGTGACAGGGAGATCTTGAAGACAATCAGGAACGGCGCCAGAAAGAAGACCAGCAGCCACAAATAGGGCACCGCGATCAGCAGCCAGCCGCCAAGGGATCTCTTAGCGGGTGCTGCGACATGTAGCTCCTCCATGACCTTCCCCCTAGCCTCTCAGGATGACGCCGGCATCCCGTCCGAACGAGAGCACGACTTCATCATCCCAGGTGATCGGGTTTTCGACCGTACGCGAGACATTCGCGAAGGTCGCCCGGAGCGTGTCGTGCTCGTCGGGTCCGACCTTGGCATGGATGATCGACACATCGCCGAGATAACCGATATCCCAGACAAGACCGTCGATGTGGTTGACCTCGCCGTTCTGGCGCTTCCCCGGGGCAATCCGCACCTTTTCGGGTCGGATGGCGTACCAGACCGTTTCGCCAACAGTCGCGTCGGTTTCCTGGTCGCTATCGATGGCAAAGCCGTCCGTGACGGAAACGAGTTTCGTTCCCTCGTCTGACTTTTCGACAACCCTGGCTTCGATCAGGTTGATGTCGCCGATGAAGTCGGCCACGAACTTGGAACTCGGCGCCTCGTAGATTTCACCGGGCGTTGCGACCTGTACCAGTTCGCCCTTGTCCATGACCGCAATCCGGTCCGCCACGGTCATGGCTTCCTCCTGGTCGTGGGTCACGATCAGGAAGGTCATTTTCAGTTCGGTCTGAATGTTCATCAACTCGAACTGGGTTTCCTCGCGCAGCTTGCGGTCCAGCGCGCCGAGCGGCTCGTCGAGCAGCAGCACCTTCGGCCGTTTGGCAAGCGAGCGGGCGAGCGCAACGCGCTGGCGCTGGCCGCCGGAGAGCTGGTGCGGCTTGCGCTTGGCAAATTGTTCCAGCTTGGTCAGCCGCAGCATTTCCGAGACGCGGTCGTCGATTTCAGACTTCGGCAGTCCGTCCTGCCTGAGCCCGAAGGCGATGTTCTTTTCCACGCTCATATGAGGAAACAGCGCATAGGACTGGAACATCATGTTGGACGGCCGCTTGTAGGGTGGAATGCCCGCAAGGTCCTGGCCGTCGAGGAAGATCTGGCCGGAAGTCGGGGTCTCGAAACCGGCAAGCATGCGCATCAAGGTCGTCTTGCCGCAGCCCGATCCACCGAGCAGTGCGAAGAACTCGCGCTCGTAGATCTTCAGGGAAAGGTTGTTAACCGCCACGAAGTCACCGAACTTCTTGGTGACATTGCGGAATTCGATGAAGGGCGGGTGATCAGGATCCTCCCATGGACTGTATTCCCGCCGCACCGGTCCAATCGATTTTTTCGCCAAGATTTTTCCCCACCCAAAGAGTGACGCATCCGTTGCGCAGGACAGCCGGACCCTTGCGGGCCCGGCTGCCGTTGTTGACTTACTGGCCGCTTTTCACAGCCGTCCAGGTACGGGTCACGACCCGGTTAACCTTGGGTGGGTAGGAGGTTACGGTGAAGAGGTTCTTGACCGTTTCTTCCGTCGGATAGATGGCCGGATCGCCGATGACATCCTCGTTCAGGAGTTCCTGGGAAGCCTTGTTGCCGTTGGCGTAATAGACGTAGTTGGAAGCTTTCGCCATGACGTCCGGGCGCATGATGTAGTTAAGGAACTCATGCGCTTCTTCGCTGTGCGGGGCATCGGCGGGGATTGCCATCTGGTCGAACCACATCTGCGCGCCTTCCTTCGGAATGGCGTATTCCACGGTCACGCCGTTGTCGGCTTCCGCGGCACGGTCGCGGGCCTGCAGCACGTCGCCGGACCAGCCGATGGCCACGCAGATGTCGCCGTTAGCAAGCGCGTTGATGTATTCGGAGGAATGGAACTTCTGGATATTCGGGCGAATCGACTTGAGCAGTTCACCCGCCTTCTCGATGTCCCCAGGGTCTTTGCTGTTGGGATCAAGTCCCAAGAAGTTCAATGCTGCGGGGATCATCTCGGCTGGCGCATCCAACATGAAGACGCCGCAGTCCTTCAACTTGGAAATATTCTCAGGCTTGAAGATAAGATCCCAGCTGTCCACCGGAGCATCTTCGCCGAGGGCCGCCTTCACCTTGTCGACATTGTAGCCGATGCCGGTCGTGCCCCACATGTAGTTGATGGAATAGGCGTTGCCCGGATCGTATTTTTCGACGCGGGCCTCAATGTCCTTCCACATGTTGGCAAGGTTCGGGAGCTTGGATTTGTCGAGTTTGGCGAACACGCCGGCCTGGATCTGGCGCTCGAGGAACGAACCGGTCGGAACCACGACGTCGTAACCGGTTCCGCCGGCCAGCAGTTTGGTTTCCAGAACCTCGTTGCTGTCGAACACGTCGTAGACGATCTTGATGCCGGTTTCCTTGGTGAAGTCCTCAAGGATCGACTCGTCGATGTAATCGGACCAGTTGAAGACATTCACAACCCGGTCCTGTGCGAAGGCGGCACCGCTCATCAGACTGAGAGCAGCCACACCGGTCAACATGGTTTTCAAGTTCATTCTGATATTCCCCTCTGAGGTTTGTCAGCGGCCTTTCGTCGGCCTTATCCCTGATTCCAAAAGAACATTTGCGCTATTTGCGTCTTATATGTTCCGAACTTTGGCGTCGGTGCCGGTTCATGTCCAGCAGCGATTTCAGGCAGATCTCGCGTCACAGATACGTCTGGCGTTCCAGCGACGAAATCTCCCGCCCGAATTCATTCAGCTCCTCCCGCTTGATTTCCGTCAGTACCTTGTGCATCTCCGCGCCCACAGCATCCTTTACAAGCTCGGACGCCTCGAAGGCATCGATGGCTTCGTCCATCCATGGGGTCAGGCGCTTCTTGCCCTGCTCGTAGGCGTTGCCCGTCACCGGCGGCGGCGGCTCCTTCTTCTGCCGCAGGCCTTCCATCATGCCGGCCAGGACCCCGGTCAGAACCAGATAGGGATTGGCATCGGCACCGGCGATCCGGTGTTCGACCCGGGCCGCTTCCGGCGTGGAGGCGGGCACGCGCAGGGCGACGGACCGGTTGTCGAAGCCCCAGCAAATCGATGCCGGCGCGTAGGAGCCGGGCTGCATCCGCCGGAAGCCGTTGAAGGTGGATGTGTAAAGGAGCAGCGTTTCGGGCATCGTCGTCAGCAGACCGTTGATGGCATGGCCGAGCCGGGTCGCACCCGTGGTCTGGTCCGCGAAGATATTGCCGTTTTCGTCTTCCATCGAGACATGCACGTGCATGCCGTTGCCAGGCCATTCCACGAACGGCTTGGCCATGAAGGAGGCCTTGAGTTCGTGCTTGCGGGCAACGCCGGCGACCAGTCGGCGCAACAGAACGACGTCGTCAGCGGCCAGCAGCGGATTGCGGCGATGGTGAAGGTTCAGTTCGAACTGGCCGGGCGCCGCTTCGGAAACCGCCGCATCGGCCGGAATGCCCTGGATTTCGCAGGCCTTGCGCAAATCGTCGACCACCGGGAAAAGGGCTTCCAGATCCGACAGGGCGTACATGTTCTGCCGGGCCGGGCCGAGATGGGTGGAGAACAGCGGTTTCGGCTGCTCGGTCCAGTCCCCTTCACTCTCCTCGAAGAGATAGAATTCCAGTTCGAAGGCACAGGTGGCGGTTACGCCGAATTCATCCTTGAGCCGGTCCACCATGTTTTCCAGAACATGTCTCGGGTCGGCCAGGAAAGGCTGTCCGTCCCTGTCGTACATGGACAACAACACCTGCGCGGTCTTGCGCTCCGTCCACGGCACCAGCTTTAACGTTTCGGGAATGGGCCAGCAGACGCCATCCTTGTCCCCGGTTTCCAGATGCATGCCGGTCGCCTCGACCTCACGCCCCCAGACGTCCAGACCGTACAGCGAATAGGGGAAGGCGACGCCGCCCTCGAAAACCTTATCCAGCGAGTTGCCGGGCAGCCACTTGCCGCGCAACACGCCGTTGGTGTCGGGCAGGATCACCTCAAGCGTGTCGAGATCCGGATGAGCTTCGAGGAAGGCTTCGAAGGCAGCCTTCCAGCCGGGCTCAGCCGGGTGCTGGAGGGTCTGATGGGGAAGTTCGTTCATTTAACCCCTGCTTTGGTTTGTCCCGGCGGGAAATCGAATTTCGTCTGCCGGTCAGCTTTTGTTTGCTTCATTTCCAAAAATGTGATCACTTTCATGGAAACCTGTCAAGATGAATCCAAAAATTTCATGTTTGACGCTGCAAGGAGAAGCAAATTGTCCAACCGACGCTCCGCACTGCAATCAGACCCGGCAGCCACTTCGGAAGCGCCCCCTTCCAGCTCACGCGGGGCAACGCGGGAACAGGTGGACACAGCCGTCCGGTCGGGGCTTCTTTCAGGCAAATTCATTCCGGGAAAATCCGTTACGATCCGGGGACTTGCAACAGAGCTCGGGGTCAGCCCGATGCCGGTCCGCGAGGTCCTTCAAAGGCTTGCTGCGGAGAACGCCCTTGAGGTCAAACCCAATGGCCGCGTCCAGGTTCCGGACATGACACCGGAGCGGTTCGACGAGATCCTCACCGCCCGGCTTTTGCTGGAGCCGGAACTCGCCGTTTTATCCCTGCCGCACCTTACCCGGAACGATGCGAAGGACCTTCAAATTATTGATGACAATATCGACGAGCGGCTGACCAGCGGCGATGCGGAAGCCTATATGAGGCTCAACCACGATTTCCATTTCCGCATCTACGGCGCCTCGAAATCGAGTGTTCTCCTGCCACTCATCGACAGTCTGTGGCTGCAATTCGCTCCTTTCATGCGTACGGTCTATGGCCGGGTCGGCACCGCCATCCTGGAAGACCGCCACAAGGAAGCGATCCGCGCGATCGAGCAACAGGACAAGGACGGGCTCCGGGCCGCCATCGCCGCCGACATCTCGGACGGCATGGGGCTTTTGGGCCGGGATATTCTGTCCTCTTCATGAGCGAGTTGATCTGGCACGCAAGCTGTGCCATTTTGTGATCACAAATTACCTGACAGCCTGTGAAACGTCAGGCACCGGACAGGCATCGCAGACGGGTCCCGTCTTCGCGTCACCGGATCATAGCCCGATCCGGACTCTATCAACCGGCGCCCAACTATTGGAGCTTCTCGTGACTGCAGACAAATCAGCCGGCGAAAATCCGAATCCCTCGGACAGCTTGCGGGGTGTCCCGGACGGTGACGCCGCAAGAAGCTGGCTGCACGCCCGTAACATTCAGGATATCGAGTGTATCGTTCCGGACCTTGCAGGTGTTGCCCGCGGCAAGATGATGCCGACGGAAAAGTTCTTTTCCGGCCCGGTGATGACGATGCCGGCCTCGATCTTCGCCCAGACCATCTCCGGCGACTATCCGGACGACGACGAGCGTTTCCAGCACAACCCGGTCGACGGCGACCTCTACTTCAAGCCCGACTACAGCACGCTGACCGCGGTTCCCTGGGAGACCGACCCGACCGCCCAGCTCATCCACGATGCCTTCACCCGCGAGGGCGCGCCGGTGGAGACGGCCCCGCGCAACGTCCTCAAGCGCGTTCTGAAGCTCTATGAAGACAAGGGATGGGAACCGGTCGTCGCTCCTGAAATCGAATTCTATCTCGTGCGCCGGAACACCGACCCGGATTATCCGCTCGAGCCGCCCACAGGCCGCTCCGGTCGCCCGGAAGTGGGCCGCCAGTCCTATTCGATCTCCGCACTGAACGAGTTCGACGACCTCATCGACGACATTTACGACCTGTCCGAAAAGCAGGGCCTGGAAATCGACACGCTGATCCACGAGGAAGGCGCGGCGCAGATGGAGATCAACCTGCGTCACGGCAATCCTCTTGAGCTTGCCGATCAGGTGTTCCTGTTCAAGCGGACGATCCGCGAGTCGGCACTCAGGCATGACATGTACGCCACCTTCATGTCCAAGCCGATGTCGAACCAGCCGGGCTCGGCCATGCACATCCACCAGTCGGTGGTGGACCGGGAAACGGGCCTGAATATTTTCTCCGGCAAGGACGGCGAGGAGACCCAGGCATTCCTGTCCTTCATCGCCGGACACCAGAAATATCTGCCGCTGGTCACCTGCATCATGGCGCCCTTCGTGAACTCCTACCGCCGGTTCTCGAAGACCTCGACCGCGCCGGTCAACGTCTTCTGGGGCTACGACAACCGGACGGTGGGATTGCGGGTGCCCTACTCCAACCAGCAGGCGCGGCGCCTTGAAAACCGCACGCCCGGTTCGGATGCCAACCCCTACCTTGCCATCGCCGCGAGCCTGGCCTGCGGCTATCTCGGGATTGTCAATGGCCTGAAGCCGGACGCCCCGAAGGCCGACGATTGCACCGACATGGCAAAGTCCCTGCCGCGCAGCCTGTCCGATGCCCTCTCGAATTTCGAGAAGTCGGAAGAAATGGTCGAGGTCTTCGGCGAGAAGTTCGTCGCCACCTACCGGGCGATCAAATACGAGGAATTCGAAACCTTCATGTCCGTGATCAGCCCCTGGGAGCGGGAATACCTGCTGCTCAACGTCTGATCCTGTTCAATCCCCCTGGAGCATTTGCCATGACGGCCCATTCCAACATTTACCCGACGAAAGCCCTGCAGGCGCTCGATGCCGCTCACCACTGGCACCCGTTCTCCGACATGAAGTCGCTGAACGAGGAAGGCAGCCGGGTGATCACCAGCGCGGACGGCGTCTGGCTGACGGATTCGGAAGGCAATCGCATCATGGACGGCATGGCGGGCCTGTGGTGCGTACAGGTCGGCCATGGCCGCGATGAGATCGCCGATGCCGTCTACAAGCAGATGAAGGAGCTGTCCTACTACAACACCTTCTTCAAGACGACCCATCCGCCGGTGGTCGCCCTCTCCGAAAAACTCGCCAAGCTGGCGCCGGCGCACATGAACAAGGTGTTCTACTGCTCCTCGGGTTCGGAGGCCAACGACACCGTGTTCCGCATGGTGCGCACCTACTGGGACAAGGTCGGCAAGCCGGAGAAGAAGATCATCATCGGCCGCTGGAACGGCTATCACGGCTCCACTCTGGCAGGCACCAGCCTCGGCGGCATGAAGGCCATGCATTCCCAGGGCGACCTGCCGGTCCAGGGCGTTCACCACATCGACCAGCCCTACTGGTTCGGTGAAGGCCATGAGATGAGCCCCGAGGAATTCGGCATCGTTGCTGCGCGTAAACTGGAAGAAGCCATCGACGAACTCGGCGAAGACAAGATCGCCGCCTTCATCGCCGAGCCGATCCAGGGTGCCGGCGGCGTCATCGTCCCGCCGGAGACCTACTGGCCGGAAATCCGCCGGATCCTGAAGGAGCGGGACATCCTGTTCGTCTCCGACGAGGTGATCTGCGGCTTCGGTCGTCTTGGCGAATGGTTCGGCTCGACCTACTACGGCATGGAACCCGACCTGATGCCGATCGCCAAGGGCCTGACTTCCGGCTATCTGCCGATGGGCGGCGTGATCGTGTCGGACCGGGTTGCCGAAGGCCTGATGCTTTCGGGCGACGAGTTCTATCACGGCTACACCTATTCCGGACACCCGGCCTGCGCGGCTGCGGCCCTTGCCAACCTGGAGATCATGGAGCGCGAAGGCCTTGTCGACCGGGTCAAGAACGACATCGGACCGTATCTTAAGGAGCGCTGGCTGAAGCTCGGCGAGCATCCGCTGGTCGGCGAAGCCCGAATGGAAGGCCTTGTCGGCGCTCTGGAACTGGTGGGCGACAAGAAAAACCCGCACAAACCGTTCGCTGACGTCGGCACAGTAGGCACCATCTGCCGCGACAATTCCTTCAAGCACGGCATGGTCATGCGTGCGGTCCGCGACAGCATGATCATCTCCCCGCCGCTGGTCCTCAGCCACGAGGAAGCCGATTTCCTGGTAACTACCGCCGAGAAGACCCTCGACGACACCTACCAGGACCTGAAGCGAGACGGCCTCCTGGGCTGACGAAAGACACTAGGACAACCGGCGGCACGGAGGCGTCTGCGTCACCGTGCCGCCAGTCCGGTTTCCCGAATGGCCGCCCTCCCCCCTTGCAACCCGCCCCCGTGGCGGGTTTACATTTTCATCTCCGCCTGAAAGCGGTCCGCTCTTTGACGGGATTTCCGGCTTCGGATCGAATTCGTTTCTTCCACCGACGGCATTGGCAGCAAGGGGCCTTCATGCTCAGACGCGTTTTGGGATTGGGAAAAAGAGACTTCTCGTCTCTTTCCGAACAGGAAATCCTGGCACTGGCCATCTCCTCCGAGGAAGACGACGCCCGGATCTACACGTCCTATGCCGACGGCCTGCGTGACCAGTATCCGCAATCGGCCAAGGTCTTCGACGACATGGCGGCGGAAGAGAACGAGCACCGGCAACAGTTGATCGAACAGCACCGCGCCCGTTTCGGCGAAACGATCCCGCTGATCCGCCGTGAACATGTGCGCGGTTACTATGAGCGCAAGCCCGACTGGCTCGTGCGCCCGCTCGGGCTGGAAAAGGTCCGCGCCATGGCCGAGGACATGGAGGGACAGGCCTACCGCTTCTATATCGAGGCCGCCAAGCGCACCACGGACGCGGGCACCCGCAAGCTACTGGGCGATCTGGCGATTGCCGAGAAGGGTCACGAAAGCCTGGCTCAGCGGCTCGGCGTCCAGCACACGCCGGGCGCGGTTCAGGAAGAGGAGAAGCAGACGGAGCGCCGCCAGTTCATCCTGACCTACGTCCAGCCCGGTCTTGCCGGACTGATGGACGGATCGGTCTCGACCCTGGCGCCGATCTTCGCCGCCGCCTTCGCGACCCAGGACACCTGGCAGACCTTCCTGGTCGGCCTGTCCGCCTCCGTCGGCGCAGGTATCTCCATGGGTTTCACGGAAGCCGCCCACGATGACGGCGTCCTCTCCGGCCGCGGCTCGCCGGTCAAACGCGGCCTTGCTTCGGGTCTCATGACCGCGATCGGCGGCCTCGGCCATGCCCTGCCCTATCTGATCCCGCATTTCTGGACGGCAACGACGGTCGCCGCCGTGATCGTCTTCGTCGAACTGTGGGCGATTGCCTGGATCCAGAACCGTTTCATGGAAACCCCGTTCATGCGCGCCGCCTTCCAGGTTGTGCTCGGCGGTTCCCTGGTCCTTGCTGCCGGGGTTCTGATCGGCAACGCGTGAGGGTGAGAAAGCGGCTACACAAGTCGCAATTAACCCATTCCACTCCTCATCCTGAGGAAGCGCGTCGGCGCTGTCTCGAAGGATGGGCCGCTTGCTCATGAGTATGCCACCCATCCTTCGAGACGGGCCTGACGGCCCTCCTCAGGATGAGGTTGAAACTTTGGCTCAGCGGCGCAGCTCTTCTACCGCCCCGATTCACCTAGTGCCCGCATAGAACTTTCTCTTTTTTCCCTCCCCCTGTCGGCTAAGCTGCCGCTCATACGTTCCTTGAGAAACACCCCTCAAGAGGCAGGAGGCCCCATGCTGTTCTCGGTCCTGATCTATGCCAGTGAAGACTTCATCGACGCGCTCACTCCGGAAGAGCATGAAGCGCTTCTGGTGAAGCACCGCGCCTTTCACGAACACACCAAGTCCAACAGCAGCTTCGCGGCGGCAACCAAGCTGATGTCGACGGGAACCTCCGTCACGGTCAGCGCGGAAAGCGGCGACTATGTCGTCACCGACGGCCCTTTCGCGGAAACCAAGGAACAGTTCATGGGGTTCTACCTCATCAACTGCGCGGACCTGGACGAAGCGATCGAGGCCGCGAAACTCTTGCCTCTGGACCACGGGCGCGTCGAGATCCGCCCGGTCGATTTCTTCGAGGGAGCCGACTTCAGGAATGCCGAACGCCTGGTTATCAACGCACCTTAAGGCCGCGCGCCCACGGGTCCTGGCGGCCCTCAATCGTGTCTTTTCGGACATCGAGCTGGCGGAAGATGCCTTTCAGGAGGCTTCCCTCAAGGCACTGCGCGCGTGGCAACCGGATAATATTCCGGCGGACCCGGTCGCCTGGCTGATCGTGGCGGGACGCAATGCCGGCATCGATGCTCTCCGCAAGAAAGGCAGGGAAACACCCTCGGCACCGGAAAACCTGGAACCAGCCTACGACGGTTCCCATCCGGATGACGTCCTGAGCGAGTGCCTCGACCAGTCCGTCTACCGGGACGATGTCCTGCGGCTGCTGTTCACCTGCTGCCACCCGGTGTTGCGCCACGACCAGCAGATCGCCCTGTCGCTCAAGATCATCGCCGGATTGTCGGTGGATGAAATCGCCCGGGCCTTTCTGGTGCAGCCGAAAACCATGGAGCAGCGGATCACGCGGGCCAAGAAACGCCTGCAGGCGGCGGGTATCGCCTATGAAGTGCCGGATGCAACGGCAAGAGCAGAACGCCTGACCGCCGTTGCAAATGCCATCTACCTGATCTTCAACGAAGGGTATTCGGCCTCGCAAGGACCGGAACTGATCCGCGAAACCCTTTGCGAGGAGGCGATCCGCCTCGCCCGCCTGCTCGTGCGCCTCTTTCCCGAAGAACCGGAACTCAAGGGTTTGCTGGCCCTCTGCCTCATCCAGCATTCCCGCCGCCACGCCCGATTGAGCGCGACCGGCGAAGCGGTCATGCTGGAACACCAGGACAGAACGCTCTGGGACCGGAATCAGATCGCCGAAGGCAACGTCCTTCTGGAAGCGGCCCTGCGCTCGGCACGGCCCGGCCCTTTGCAGATAGAAGCCGCCATCGCCGCGACCCACACACATGCAAATACCTTTGAAGAAACCGACTGGGCCGAGATCGACCGGCTCTACCGTGCCCTGGAGATTATCCGCCCCTCCCCCGTCGTTTCCCTCAACCGGGCCGTGGTGCTTGCAAAACTGAAAGGCCCGGCAGAGGCGCTTGCCCGCCTGGAGCCACTTGCCGGCCCTCTGGAACGCTATGCCGGTTTTCATGCGGCCAGAGGCGCGCTTCTCGCCGAGACCGGCGACATCTCCGGCGCGCGCTCCGCCCTTGAAACAGCGTTGAGGCTGGCGGGGACAGAGACGGAGCGTGCCTATGTACGGGAGAAACTCGCCAGCCTTGGGATGTGAGCAGGCTGAGCAGATGAGAGCCCCCTGAAATCGGCAACGTGAAACTGATGGTTGCCTTCTGCATTTCGGCCCTTCCTCCGATCAGGCCGGAAGGCGGAATCCATGTTCTTGAGATACTCCGGGCCCTGCGCCCGGTCTGCCCCTATCTATCCAGCCATTGTAAGATCGTGCGGTTTGTTTCTTCAGGCTTTTCCTGTTGTATCCAATGACCGCAATCCAGCGTGACCACGTCGACGTTGGGAACGAACGCGGCCAGTTTTTCCGACTTCGGGATCAGATCACGGCCGCCATGGATCATGAGGGTGGGGTGCTGGATGACAGGGTCGACATCCGCCAACAGCTGCCAGTTACGGTCAAGGTTCCTGTACCAATTGATACTGCCGGTGAACCCCGCTTTTTCGAAGGCGGAGACGAAAACGGCCAGTTCGCTGTCGCTCATCAAGGGGTCTCCGAGCGGCGCTTCTGCCCTGGCGAGATTGATGATCATCATGCCTGGCCCGGGGTCTCCAAGTGGTGTGTTTATCCGGAAGAGGTTGCGAAGGAAGCTGTAGGTGTTCTTCTCCAGGATAGCGTCCGCGACACCCGGCTGCCGGTTGAAATGGACAAAATAATGGTCGCCGCCAAATACTTGTTCCATGACCTCGATCCAGGGGCGTTCTCCCCGCTCCTGGTAGGGCAAGCTCAGGTTTATCACCTTGCTGACACGGCTTGGATGCAACAAGGCCAGCCCCCAGACGACCATTGCCCCCCAATCGTGACCGACAAAGGTGGCGTCGTCATAGCCGTAGTGATCAAGAAGCGCGGCAAGGTCCCCTGTCAGATGGTCGATGTCATAGGCTGTCACATCGGCCGGGCGGGATGAGTTGCCATAACCACGCTGGTTCGGAACGATGACGTGATAGCCCGCAGCGACAAGGGCGGGCACCTGATGACGCCAGGAATAGGCATGCTCCGGCCAACCATGACAGAGCACAATGGGATTTCCCGCGTTCTCTCGTCCTGCTTCAAAGACTTCAAGTTCAACACCGTTCACTGAAACAAGGGTGGGCGCGGGAAAGTCGATCGTTTTGAGCATTGATTTTCACCTTGCTGATTTGTTCATCCACACGACCTAATGTTAAATGGTGCCAAATTTTGACACCTTTGAATGACACCTTGGCCAAATGAATACCCGCACCCGCCAGGACGCCATCGTGCGCAGCCTTCGCCGCACCGGCACTTCGACAGTCGCTGAACTGGCGGCGGAAGTCGGCGCATCACGGCGCACGATTTTGCGGGACTTGATCGCACTCCGGGATGAGGGCTTCGTCATTCATTCCGAACCTGGACGCGGAGGCGGCCTGCAACTTGACCCGCAATCGGTCCAGACCACCACGCGGCTCTCGATCGCCGAGGTGTTCGCCCTTCTCATCAGCGTCGCATCCATGCGGGCTGCCGGAAGTTTGCCCTTTTCGGGTCTGGCAGATGCCGGGCTTGCAAAGATCGAGAAAGCCCTGCCGCCGGACAAGCTGCGCGGCTTGCGCAGGTTTCTGGATTGTCTCTACGTCGGACAGCTGTCACCAAAGGTGGACATCTCGAACCTGGGAGCGATGGACCCGGCGCTGCTGCCCGCATTCGAGTCGGCTTTTCTCAATCAGCTGCACCTGCGGTTCCGGTACAGGGATGCAAAAGGGGTTATGACCAGCCGGGAAGTTGAGCCACAAGCCATGCTGATCCTGCCGCCCCTCTGGTATTTGGTGGCCTGGGATCCTGCTCGCGAAGACTTCCGTCATTTTCGTATGGACCGGATCAGCCAGCCGGAAATCATCGATGGCTTTCCCTTTCAGCGACGGCATGTCCCTTTCGAGGATCACGTCCGCCCAATTCGCGATTTTTCACGCTGACCTTGTTACCTTGATCAGCCATTGAAACGGCTGAACTTGCTTGCCCGAAAGATAGACTCGCCTGTTGCTCTGGTACCTTGTCCGCCGTGCAATTCAAGCGGGACCGGCCCTGCCGCGCCCCGGAACTGATCCGTCCCTTACCCGTCGTTTCGCTCAACCGGGCTGTGGCGAAATGGATTTTCCAGTCATCGGCAGTTAGGCTGTTGCGACAGGAGTTTCATTCATGCAACGTCGCCTTGCCGCAATCCTCGCAGCCGATGTTGTCGGGTTCAGCCGACTGAGCGAACAAGATGAAGAGGGTACGCTCGACCGGCTCGATGCCATCAGGCAGGGGATCGTGGACCCGAACGTCGCCCGGTCAGGAGGCCGGATCGTCAAACTCATCGGCGACGGTATCCTCGTCGAGTTTCCAAGTGTGGTTGACGCGGTCCGATGCGCCTTGACGATTCAGCGCGAGTCGAGCAGGGAAAATTCAAAACTGCCTGCCCATCAGCGCATCGTCTTCCGAATTGGAATCAACCTGGGTGACGTAATCGTCAAAGGCGACGATCTCTACGGCGACGGAGTTAATGTCGCCGCTCGACTGGAGAAGTTGGCGGAGCCTGGAGGGATTGCGATCTCGGCGACGGTTCGCGACCACATCGAGCGACGGGTTGATGCGCCGTTCGAGTCCATGGGGCTGCAGCAGCTCAAGAACATCAACCGGCCGGTCCACGTCTGGCATTGGGCCGAAACAGCAGAAAATAACGGCCAATCCGGGCAAAAAAGGAAGAAGAAAGGGCTTTCCTCCGGCCCGGCACCTCCGAACAATCTGCCGGTGCATCTGTCTTTGTTCGTAGGGCGTTCCGACGAGTTGACGGACATCCACGGCTTGCTGTCCGGCGCGCGTCTCTTGACGCTTACCGGCGCTGGCGGATGTGGCAAGACAAGACTTGCCTGCCAGCTTGGCGCTCAGGTCCTGGACAGCTTTCCCGACGGCGTTTGGTTCGTGGCCCTCGCATCGCTGCGCGACCCTGTCCTGCTGGTGCAGACGGTCGCAACGGTTCTGGGTGTTCGCGAGCAACCGGGCCGACCGCTGACCGAAACCATCCAGTCGTATCTCGCTCCGAAAACTGCATTGCTGATCCTCGACAATTGCGAGCATCTGGTTGGGGATTGTGCCCAGCTTGTGGAGTATCTCCTTCTCTCCTGCCCGGGCCTGAAAATTGTAGCTACAAGCCGCGAAACACTTGGCATCATCGGTGAGCATGTCCATTTGGTTCCCGGCCTGGAGGTGCCCGCGCGCGGGGAAAGGCATTCTTTCGAAGCGCTGACCCGTTTTGAGGCCATACAGTTGTTTGCCGACAGGGCAAGCCAGCGAAGCCGGACTTTCAGTTTGACACAAGCCAATGCAGGTATCGTCGCCAGAATCTGCACCCGGCTCGACGGCATCCCTCTGGCGATCGAACTCGCCGCCGCTCGCGTTCGTATCCTGTCGGTCCATCAGATCGCCGAAAGACTGGACGACGCCTTTCGGCTCCTGGGCGAAACACACCACACCGGTTTACCGCATCACCAGACCCTGCGCTTGGCGATGGATTGGAGCTACAGTCTTCTGACCGACGCGGAAAAATCACTTTTCCGCCGACTGTCGGTTTTCGCGGGCAGGTTCTCGCTGGATGCTGTCAAGGCTGTTTGTGCAGGCGAGGATGATCTCGATTTCGATCTGCTAGATCTTTTGCAACACCTCGCCGAGAAGTCGATGGTGGTGGCAGAGGATCATGACACTCAAGCCCGGTACTGGCTACTTGAGACGCTGCGCCAGTATGGTCACAGCAAGCTCGATGGGGACACTGAGCTGGACACGGTTCGCGACCGGCACGTCAGATATTTTCTGAGCCTGTCGGAAGCGGCGGAACCAAATATCCAGGGGTCCGGGAGCAACAAAGCCCAGGCCGAATGGCTGGACAGGCTCGAGGCCGATTACGATAACCTTCGGATCGCACTTGAATACGGCAAGACTGCAGGCCGGGAGTCTTCGGGCGTAGCTTTGGCAGGCGCGCTTTGGCGCTTTTGGGAAGTCCGAGGTTATCTGAGCGAGGGCCGTGAAGCCGTACGTTCGGTACTGGCTACCGGGGACGATACTCCGCCCGCATACCGCGCGAAGGCTCTTGACGGGGAGGGTCGGCTCGCCTGGCGTCAAGGTGATTTTCAGGACGCCCATGCCTGTTTTGACGAAAGCCTCGCACTGTGGCGTACAGCCGGCGATGCTGCTGGCGAGGCAAATTCGTTGCACGGTCTGGCCCGGACCGCTCTTAATCTCGGCGATTTCTCGACCGCAGAAAACTCGGCAAACGCAAGCCTCGAAATTCATCGCGAAATTCGGAATGAACAGGGCGTCGCAAGTGCCCTCAACACTCTTGGCGAGGTCGCGCGTGCCAAAGAAGACTTTGCTGCGGCAGAGGTGAAATATCGCGAAGCCCTGGCGATCTTTCGTAGAGTGGGGGACATAGCCGCGAGCGTTTCAGTTCTGCACAATCTTGGCTACACCTTCCTGAACCGCGGCGAAATCGAAGATGCCGGAGCCAACTTTCGTGAGGCGCTCACCACTGCGCGCGACCTGAATGACCGCCTGGGAATATTCTCGATGCTCGGTGGGCTGGCTTGCGTTGCCGCGGCCGCCGGCCACGCGGAGCTTGCTGTAGAGCTATTTGGCGCGGCAGATAGCGCCGGCAAAGATTGGGGTTACGCTGGAGACCGCATAGACCAGAACGAGGTAAAGCGCTGGTTGCAAACGGCAAGATCGGCGAGCGGGGATAAACTCGCGAGTTCAGCCTGGGAACGTGGGCAGGAAATGGGGTTTGACGCGGCCATCTCTCTGGCATTGGATTGATTGGCTTCCATGTCCGCACAGTCGTCTTGGAAATTCCCGTAGCAAACAACCGCTGTCCGCCCATTTCAGTCCTTCACCCGAACAGGAGTGAACGTCAGTTTTCGGGATCCTGTCGAGAACCGCCGATGTGGTCGCGCTTTATGGACATCCGTCACCGCCACATATTCGAATTCGGCCCCAGCACCCCACAACCTTCAATTGATTCTCCCGAATTCATACCCATATTTCAACGAGGCGTTTCAATTGAAGTCACTTGAAAGGTTGTGATGGAAACACTTGAGAAGCTTGCCGCCATTCCCCTTCCGGTCTGGATCGGGCTTGTCGTTTTCATTGCCGTCTTCACGATTTTCGTCCGGGCGACGAACCGGAACAAGGCCAAAGGCGACTTCAAGGTGTCGGCACCCGAGGCACCGCTGGCGAACGGGTCGCCCTATATCGAGCACCGGCACTGGCGGCATCCCGGAAGAGACCAGCGGGAACGCATGGCCGATCATCCAAACAGCGGGAAACACCGATAGGCCCGGCAGAGGCGCTCGCCCGCCTGGAGCCACTTGCCGGCCCTCTGGAACGCTATGCCGGTTTTCATGCGGCCAGAGG
>NZ_JBNKYW010000118.1:0-34212 GCF_050301095.1 Roseibium sp.
TCACGGTCCGGCCCGCCTTCCAGTAGGCGTGGAGACCTGCTTTCAGCACCTTGGTCAGCACCCCGTCCATGTGAACGAGGGCGACGCTGCCGTCGGTGACCGGGACGATCACGAACTGCTGCGTCTGCTTGGCATCGCCCAGCCGGCGCACCAGCTTCTGCGGCACTTCCGGCTCGGCCTCCGTGTCGATCAGCTGCCAGGTCCACGGACCGGCATCCCGCCACAGGGCGAGCCGCTCATCCGGACCCAGAACCGTGTGGATCCGGCCATCCCGTTCCACGACGGCGACTTCGCCCGGCTTTGTCCGGACAACGCTCAGGTGCTCTTCGGCAACTTGCGGAAGCTTATCGAAAAGCGCCTTCTCGTAGGGAGAGCGGAACTGCGGCACTGCCAGGTTGTGACGCTCGATCACCAGGGTACCGCGCTTCAGCGCGAGCATGTGCTCCCCCGGTCCGAGGATCCCCTGGAGTTCACCCTTGACGAGGTGAACCGCCCGTTCGTTTTCAGAAATCACCACGCGGGTCCGCCCGCGGATCTTGTCGAGAATAGTCGTCATTTCGATAATCCTTCCATAGCGCTAAGGCACTTGGCTGTCCTTTCTTCGGGTTGATTGGCTGTTAGAGGTTGCTGGTATCCGTCCACTCCCAATGGAACAAACGGGGCGAAATTCAGAGACCCGAAGAGTGCACGAGGTCTCCCGGCGGGCTTCCGGTTAGCGGGCCGTGCGGCGGAAATGCGGGGCACGCCCGTTCGAAAACAGGCGTTTCCGGCAGAACCGCGGCAGGGCCGTCACCGAAGGCCGGTCGAAGGGCCTGGCATCTATGGTCCGCGCCTACTGCCCAAAGGCAGGTAGAGGCAGCCCATGTCCGCAAGCATTCTCCAGGTCCCGTTTTTGGAACAGCTTGCAAAGCTGCTGGCTTAAGAGGCCAGTCCGGTGTTCAGCCGGTTGTTGGAGCGGGAGTTGAACCCGCGACCGTCGGATTCGTAGTCCGATGCTCTACCCACTGAGCTATCCATGGCACACATGACAGGAGTCGAACCTGTGGCCTCCGGGCAACGGCCCGGTGCTCTTACCTACTGAGCTACATGTGATGGTATCCGGTTTTCCGGAGCGGCATCCGTACGTGAGTACGGCAAGGCCGGATCACGCGGGTGGCAGAAAAAAGCCAAACCGTTGATGTCCGCGCCGGTATGGTAACCGGTGAGTAAAGTCATACTGTACTTCCCCTGGGACATGCAACCGTGAAATGAAGGAGGGAAGCGATGTGATGTTTTTGGGTAACTGTATGTGTTAATAATGTCACGGTTCGTAATGGCGGCTGTCTGTGACGCGGATGGGCGGGCAGGTTTTCGCAGTTCAGGTGAGCATACGTAAACCGCATTCCCGCGTTTCCCTTGCACCCGCATCAACGCCGGGCCAAACTCCCGGCCAGATTGCAATCCTGCTTCCCGTGAGGTTCCATGTCCAACAAGCAGTCCCGCTTCCTCATCGACACCTATTTTGCCGCCTTCAATGCGGGTGACACAAAGAAGATGGAAAGCCTCGTTGCCGAGGATCTGAACCATGATGTCAATCAGGGGGAGCGCCGTGTCGGCAAGGACAAGTTCTGGTCCTTCAACGTTCACATGACCCGCTGCTACAAGGAGCGGCTGTCCGATATCGTGCTGTTCGTCAACGAGCAGGGAGACCGTGCCGCTGCGGAATTCATCGTCCACGGCACCTATATCGCAACGGATGAGGGCCTGCCGGAGGCAAACGGGCAGACCTACAAACTGCCGGCCGGAAGCTTCTTCGAAATCCGCGACGGCAAGATCGCCCGGATCACCACCTATTACAATCTTCAGAACTGGATAGATCAGGTGAATGGCGGAGCCGGTGACGAGGCAGGCGAGAGCGCCTGATTCCAATCAACTGCGAACAGCATCGGCGTCCGGGCATCATGTCTGCGCAAGGTGCAAAGCTCTGACAGCGCTGTTCAAGGCCCGACTTGCGTCCTTCTGATCGCTCGGGAGAGCCGCGGCCTGCGCTGTGAAAGCCTGGAACTGTCCGTTCCCGAGCGACCTGAACCTACACTTTTGCAGGTCCGTGCCTAAGCCCCATCGTAAGCTGGCGTGCGCCGGTCGATCCAGGCAGTCAACCCCTCGTGGACATCCCGTGTCGCCGCCATTCGTGCGAACTGTTCCCGTTCGATCATGAGGCCTTCTGCGATGGTTGTGTTCAGTCCGCGAGTGACAGCCGTCAGGATCCTGGACGCTGCGAGCGGGGAATGGCGCAGGATGCGTTCGGCCAGGGCGAACGCGGCCTCGAGTTCCTTGCCGTCGGGGACCATCTGGTTGATGAGACCGAGATTCAAAGCGCGCTGGGCCGAAAAACTGTCGCCGGTCAGCAGAAGTTCTAGAGCGCGTTTGCGGCCTGCCAGACGCGGCAGTCGCTGCGTGCCGCCGAAGGTGGGCGGTATGCCAATGTTGATTTCCGGCTTGGCGAAAAGGGCACTTTCACAGGCAACAGCCAGGTGAACCGCTTCAGTGATTTCGCAGCCACCACCATAGGCAAGTCCGTTGACGGCCGCGATGATGGGTTTGGAGAAGGATTCCAGCCGGCTGGTCATTGCCTGGCCGCGGCGGCAGAAATCACGGACAGCGACCTCGATTCCCTCGGCAATGCTGCGGGAAAACTCGTGAATGTCGCCGCCGGCGGAAAAGGCGCGCCTTCCGGCGCCGGTAAGGACAACGGCACGAATGGCGTCGTCCCGCTCCAGTTCGTCCAGGTAAGCGACAATCAGGTCGTTGGTAGCGTAGTTGAGCGCGTTGAGCTTTTCCGGGCGGTTGAGCGTCAACAGGGCGATGGGACCCTGGCGGTCCAGAAGCACGGGAGCTGTCATGGTTGTCTCCTTTGAGGTTTTGGTCCCGCGACGCTAGCGCCAGGAAGGATTGAAGTATATTCACTGGTGAGTATAGTTTCATCATGACGAAACAGATCGAACCCGCCCGCGACCGCATTCTGACCGCCGCAAACAAACTGTTCTATGCCGAAGGCATACGTGCCGTCAGCCTGGACACGATCGCCGAGAAGGCAGGCATCACCAAGAAGACCGTCTACTACCATTTCAAGAGCAAGGACGATCTGATCGAGGCTTATCTGGCGTCCCGCGACCAGCCGAACCTGAAGCTGTTCCGGAAATGGTATTCGGAAGCGGAAGGCGGATTGCCGGAAAAGGTCGAGGCCATTTTCCGGCAGATTGCAAAAAACGCGCGCCATCCGAAGTGGAAGGGCTGCGGCTTCCTGCGCACCGCTGCCGAGCTTGCCAATATGCCCGGACATCCGGCGATGAAGGTGGGGTCGGCCCACAAGAAGAAATTTGAGGCCTGGATGGCGGAAGAGTTCGAAGCGGCCGGTCTGGACGGGGCCGCGAGTCTGGCTCGTCACGTCGTGCTTCTGCTGGACGGGGCCTTTTCAACGATCCTGGTACATCGCGATGCCGCTTATGCGGAGGCCGCGGGAGTGGCCGCCAGGGCGCTGGTGGCCGGAGCCGTAAAGGCTTGACGGTTCGGAAACGAAGCGTCTCCTCCGCTGAGTATTGAGATGCTCAACAAGGATGTGCTGGACAGAGGAGCCGCGCTTGCGCGAATACGCCAGTATTTTCCGGAGTTTCGGTGAGGCCCGATCCTGCATCTGCGCTAAGCGGCGGCGGACAGGGTCGGGGACTGGTGTTGTGCCCTTGGTTTCCCCCGGCGCAAAAGGGAGTTTACGCCGGAGGAGAACGGCGCGGTTATTCCGCTGCGTCTGCCCGGGCACCGAAGTGGCGGGCGAGGTCGTCGGCAAGGTCCGTGCGTTCCCAGCCGAACCCGCCGTCTTCATCCGGAGAACGGCCGAAATGGCCGTAGGCGGCGGTGCGGGCGTAAATCGGTCTGGACAGGTCGAGACGGTCGCGAATTCCGCGCGGGGTGAGGCTGACCATTTCCTTCAAGACGCTGCTGAGAGCCCCTTCATCCACCTTGCCGGTTCCCTGTGTATCGACATAGACGGCGACGGGTTCCGGGACGCCGATCGCATAGGCGAGCTGGATCAGGCAGCGGTCCGCAAGGCCGGCGGCCACCACATTCTTGGCAAGGTAGCGCGAGGCGTAGGCGGCGGAGCGGTCCACCTTGGTTGGATCCTTGCCCGAGAACGCACCGCCGCCGTGAGGGGCCGCCCCCCCATAGGTGTCAACAATGATCTTGCGACCGGTGAGGCCGGCATCGCCGTCCGGGCCGCCAATAACGAAGCGGCCCGTCGGGTTGATGTAGATCCTGTCTTCCGGGACCTTCCAGCCGACCGGCAAGGCATGCAGGATAAAGGGCAGAACGGCATCACGCACGCCTTCCTGGCTGACGTCCTCGCCGTGTTGGGTGGAGACGACCACCGCATCAATGCCCGCAGGACGGCCGTTTTCGTATCGCAGGGTGACCTGGCTCTTGGAATCCGGACCTAGGCGCGGCTCCTTGCCCGATTTCCTGGCTTCGGCCATCGTGCGCAGGATCTTGTGCGAGAGGAGGATCGGCGCCGGCATCAACTCTTCGGTTTCGTTGCAGGCATAACCGAACATGATGCCTTGGTCGCCTGCGCCTTCTTCACCCTTGTCGCCTTCATCGACACGCATGGCGATATCGGCGGACTGCTGATGCAGCCGGTTGATCACTTCCATGGTCTTCCAGTGAAAGCCGTCCTGCTCGTAGCCGATGTCCTTGACAGCTGCACGGACAAGATCTTCCACGTCATCCAGCACCTTTTGAGGACCGCGCACTTCCCCGGCAATGGTGACATGATTGGTGGTGGTCAGCGTCTCACAGGCAACGCGGGCATTCGGATCCTGCGCCAGGAAAGCATCCAGAATGGTGTCCGAAATCCGGTCACAGACTTTGTCCGGATGGCCCTCTGAAACGGATTCACTGGTGAAGAGCCACGTCTTTTTGGTCATTACGTCATCCTGTCTGTTGGTCTAATTCTAAAATGGAAAAGTCCGGAGGCCGCGGTTCCCCGTTTCCGCGGTTCTCCTTTGCCGGGATGGGAGGTTGGATCAGTCCGGCTTCCTGAAGAGCTGGATGCCCCAGGCCAGCTGTCCGGCATCAGCGGCATTCACCCAGTTCTGGAGACCCTGCGCCATCTTGTCGAGATATTCGGCCGAAGCGCCTTCGTTTCGCAGCTTGTCGTAGTTGGCAAGCAGCTCCTCCCGAACCCGGAAATAGTGGGTTCTGAGCTGGTTGGTCATGTCGCGCTGTTCAACGGTCTCGAAACCGAGTGCTTCGGCAGCTTCGCGGTAGAACCGCATGGACCCGAGGCTGTTGAGTTCCAGCCGGTCATAGACGGGTTGCAGGGCAGCGGGATCGGCATTGTCCGCCTGCATCGGGTCGGTGAAGATGAAGTATCCGCCCGGCTTCAGCACGCGGAACACTTCCTTCAGAACCTGCTGACGCTGGTCGGAGTGCAGGATCGCATCCTGGCTCCAGACCGCATCGAAGGTCTCCGCCTGCTCCGGAATGTCCTCAAAGGCACCATGCACAACGCGGATCTTGTCGGAAAAACCCTGCTGAACATTACGGTGACGGTTGGTGTCGTTCTGGACATCGGAGATATTCAGGCAGACTGCGGAGCAATCCGTGGCCTTGACCACCTTGCGCATGGCACCGCCGTAGCCCGAGCCGATGTCGAGCACCTTGGCATCCTTGTTCAGGTTTGGCAGCATCTTCAACATTTCGTCGATGGTCAGGTCCGAGGCTTCCCGGATATTGCCGGTCGTATCGTAGAGGCCGATGTGCAGGTCCTGGCCGCCCCAGACCTGGCTGTAGAAGGTGTCGGCGTCATCGCTGTCGTAATAGTTCTCGGCAACCTCGCGGATATCCTTCTTGCCGTCCTCGAGCTGCGCGCCACCCCAGCGCACAAGATGCAGGCTGGATTTTTCGGCAATGTGGATGAAGAAATCGGGCTCGCTTTCGGCGAAGCTTTCCTGGAAATCGCCGTAGGTGCGCACCCGCTCGAAGCCGGCCTCTGACAGAAGCTTGCGCATGTAGGTCTTGCGGATCGGGCACATGTTCAGAGTGAATTCGGAGCCGTCCGGAAAGCTGTAATTGAAACGGGCGAGTCCTTCGTCGATATGGACCGGTTCGGCCTTCACCTTCTTGCCCGCGTAATAGTACTTGTGCTTGTTACTGTAGCCCTGATCGAGCATCGCATCGTAGTTGCGCTGGTCGATGATCAGGATGCCGTCATGTTTGAGCGCGGCATAAAATTCGGCCAGTGCCCGGCGTCGGTCCTTCTCGTCATGCAGGTGCGTGAAGGAATTCCCGAGGCAGATGATGGCGTCGTATTTGCCCTGAATGTCCCGGTTGAGCCAGCGCCAGTCTGCCTGAACGGTTTTCAGGATCATGCCGCGCTTCTGGCCGTTCTGGAAAGCCTTCGCGAGCATGGGGGCGGAGCCGTCCGCCGAAGTCACGTTGAAGCCTGCACGGGTCAGGCGCACCGAGTGAAAGCCGGTGCCCGTTGCAACATCGAGGACGGTTTCCTTGCCGCGGGCGCGCAGGACGTCCATGAAGAACTGGCCCTCGCTGTCCGCCCGGGCGTCCCAGTCGATCAGCTCGTCCCATTTTTCCACGAAGGCCTTGATGTATTCACCGCGATAGAGATCGGTTTCCCGGTCCGCGATCGGATCCTGACCATAGGCCTGCTCGTCCAGTTGCAACTCTGCATTCGCGGCCAACTGTTCTGCCTGCATGGCTTCATTCTCCTTCTTTGATGTCGCGCAGCGTGGAACGCCCAAGGCGCGCACGCACTCGTTCACCGCCCGGAAATCGGGCGGCGGAAATCGGAACTGTTCAGTTTCAAGTCCGGCAAGACGTGCAGCGGTGCACAGGACGGTTGTTTGGCGACCCAATCACAGGGTCAGTGCCGGACCATGCCGTAGCAGACGCGCAGATGCAGCTCTGGGTGGCCGCAGATAGGAAGCGGGGTCCGAAAAATTCGGCGTTTTGCTTCCTGGCAGTCAGGCGCGCGCCTGTCAGCTCTCAGGTGCGGGGACCTTAACAAACGCCCGCCTCATTACAACAGCCGTTCCCGGAGGATGGTTCGATAACCGAGGGATGATTCGATAACCTGCTGAAATTACGGAAGAAATATTTTACAAAACTTTTCTGGCACAGGGCCCTGGGTCCCGTTTCGGCGCCTTCAGCCTTCCTGATCTGTTTTCAATTCAGCACGCCGAACCTGAAGCGCCGGGCGTGCAGGAGGTCCCCGGCTGGCAGCAGGCGCGGACCGTTTCGTTGTTGCCGCAGCAATCCTCAAGAAGATAACGCACCAGTGCGCCGATGGCCGTGAAGTCGACGCGGTAGGTGATCTGCCGGGATTGGCGGTGCGCGGTGATCAGGCCCGCCTCCGCCAGGTTCGAAAGATGAAACGAGGCGCGGGAAGGCGTTGCGCCGACAGCCTCCGCCACGTCCCCCGCCACCAGGCCTTCGGGACCGGCATTCACCAGGCTTTTCAGGATCCTCAGCCGGGTCTGGCTGGAGATGGCGGAAAAGGCCGTCAGGGCGTCATCTTCGGTCATATTTCAAACTTTCTTGAAATGTCTTCGCAAGTGTGCCATCTCTTATATTTCAAGAAACATTGAAATGAAAGGAACTGCCATGACACCCAACCAGCTTCTTGAAACCCTGAGCGCAATGCCTGCGGAGGCTCCGCTGGTTTTCGCCACGCAGGAAGGGGCTATCGGCGCCGGCTATCATGTCACCGAGCTCAAGCACGCCCAGGTCACCAGTATCGATTGCGGCGGGCGCGTCGCCATCTGGCAGGAAGTGGCGCTGCAGTTGCTCGACGGTGAGGGAAGGGATCACATGCCGGTCGGCAAGTTCGCGGCCATCGTCCGGCAGAGCATCGCCAAGATCCGGGATCTTGCCGATTGCCGGATGCATGTGGAATTCGCCCATGGCAATCAGGGTCTGCGGATCTTTCAACTGGCCCGGCCGGAACTGAGCGACGGTGCGGTCGGTCTGCAATTGAGCGAGGGCCGGGCCCATTGCAAGCCTGCCATGGAGAAGGCGGCTGAAAAACCCGCCATTGGCGATGCCGCTGTCGCTGCAACTGCAGCCACCGCAACAGGCGCCGGTTGCTGTGGTGCGCCTGCCGGTTCCGCCTGCTGCCAATAACGGCTGCGCAAGGACCGGGTCGCCCGCGTCGGACATCGTCTGATCGCGGCGGCCGTTTTCAAACATCAAGTGTTTCCGACGTGCCGGTGCCGTCCAATCGGGCCGCAAATGGAATCGGTGAAGGCATTGACACGTCGGAAATAACTATATAACTAGAAATATAGTTATATTAAATGAGGCGGACATGGATCTCGAAATTGCCGCCCAGGGCTTTGCCGCCCTGGGCTCTGAAGCGCGCCTTCAGGTGGTGTTGACGCTGGTGAAGGCAGGCCAGACCGGACTGACGGTCGGAGACATTCAAAGCCGGACCGGCATGGCTGCCTCGACCCTGGCCCATCACCTGAAGTTCCTGGCTTCCGCCGGGCTCGTCACTCAGGAAAAGGACGGCCGCTCGGTGATCAACCGGGCGGAATTCGATCACCTGGAAGGGCTGGCGGGATACATCCTGAAGGAATGCTGTGCAGACGAAGCCTGAGGTTGAAGCCCGGGCTCCTCGCTAAAGGAAAGCTGCAGATGACTGACACGTTGAACGACATCGGTACTCCGGACGGATCCGGCGCGGCAAGCTGCTGCGCACCGAAGACGGCTTGTTGCACCGCGCCGGAGACGAAATGGTCCTGGAAGAACCTCCCCGGCCGGAAGCTTCTGCTTTCGACCTGGACCGTGGTGCTCGGTGCACCGCTTCTGGTCCTCATTCTGGACCAGCCGCAGTTCACCGCCTTCGTCACCTTCGCGATCAAGGCCTTCTCCGGAACGCTGCCCTATATCGTCTTCGCGGTGGCGCTGATTGCCTGGCTGAAAGCCTCGGGCGCTGAAAGCTATGTCGGCAGGGCCTTCGAGGGACGGGAAACGCAGGCGATTGTCCTCGCCGCACTCTTCGGCGGCCTTGCCCCTTTCTGTTCCTGCGAGGTCATCCCCTTCATCGCCGGACTGCTCGCAGTCGGGGCGCCACTGTCGGCCATCATGGCCTTCTGGCTGTCCTCACCCCTGATTGATCCGCCGACCCTGCTGATCACGGCCGGAGCGCTCGGCTGGTCCTTTGCGGTCGGCAAGGCGGTTTTTGCCGTGGCGCTCGGCCTGTTTGGCGGCGCCGCTGTTGCGCTGGCAATGCGCCGGGGCATCTTTGCCGATCCGGTGCGCGGCGGATCGGTGGCGAGTGGTTGCGGCTGCGGTGCATCGCCCAAGACCGGCCGTCCGGTCTGGCGGTTCTGGCGGGAAACGGACCGGCAGCACAAGTTCGTCGATGAACTGAAATCCAATGCCGGTTTCCTGATCAAATGGCTCGCCCTTGCCTATGTGCTGGAGGCCGCCCTTGTGACCTACGTTCCGGCCAGCGTGATTGCCGGTGTGGTCGGCGGCGAGGGGCTCGGCTCCATCGTGATTTCCGCGCTCGTCGGCATGCCTGCCTATCTCAACAGCTACGTCGCACCGCCGCTTCTGGCCGGGCTGATGGACCAGGGCATGGGCATCGGCGCCGCCATGGCCTTCATGATCGCCGGGGCCGTCAGCTCGATACCGGCCATGGCCGCGGTCTGGTCGCTGGTCAAACCGCAGGTCTTCGCGGCCTATCTCGGCCTCGGTTTTCTGGGCGCGGTGCTTTCCGGCCTGATCTTCCAACTCGTCGTCTGAGGGAGCCGCCATGCTGACCCGGGTTACCGTCACCGTCGCACCGCATGACAACAATGCGCTGAAACTCCTCGTTCCCACCGGTGTGCCGACGCCGCATCAGGTGCCTGTGTCCTTCGATGTCCGGGGCGGGGCGATGTCCCTGACGGGCGAAAGCACGACAGGCCAGATGGCAGCACTTGTGGTGCCGGACGGCCGGGAGCCCCTGGAGATCGCCTATCTGTATCGGGAGGGCGGGCCGGGCTATCCGGACGCCGCCTTTGCCCCGCGCGAGAACCGGTTTACCCGGGCAGCGCAGGATCTCGTCTATGACGCGATCAACATCGCCGATGCGCAATCGGGCGGGCATGCAGCCATCCAGGCGCTCGTCAATGCGGCGGCCGAGAAGTTCCGTTATGCGCATCCGGAGGTCAAGTTCAACGACGGCAGCGAGGAGGTGCCTTATCTTTCCTGCGGCCTGACGGAAGGCTCCTGCGTCGACATCAACACCTATCTGATCGCAAGCCTCAGGGCCGCGGGCTTCGAGGCAGGCTATATCACCGGTTACTTCTTCCCGGAGGAAAAGAACGGTTGCTGCGAGGACATGCACTGCTGGGTGGTGACCCGGCACGAAGGCACGGTTCTGGAATGGGACATCGCTCATCATCTGAAAATGGGCACACGGGAGATCTGTTGCGGCCTGAACCCGAAGCCAGGCAGCCGTGTAGCTGTCGCCCATTCCATGGGGCTGACTTTCCCGGAGCTGGATATTGCTTGCGAAAAGCTGATGGCCGAGCCGGTTTGGGTTTTGCCGGACGGGAAGCTGGAAGAGGCTGACCTTGTTATCCGGCAGACGGTCGAGGATCTCACCTGAGGCTGCGTACGCCTTGCGGCGGATCGTCTCTTGCGCTTGCGCGCGGCACGGCTAATCTGGCGTCCCATTTCGCAGGACGTTTTCATGACAATACTCGTTGTTGGTGCCGGGATCTCCGGCCTTTCCACCGCCTGGGCCCTGACCAAGAGGGGCGTGCCGGTCACGCTTGTCGAACAGGGGCCGATCCCCAATCCCCTGTCGGCCTCCGGCGACCAGCACCGGATCATCCGCCGGGCCTATGGCGGTCAGGGCGGCTATCAGCGCCGCATCGGCGATGCCTATGCCGCCTGGGACGAGATGTGGTCCGATCTCGGCCAAAAGCATCTGGTGGAGAATGGCTTCCTGCTGCTGTCGCAGGAAGAGGGCGACGAGGGCGACATCTACCGCACAGGACTGGTTGAAGGCGGTTATCCGTTCGAGGATCTCAGCCCTAAGGAAACTGCCGAGCGCTATCCCTTCATCGATCCGGCGACCATCCGCTACAGCGCGGTGAGCAAAGAGGGCGGGGTTCTGCTCTGCCAGAAGATCGCAGCTAGCCTGCGCGGCTGGCTGATCGACAATGGCGCCACTGTGATGGAAAACGCCAGGGTCACGGCTGTCGACACGGCCGCCGGATCCGTCACGCTTGCCGACGGCTCAAGCCTTGCCGGTGATCATGTTGTCGTCACCGCCGGGGCCTGGACGCTGGGTCTTTTCCCGAAGCTTGCTCAAAGCCTGACCACCTACCGCACGGCCGTGGTGTATCTGACCCCGCCGGAAGACCTGCGCGCGGCCTGGGAACAAAGCCCGGTCATTCTGGATGTGGGCGGGCCGGTCGACGGTTACGTGCTGCCGCCGGTGGCCGGAACGGGTCTGAAATTCGGCGCGGGCATTCACAAGTTCCAGTCCGACCCCAACCGGAACAGAACACCGGAAGCCGGCGAGGGCGAGGCCTTGAGAAACCACTTCTCGCCGCCCTTTGCCCGCATCGGCGAATACCGCGTCGACGACGTGGTGACCTGCGCCTACACCTTCACTTCCGACGAGCACTTCTTTGCTACCACCGAGGACAAGGCCACCATCGTCTCGGCCTGCTCCGGCCACGGCTACAAGTTCGGCGCTGTCGTCGGCCAGAAACTGGCCGAAGGCGTGGTCGCGAAGGATTTCGAGACGGCCCGCATCTGGCTGGAAGCGCGAGACTAGAAAACGAGGCCGGCGGCGGAGCATTTCCGCCGCCGTTTCTTGAACACTCAACCCCTGGCGCGGCTGGTGACCATTCGTGTCAGGCTGCCGTCCTTCAGGGCGAGCTGGTGATAGAGCGCGCCCAGAACATGCAGCGCAATCAGGATGATGAAGAGCGGCTTGGCCACTTCATGCACTTCCTCTGCCGTGTGAATGCCGCCGTACCAGGCGAGCAGACCTGTCACCGGGGCACCTATCATCAGCAGGTAAAGCAGGATGTGAGCGCCCTTGGCGGCCAGCTCCTGCGGTTTCGACGAGGGCAGCGGCGCCGGAACGCCGGAAACTGTGCGCACCAGCAGGCGAATGACCGTCAGCGCCAGAATGGCGATGCCGACCCATATGTGTGCATTGCCCATGAAGGCCGTTGCGGTATCCGGCGTGCCGCCATCGCGCAGGGCGTCTTTCAGCCCCTCGATGCTTTCGCCGAAAATGAGCTGGAACAGGATGAGGGCGGCAATTACCCAGTGCAGAAGAATATGAAACGGGCTGTAAGCAGCTGGCTGGAACTTGGACATGGCTGGCCTGCCTCTTCAGGTTGGAAAAAAGACGAGAAAAACGCCAACCCGTTTTGCCACAGGGATATGACAGGAGAAATTGTGTTTTTGTAACAAGAGGTAACAGGCGGGACCGCCCGGGAACGGTGCCCGCTATTCGCGCCAGTCCGAGCGCTCCGGCAGGCCCACGGCACGGCGGGCGTCGTTGACCGCCAACTGGATGAAGTCGCCCTTGGCGCGCGTATACTGCATCATGGTCTCCGGCCCGCATTCTGCGATCCGGATCTTGAGGTCCTGGTAGGCGCGGGCGACATCCGGGTGGGTCTTGAGCCAGTCGCGGAACAGCCGCTCGCTCTTGTGCGCCCAGTCTTCCGACCGGACGATATGGAGATTGAAGGCCGGATAGTCCGCATCCGCGGGCCGGTGAAAGGCCCGCCGGAACTGAAACCCGGCGTCCAGATCCTCATAACCGAGGGCCCACAGCGCGGACTGGACCGCGTCGATATCCCCCAGGCCATCAACGCTCGCCATGAGGTCGATCACCGGTTTGGCGGAAAGGCCCGGAACAGAGGTGCTGCCGATATGTTCCAGTTCCAGAAAGGGACAATTGGCAAGCTGGAGAAGCCGGGCGCGTTCCTCTTCAAAGGCGCGCGCCCATTCGGGGCTGTGAGACACGATCTCGAACGGGGCGGATTGTGTCATCATGTGCGACCGGCTCAGGCTTTCGCCCGGCCCTCCTCGACGGCATCCAGAATGAACCTCGGCAGCGCGAAGGCGGCCGCGTGGACGTCCGGCGTGTAATATCTTGTTACAATTCCGGCCGCCTTGAAACGCTCTTCCAGAACGGAAACCGCCTGTTTGCGCAGCTCCGGATTGTCGCTCGCCCAGCCCAGCGCCATGTGGCCGCCGAAGTACGTCGGGATCGCGGCGATATAGGCGGCCGCATCGGCAAAGATGCGCGAGAACCGCTCGACGCTGGTGACAAGTTCCTGCTTTTGCAGAAAAGGCACGCCGTTCTGGGTGACCAGAACGCCGCCCGGCGTCAGCATGCGGTGGACGTTGCGGTAGAACTCTTCGGAGAAGAGCACCGCGCCCGGGCCGTGCGGATCGGTGCTGTCGACGATCACCACATCGAAGCGGCGCTCCGTCTCGGCGGCGAATTTCATGCCGTCGGCGATCACCAGTTCGAAGCGTTCGTCATCCAGGACGCCGCTGTTGAAGTCGCCGAAATGCTCCCTGGAGAAATCGACCACCGAGGCGTCGATTTCCACCTGGACCAGCTTTTCGACGGATTTGTGCTTCAGCACTTCTTCCGCCAGCCCGCAGTCGCCGCCACCGACGATCAGGACGTTTCTCGCCGCGCCATGGGCCAGGATCGGCACATGCGACATCATCTCGTGGTAGATGAATTCGTCCGCCGTGGTGACCTGCGTGATCCCGTCCAGCATCAGCACCTTGCCGAAAACCGGGTTGGTGAAGAGCACCAGGTCCTGGTGCTCCGTCTTTTCCTGGTAGAGGATCTGGTCGCAGCTGTAGCTGACCTGCACCCCGGGATAGAGCGTTTCGTTGAAGTTCAGCCCTTCGCTCATTCCGCGGCTTCCAGCGTGTGCGGCTTGGACAGCGCGGAAGCGACTTCACGGCCGCGCAACAGTTCCGAAACGGCCGTCTTGCCCGGCTTGAAGGCCTTGCGCAGAACCTCGACGCATTTTTCGGGCTGTGCGTCGCCGCACATGAAGACGTCGAAGGCGGCATAGCCGGCTTCCGGCCAGGTGTGCACCGAAATGTGGCTTTCCGCCAGCACGGCCACGCCCGACACGCCCGTCGGTTCGAACGGGTGCAGATGGATGTGCAAAAGCGTTGCCCCAGCCTCGTCGACACAGGTGCGCAATGTCTCTTCGACATAGGCAAGGTCGTCGAGCCGTTCGGCATCGTAAAGGTCAATAATCAGATGCGCACCAGCGCAGTGGATCCCTTCCTTCTGAATGAAGTGATCCAGGCGATCGTCTGCATAAACAGCAGCGGCCGCGGTCGAAACGTTTTCTTCCTTCTGGGTGGTGCTTCTTGGCTCGGCAACGCTGACAGCGTCTTCTTCTACACGAGCCGCCAAGTCCATCCCCAGTTCGAAGAGGGCGTTGCTTTCCATATCGCTCTCCCAAACCAGCAGATGTACCCGGTGTCATTTCCGGAGCGCCTTCCTTACAGAAAACACCTTTTGATCTCAATGGGTAACAAGAGAAAAATTTTTGCGGAATTTGCAGGCCTGCTATGAAAAAACCGGGGAACAGTGAACCGGCAAGGCAATTCGTTCCGCCAAAAGAGGGGCTTAGCGATGACGATCGATATCAGGATCCTGACAGGAGACGCCCTGAAAAATGCGCTCGGTGACCTTGCAAGGTTGAGGATATCCGTCTTCCGGGACTGGCCCTACCTCTACGAAGGGTCCCTCGACTACGAACGCGGCTACCTGCAGCGCTATGCGCAAACGCAAGGGGCGGTGATCGTCGGGGCCTATGACGGCGAAAGGCTCATTGGCGCGGCCACCGGCGAACCGCTGGCCAGCGAACTCGATGCCTTCAAGGAACCGTTTGAGGCGCACGGCCTTGCGCCGGAACGTATTTTCTACATGGCCGAATCCGTGCTCGACCCGGCCTGGCGCGGACGGGGCATCGGCCACCGCTTCTTCGACGAGCGCGAGGCCCACGCGCGCAAGCTGGGCTTCGCCGAGGCCGCCTTCTGCGCCGTCATCCGCCCGCACGATCACCCGCTCAAGCCCGGAGATTACCGGCCCCTGGACGCCTTCTGGCGCAAGCGCGGTTATGAAAAAGTCGAGGGGCTGACCGTCAGCTTTCCCTGGAAGGATGTCGGCGAAGCGCAGGAAACCGAAAAGCCGATGCAGGTTTGGCTTCGAAAGCTGGACCTCGCGTAGGCAGGAGGCGGGAAGCTCCCTTGCAGGAATTCCCTAATCCCATAACCTTATGACGTCCTGCATGGTTTTCCCGTATCCTGTTTCCCGGCGAAATCACAGGAAGGCACCTCAATATGCTTGCAGGAGCAATGAAGGCGTTTGCCGGCCGGTTAATATTGAGGGTGGATGCCATCCTGCCTGTCTTGCGGGTTTCGTGTCTGTTGCTGGGGCTGCTTGGTCTTGCCGCGGTGTATTCCGGACCGGTGGCAGCGCAGGAACTGCGCCTCATCACCTCTCCCTGGCCGCCATCCAATTTTCTCGATACCGACGGGCAGCCGACCGGGATCAGCGTTGCCACGGTCGAAGCGCTCAAACGGCACGTCGGCGTGACCACGCCCATCGAGGTCCTGCCTTTCGCGCGCGGCTACCTGATCGCACAGTCGACACCCAACGTGATGCTGTTCACGGGCGGGCGGACCGAAGAACGGATCGCGATGGGGTTTCAGTTTATCGGACCGGCGGTCATGTGGACCCATGTCCTGCTGGCCCGCAAGGAAAGCCCCTTGAAGCTGCCGGACCTGGCAAGCGTCCGGGTCCAGGGGCTGACGGTCGCGGGCGTGCGCAGCTCCTGGCAGATCGAACTGATCAAGGCCGCAGGAATCCTGACCGTCGAAACCGAAGATCACGCAACCGGAGCCAGGATGCTGCTTGCCGGCCGGGTCGACCTGTGGATCACCTCCCGCCTGCAGGCGTCGGTGGTTCTGACTGGAATCGGCCAGCGGCCCGACGCGGTGGAGGCAAAATATACGGTCCGCAAATCGCCGTCCTACCTGATGATCTCCAGGGGAACGGATCCCGCGTTGCTGGCCAGGTGGCAGGCAGCATTCAAGGACCTCCAGGCGACCGGTTTCTTTCGGCAGACCGCGGTAACCTGGGGCAAGAGGCTGGGGCTGCCGCTCGCCCATGACCCGGACCAGGGTTTCTATGTACCCTTGTCCGGGCGCGATCCGGCATCCTGAAGGGAAGGGCGCACGGCAAGCGCAGGGGTGGCTATTTCAGCGTCCAGCGGATGGTGACATTGGCACTGATGGTTTCCTCGCCCGCTTCCACCGGAACGGCTTTTGCCATCATCATGCCTTCGGCGCGCATCATCACCGGACGGGGCATCTGTACGCCGGTCTCGGAAATCGACTGGATGGCGCCCAGTTCCACGCCGGCGGCTGCCGCAAAGACCTCGGCCTTGTGGCGCGCCGCTTCAACGGCCTTCTTGCGGGCTTCATCCAGCTTTTCCGCCGGGTCGCTGACCTCGAACCGGATGCCGTTCATGGAGTTCGCGCCGCTTTCCACCACCAGCGTCAGCAGGTCGCCGAGCTTCGCTAGGTCGCGGACCTTGACCTCGACACCATTGCGGATCTCATAGCCGGTGATGTCCGGTTGACGGGTGGAGCTGTTCTTCACAGAATCATAGCGCGGATAGATGCCGAAACCGGCGGTCTGGATGTCCTTGGCCTCGATGCCCTCACCCTTGAGCGCCTTGATCACGCCGGCGATGGCGGCGGAATTTTCCGCAAGACCGTCGGCCGTGGTCTTGGTGGTGGTGACGACGCTTGCGCTGATGACGGCCATGTCCGGGGCAACGGACACGGAGCCCTGGCCTTCCATGGTGATGGTGCCGGCGCTCTGCATCGAATCCTCGGCCATGGCAGGAGCCGCGCTCAGAAGGGCGGTGGACAGACCGGCGGCAAGGGCCATGCGGCGGGCAAGGGAAATTCTATGTCTGTTTTTGATAATCGGCAATTTGTTCATGAGTTAAATCCTTTCTGGTCAATCGGCCCGGTTCCTGAAAAGTCTGGGCGGGTCTGATTTGCGCGCAAGATTGTCCGCCATTGCGGCGCCGTTAAGGCCGCCTCATTCAGCTTCCATTCATCTTTCAAACACTTGGCAAAACGAGAGGTTCCGCCATTGGCACATTATTTGGCCGGATGCGGAACGCCGACGTCTCCCGTTTGCGATAACAGGACGGCAATCGGCCGGGACCCCTCGAAGCGGGCGCAGACGATGACGATCATCACGGTCAGCGGCACGCAAAGCACCATGCCGACGACACCCCAGATCGCGCCCCAGAAGGCCAGAGACAGCATGATGACGAGGCCTGACAGATTGAGGTTGGCGCCCATCAGTCGCGGTTCGATGAAATTGCCGATGGAAAACTGGATGGCGCCAAGGCCGGAGGCGATGGCCAGGAACGGGCCGAGGCTGTCGTAATAGACGAGGGCCAGCAGGCTCGGGAAAATGACGCTGATCAGCGAGCCGATGGTCGGAATATAATTGAGCAGAAAGGCGATGAAGCCGAAGAGCGCCGCATAGGGAAGGCCGATGGCGGTCAGCACCAGGCTGGTGAGCAGACCGGTTGCCACCGAAACGGCGGTCTTGATCGAGAAATAATGCATGATCGAGCGGTTGATCTCCGCGCGCATCGCAAAGGCCGACTGGGCCTGCTCGGGTGTCGGAAACAGCCGTTCGAACTTGCGGTCGAAAGTGGACTGCTCGAACACCAGGAACAGCACATAGATGAAGACCAGACTGGCGGAACCGGCTATCGTCGTCACCAGGCTCGCCCCGGCGGTGACCATGCGCGGCACCACCGAATCCGGCAGAAAGTCCTTGAGTTCAATCGGGTCGTTCAGGTGGAACCGGCCGGAGAGCTGACTGAACAGGGTTTCCAGGCGTTTCTGATAGGTCGGCGCGTCCTGTGCCAGCTGGCTCAAGTTGGCGGTGACGATGTCGAGCACGAAGGTGCCGACCGCGAAGATCGTCAACAGCGACAGCGCGAAGGCAACGAAGCCGGGCATCCGCCATGGCCCGATCGGCACCGTCTGGAAGGCCCGCGAAAGGGCGTTGATCATGTACCAGACGATCAGGGCGATCACGAAGGGCAACAGCAGCGAGCGCCCGACGACCAGCAGCCAGCCGATCATGCAGACAAGCAGGACGCTAAGCGTGGCGGAAAGAAGCGGTGATCGCATGATCGCTCCGAGAGGTGGGACAGGCAGGCTTTCCGGCCCATTTAGACCCGAAAGCCTCGCCGAACGGAACCCGTCTTGAGCGGAAAATGGTTGCAGGACCACCTGTGTCCCGGGCGGTGCGGCACTTTCCAAGGCCTTTTTCACCTTATGGCTGCAAACCTCTTGCCCCGGAAAACTGCCGTGGTATAGGGAAACCCTTGAGCATGAACCGCTTGGCCTTGAGCGGTTCCCGCAGATGGGCCTGTAGCTCAATTGGTTAGAGCCGTCCGCTCATAACGGATTGGTTGGGGGTTCGAGTCCCTCCGGGCCCACCATTTCCTTTAATATCAATGCCTTATTCGCCGGCTTGTCACGGTGGATAAAGTCGGTTTGGCAATGCCTTGCACCTTCCAGTAGCGCTTGTTTTGCACAAGTTTGCTTGATGTGGATACCCGAACCACGGCCCATTTTGTGCGTTGATCAGTTCGCCGACAGGCTCTCGCGCGGTTCCTGCACGGGGATGTTAGTTTACTCGCTCTTTTCCTGAAGGGACTTTGCATATTGTACTGCGGCCGGCGGCGTGAAAACCGGGCGTGTGATTGTTCTTGCCGACGCGATTTTTTCACTACCGGCAGCCTTGAGTGCCGCAAAGACAACGTCCGCGCAATCCTTGCCTCCCCAATTGGGGACGCTACGGAAATCCATGCCGTCACTACGGGTCGTGGCCTGTTTGACGAGGGCCTTCCACCAGTCGTAGGCGGCCTTTTCGGACATCGGGTCGGTGTGGCCGGAGTTTCCGCTTTCCACCGACTTGATTTCTATCTTCTCCCGGGTCTGGGGAAACGCGCGCTCCTTCTTGCGGTTTTCGAGGGCGTCCTGCCAGTTTGAAACGCATTTCCCTCGAAGGCCGGCATAATTGTGGTAGGTCGGAAACCCCTCGTCGGCCCCCATCCAGCTGATACCGAAGCTTTTTGCACCCAGCCCTGTAAACGCAATGGCGACGTGACCGAACAGGTTGGTGGAATCTATGAAACCGCTGGCTTGATGATACACAATGATCACGTCTCCACTCCTCCCGTGGGCACTCCTTCAGTGGTGCGTGCGTTTGTCCTGCTCCGGATCGACTGCCTCCAAGACATGGGCGCCGGATGGCGTCGCACAGAATGTCAGAGTCCCTGTTCGAACGGCTTGAAGGGCAAGGCCATAATCATTTATGGGGCCGCTTGCCGGCAAGGTCCAGCACTGTCCGCAAGCCGTTGGCGGCCGGAAGAGCGCTGGAGCTGGTTGTGAAGGGCAGGGGCTGTCTGCCGCTTCCAGCGCCGGGAACGCAACTCTTCCCTGTCAGGCGGTGCGAAAAGACGAGCGAACCATATGGCGATCTAGGAAACGAGAAGAACCGCGAGCCCCGCGCGTGACAGGAAGACGAACGGAGCGTGTGCCGGTGATTGCGCTGTGCGCAGCGAGGCCGCTTAGCCCGCGCTCCTACGACCCCGACAGGAAATCCTCGGCCAGTTCCACCCAGAAGGCCGTGCCGATGGGCAGGATGTCGTCGTTGAAATCGTATTTGGGGTGGTGCAGCGGCGGGTCGTTGTCGGTTTTCGCCGTGCCGAGCATGAAGTAGCAGCCGGGCCGGTCCTCTAGGAAATAGGCGAAATCCTCGCTGCCCATGATGGGCCGCGCCATGTCGGTCACCTTGTCGTCCCCGGCAAAGCGTCGCGCGAGGGCGCGCACGTAGTCGGTCTCGGCCTTGTGATTGATCATCGGCGGATAGCCGCGTTCATAGTCGATCTCCACGCGCATGCCGTAGCTGGCGGCCTGTCCCTCGGCGATGAGACGGATACGGCGTTCCAGTTCATCCCGAACGTCCGGATCGAGCGCGCGGACCGTCAGGTCCATGACGGCGCGCTCGGGGATCACGTTGCTGGCAATGCCGCTGTTGAAGGCACCGACCGTGATCACGGAGGCCTGCAAGGGATGGATGTTGCGGGAGGCGATGGTCTGGAGGGCCATGATGATGCTGGCGCCGCAGACGATCGGGTCGGCTGCGTCCTGCGGTTCGGCGCCGTGGCCGCCGTAGCCGACAACGGTGATCCGGCACTCGTCGGCGGCCGCCATCATCGGTCCCTCGATGAAGGCGAACTGGCCGAAGGGCAGGGCGGGGTCGTTGTGCAGGCCGAAGACCGCATCGCAGGGAAAGCGTTCGAACAGCCCGTCGTCCATCATCAATCGGGCGCCGCCGAAGTTTTCCTCCGCCGGCTGGAAGATGAGGTGGATGGTGCCGTCGAAGCGGCGGCGCTCGGCCAGGATCTTCGCCGCGCCGAGCAGCATCGCCGTGTGGCCGTCATGGCCGCAGGCATGCATGACGCCCGGATGGGTGCTGGCATAGTCGGCCCCGGTTTCTTCAACGATGGGAAGAGCGTCGAAGTCGGCACGCAGGCCGATGCTCCTGGTCGAGGTGCCGTTGCGCAGCGTGGCGACGATGCCGGTCTTTGCCAGGCCGCGGGTGATCTCGTACCCCATCTTGCCGAGTTCGCCGGCGACGTAGTCCGAGGTCTTGAATTCCGACAGGCCGATTTCCGGAATCTGGTGGAGATAACGCCGGGTGGCGACAAGATCGGGCTGGATGTTCGGCGTCTGCTTGGTCATGGAGGGCACGCTGAAAAGATTAATGTTGATTGGATAAGTGCCCTACGCACCCCGGCTCGGAATCCGGTTTTCAAGGGTACGGAACAGCAATACCAGAATCCCGGTGAGGCACATATAGATAAGCGCCAGCAATAGCAGCGGTTCGTAGGTCAGATAGGTGTCCTGACGCACCCTGGAAATCACCGCGTAGACATCCACCACCGTGATGGTCGCGACCAGCGGCGTCGACTTCAGCTGCAGCACCGTTTCCCCGCTCAAGGTGGGCAGCGCGCGGTAGACGGCGCGCGGCAGCCAGATCCGGCGGAACATGGTGAACCGGCTCATGCCGAAGGCGCGGCCCGCCTCCAGCTCGCCGCGCGGCACGCCGGCAAAGGCTCCGCGCATCACTTCGCCTTCATAGGCGGCGAAGGAGAGCATCAGCGCCGTAAAGCCGTAGGGCCAGGCCTGGCGCAGATAGGGCCAGGCGAACGACTGGCGAATTTCGGGAAACTGCGAGAAGACCGAACCAAGGCCGTAGTAGAGCAGCCAGAGCTGAAGCAGCAGCGGCGTGCCCCGGATCAGGGTGCAGAAGCCGCGCGCCAATGCTGCGAGCGGGCGCGGGCCTGTGACCTGGACAAGGCCGATCGGCACGGCCAGCAGAAACCCGACCGCGGCGGTTGAAAACAGGAGAACCAGGGTCTTGCCGATACCGGCGACCAGGAGCGGCAGGTATTTCGGAAGCCAGTCCCAGCGCAGGAACCAGACGGCACAGAAAACGATTGCCGCAAAGACACCGATCAGGAAGATCCTGTGCGGTTCCAACAACCGGCGGGGCGGCGGCGGAACATAGGCGGGCATGGTCACTTTGGTTTCGCTCATGTCACACCGGCCTTGCCATGCCGCGCCTTGCGCGCCGTTCGATACGGGATATGACCTGGTTGGAGACCAGCGTCAGCGTCAGGTACATCAGGCCCGCAGCGCAATAGAAAAGCATATAGGCCTTGGTGCTGCCGGCGGCCTGGCGGGTGACGAGCGTCAGCTCGGAGAAACCGACCACGGCCAGAAGCGCGGTATCCTTGGTGGCGATCAGCCAGAGATTGGAAAGGCCCGGAATGGCATAGGGCAGCATTGCGGGCAGGGTGATGCGGCGCAGCGTCTTGAAGGGCGACATGCCATAGGCGCGGGCCGCCTCGATCTGCCCCGGAGGCACCGCCTTGATCGCCCCGCGCAGCACTTCGGTGGAATAGGCGCCCTGAACGACACCGATGACAAAGATGCCGGCGGCCAGGCCGCTGATGTCGATGCGCGGCAGCCCCACCAGCACCAGCACCGCGTTGACCGCGTCCGTCCCGGCATAATAAAGCAGCAAGATCAGCACGAGCTCCGGCACCGCCCGTATGACGGTCGTATAGACTTCCAGCAGATCCCTCAGGATCGGGCCGCCGTAGAGCTTGCCGAAGGCGCCGCCGATCCCGATCAGAAGGCCGAGGCCGAACCCGCCGACCGCAAGCTGCAGCGATGCGGCAAAGCCGGCGAGAAGCACCCCGCCCCAGCCCGGAGGCGACAGGGCAAGCAGTTCGAGGTTGAGAAACCCGGATTGGACAGCCATCGGCAGCGGTCACCCTTGCTTGGTCAGGCCCGTCCGCGCCCGAAGGCGCGGAGCGGATTTCTTAAGGACAATTCGGCCGCTTAGCCGCCATAGATGTCGAAGTTGAAGTACTTCTTGGAGAATTCGTCGTAGGTGCCGTTGTCGCGGATCGCCTTGATCGCGGCGTTGACCTTGTCCTTCAGTTCGGTGTCGCCCTTGCGCAGGCCGACGCCGACACCGGCACCGAGGATCGCCGGATCGTCCGCGACGTTGCCCTTGAGTTCACAGCAGGACCCGGCATCGGACTGCAGGAAGGCATCCAGCGCGATGGCGTCCGCCTGCACCGCATCGACACGGCCGGCGGCAAGGTCCTGGTTGGCCTCGTCCTGGGTCTGGTACTGCTTGATTTCCGACGCGGTCGAACCGAAGTGCTTGTCGGCGTAGTCGGCATGGACGGTGGAGACCTGAACGCCGACGATCTTGCCGGAAAGACCTTCAGGCGTCGCTTCGAAATCGTCGCCCTTGGCACCGACGATGCTGGTCGGCGTGTTGTAGTACTTGTCCGAGAAATCGATGGTTTTCAGGCGCTCTTCCGTGATCGACATGGAGCCGACGATCATGTCGATCTTGTTGGAGGTCAGCGCCGGAATGATACCGTCCCAGGAAACCGGCGTGACGACGCAGTCGAGCTTGGCCTCGGCGCAGATCGCTTCCATGAACTCGATTTCCCAGCCGACCCATTTGCCGCTGGAATCCGGCGAGGTGAACGGCGGGTAGGGTTCGGCGGCGACGCCCACCTTGACCTGGTCGGCCATTGCCCCGCTCAGGGCGGCGGTGGTCATTGCGGCTGCTGCAATTGCTGTCTTTACAAAATGCTTCATGCTGTTCCCCGTTCTTCGTCTTGTTTTACCGTCTTTGCCAATGGAGCCCCCACGCCGCGTGGACGCGGGTAGTTCCCGTCTTGTATGCGATCCCGATTGGCCCCTTTCCCTCCAGGGCCCTTCCGGATCTAGTGGATCGAGCTGATGAACTTCTTCAGCCGTTCCGATTTCGGGTCGCCGAACACGCTGTCGGGCGGACCCTGTTCCTCGATGATGCCGTTGTGCAGGAAGATGACGTGGTTCGCGACTTCGCGCGCGAATTTCATCTCGTGGGTGACGAGGATCATCGTCCGGTGCTCGCGTGCCAGGTCGCCGATGACACTCAAAACCTCGCCGACCAGCTCCGGATCGAGCGCTGAGGTCGGCTCGTCGAAGAGCATCGCAAGCGGCTGCACGGCAAGCGCGCGGGCAATGGCAGCGCGCTGCTGCTGGCCACCCGACAGGAAAGCGGGATAGGCGTCCTGTTTTTCATGCAGCCCGACCCGGCGCAGCAGCGTTTCGGCGATTTCGACCGCCTCGTCGCGCTTCATGCCGAGCACGTGGATGGGAACCTCGATGACGTTCTGCAGGACGGTCATGTGCTGCCAGAGATTGAAGCTCTGGAAGACCATCGCAAGCTGACTGCGGATGCGCTCGATCTGCTTGCGGTTCGCAGGCCTGAGGCCGTGGTGGCCGTCGTCCTTCAGGGCGATGGCCTCGCCATGGATGGTCACCGATCCGGCGCTGGGCAGTTCCAGCATGTTGATGCATCTGAGGAAGGTCGATTTGCCGGAGCCCGATCCGCCGATGAGGGCGATCACGTCGCCCTGCCGTGCCGTCAGAGACACGCCCTTGAGCACTTCCAGGGCTCCGAAACGTTTGAAGAGGTCGCGCACCTCTATGGCTGGCGCTGCTGGTTCCATCCACTCCGCCAATGCCCGGCATTCGCCGGTGCTGTTGTTACTGTTCCCCGCCGGCATGTGATTTTTCCGGTGCGGCGCCGGCTGTCCGCCCGGTGAATGCCGTCAGCTTTGCACTTGTCTCGTAATTATTCAACCGTATAATAACGAAAAAATGCGGTGCCGGTGAGAAATCCCTCCGGCGGGCCAGGTGGAGGAGAAAGTCATGGCGCCGAGCGCAAAAGCTGCGTTGGCAACGGAGTGCCGGATGCCCGCCGTCAACCTGCCCGGACCGGAAACCGCAACGTTCATGAAACGGAGGCTTGGATGAGCCGGCGCCCGTTTCATCGCATCGGCGAGGCCGAACGGCGTCAGGACCTCATGGAGGCGACACTCGACTGCATTTCGGAATTCGGATTGCAGGGCGCCACGGTGCGGCGGATCGCGGCCCGCGCCGGCGTGACCCCCGGACTGATCCGACATTATTTTTCCAGCAAGGACCAGATGCTGCAGGACGCCTATCGCCACGTCATGACCGGCATGACACAGGCCGTGGCGGCTGCGGGCGATCGCGGCCAGGAAAATGCTCGGGCGAGACTGCATGATTTCATCGTCGCCAACCTGACGCCACCGGTCGCTGACGGGAAAGCGCTTTCCTTCTGGGCGGCCTTCATCAGCCACGTCAGGGCCGAACCGGCTTTCGCCGAAATACACAGGGAAAGCTATCTCGCCTTCCGTTCCGCGCTCGAGGTACTTGTTGCCGATGTGTTGGCCGAGGCGGGAGAGAAGCCGGATCCGCTGCGCTGCCAGAAGCTTGCGATCGCCATCAACGCCGTGATCGACGGCCTCTGGATCGAAGGCACGCTGGTGGCGGATCTCTTTGCCGATACACCGCTGCCGGACATCGCCATCCGATCCGTCGAGGCGCTGCTCGGCGGAATAAGACTGACTGCGGACAACCACTCCAACTGAGAGACCCGAACATGCGTTATGCGTCGATCACCGACCGTCTGGCCCATCTGGGCTCCGGAAAATGGGCCGTGCACATCAAGGCCCGCGAAATGGCGGACGCCGGAGTTCCCGTCATCGAACTGACGATCGGCGAACCGGATATCCTGCCGGATGCCGCCTTGCTGGATGAGGCCGAACGTTCCATGCGGGCAGGCCGCATTCGTTATTCCAGCGGCCGGGGTGAACCGAGTGTCGTCAATGCGCTGACGGAAAAATACCGGGCGCGGAGGCCTGGTATCTCGGAGCGCAACATCCTGTGTTTCCCGGGCACCCAGACGGCGCTTTTCGCGGTCATGCTCGGCCTTGTGGAAGCCGGTGATGCCGTGCTGGTCGGCGATCCGCTTTATGCCACCTACGAAGGTGTCATCGCCGCAACGGGCGCCGGCATGGTTCCCGTGCCGCTCCGTCCCGAACATGGCTTCCATCTTCAGGCGGAAGACCTGGAAAAGGCGGTCACGCCCCGGTGCAAGGTTCTTCTGCTCAACACGCCGCACAACCCGACCGGGGCGGCCTTGAGCGAAGCGGAAATTGCCGCCATCGGCGAGGTTTGCAGGCGCCAGGATCTCTGGATCGTTTGCGACGAGGTCTACGAGAAACTGATCTTCGGCAGTGCCTTTGCGTCTCCCTTCGATCTTCCCGAACTCGCGGACCGGACCATCGTCGTCTCCTCGATTTCCAAGTCCCATGCGGCACCGGGGTTCCGTTCCGGCTGGGCGGTCGGGCCCGAAGAGTTCTGCGACAGGCTGCTGGCGGTGTCCGAGACCATGCTCTTCGGCGGACAGCCTTTTATCGCCGACATGACCGCCATGGCGGTTTCCGGCGAATTCGACACGGCCGAGCGCATGCGCGAGGCCTACTTGCGGCGCGCCAACCTCATCATCGAGCATCTTGCCGGTCACAACGCACTTCGCCCGATGATGCCGGAGGCAGGCATGTTCCTGCTGGTCGACGTCAGTGCAACCGGACTGGACGGGGCGGACTTTGCCTCCCGGCTTCTGGAGGAAAAGCATGTGGCCGTGATGCCGGGTTCCTCCTTCGGCGATCAGGCCGCCGGGTTCATCCGCCTGTCCCTGACGGTGGCCGATGACGTGTTGTCGGAAGCAACCGACCGGATTGCCGCCTTCGCGGACAGCCTTGGCAAGGACGAGGGGAGCCGCAAATGGGCATCATGACAACGGACAAGACGAAGACGGTCGGCGAGGCGCTGATCGACATTCTCGAAGCCAACGGTGTCGATGTCGTCTTCGGCATCCCGGGTGTTCACACGGTCGAGCTGTACCGCGGCCTTGCCGGGTCGAAGATCCGCCATATCACGCCGCGGCACGAGCAGGGCGCCGGCTTCATGGCGGACGGCTATGCCCGGGTCACCGGCAAACCCGGCGTTGCCCTTGTGATCACCGGCCCGGGTCTCACCAACACCATCACGGCAATGGCGCAGGCCTATCAGGACTCCGTGCCGATGCTGGTCATTTCCGGTGTCAATGCACGCTCCAGTCTCGGTCACGGCAAGGGCAGGCTGCACGAGCTGCCGGATCAGCGCGCGATGATGGCGACGCTGGCGCTGATGTCGCATACGCTGCTTGATCCAAATGATCTTCCGTCGGTCTTGGCGCGCACCTTCGCCATTCTGCAGTCCAGCCGTCCGGGGCCGGTGCATATCGAGATCCCGACCGATGTCATGGCGGAGAAGATCTCCATCGGAGCCATCACTGCGACTGCGGTCAAGGGGCCGCGTGCCGCGCGCTCCGGTGTCGAGAAACTTGCGGACAAATGCCGGCAGGCAACAAGACCGGCGATCCTCTGTGGGGGCGGGTCGATCGGGGCCGCTGACCAGATCAGGCAACTGGCGGAGCAGATCGATGCGCCGCTCATCACCACCGTCAATGCGCGCGGCATGTTTGCCGGGCACCCGCTTTCCGTGCCCGCGAGCCCGAGCCTTGCACCGGTGCGGGATCTCCTGGCGGACAGCGATCTGGTGATTGCCCTTGGCACCCAGATGGGACAGACCGACTACGACATGTATGCGGACGGTGGCTTTCCGGAACTTGATAATCTCGTTCGGGTCGACATCGATGCGGACCAGCTGGCCCGGGGACCTTCCGCCTCGCTGCCGGTCCTTTCGACCGTGGATCAGCTTCTTGGCGATCTTCTGCCCATGCTTGAGGGGCTTACGGGTCATGCGGATGGCGCCGGGCGGGCCGCAGCCTGCCGGGACGCGGTGTTTGCCGGTCTCGGTCCCAAGATGAAGGCTGAAGTCAGGGTTCTGGAGACCATCGTTGAGACCTTGCCCGGCTGCATCATTGTCGGCGATTCCACCCAGGTCATCTATTCCGGCAATCTCTACTTCGAGCCGGGACGGCCGAAGGGCTGGTTCAACGCGGCGACCGGCTTCGGCGCGCTCGGCTACGGCCCGCCCGCCGCGATCGGCGCCAGCGTCGGGGAGCCGGAAGCACCGGTGGTCTGCATCGTCGGTGACGGCGGCTTTCAGTTCTCGCTGGCCGAGATCGGATCCGCCCGGGACTGCGGTGCGCGGGTGATTTTCCTGGTCTGGAACAATGACGGCTATGGCGAGATCAGGAACTACATGCTGGACTGCGGCATCGAGCCGGAAGGCGTGACGCCTTCGGCCCCGGACTTTTCGAAAATCGCCGAAGCCTACGGCTTGCCGGCCGTCCTCCTGGGCGATGTTTCGGAACTTGCCGGTGCGCTTACGGAGCTTGCAGGCGTGTCCGGGCCGAGCCTGATCGAAATCCACGAAACAAATACCCACGGCGCGACGGCCTGAGCCGTCGCCGCGCCTGTCTCAAAACCAGCCGGTGCGGTAAATGTCAGGCGTCGGCACAGACGGGTTCTTCATGAAGGCTGCGCTGGCCGGCCTTCGACAGGGCCGGAGCGAGCAGGAAGCTCAGGAAGAGCGTCGGAGCCAGGATCATCAGCCCGGTTCTGATGTCGGTGTGATCGGCAACGGAACCGATGAGAAGAGGGCCTGCCAGGAACCCCGCCAGGGCGATGAAGGACAGGACGGCAACATTCGAGGCCGGGCTGGTGCCGGGGGCGGCGGAGGCGGCGGTGACGCCGAGTGGAAAGGCCAGCGCAGCGCCGATGCCGAGGACCGACAGGCCCGCCAGGGCAACCGGCGTGACCGGCGCGGTCCAGATAAGTAGCAGGCCGACAAGGCCGGTCAGGGCAAGGCCCTGGGCGAGCCGGCCGACCGGAAATTTCTGGCGCAAACGGTCTCCGAGCAGCCGTGTCACTGCCACTGTCAGCGTAAAAACGGAAACGCCCAGACCCGCCAGGCCGGGGTTCGCGGAAAAGGTGTCGCGGAGGAAAATCGCTGCCCAGTCCGCCACTGCGCCTTCGACCAGGGTGGAGCCGAAGGTGAAAAAACAGATCGCCAGCAGCAGGGGATGCGGAAACCGGAAACCGGTCCTTTCGTCCTCGCCCGTCTTCAGGGCCGGGCTGTCCTGAAGCCCGAATAAAGCATAGGCGGCGAGCAGCAGAACCGGAACGGAGATGAGGAGGCCGGCATGGAAAGGTGCGAACCCAAGCCCGGCGACCGCCGACCCGATCAGGGTCCCGGTAAGCAGTCCGAAACTCCACAGGCCATGCGCCTTGCTCATGATGATGTGCCGGGTTCTGGTCTCATATTCGTCCGCCAGCACGTTGAGGCCGAGTTCCAGAACGGACATGGAGCCGCCGACCAGCGCCAGAACCGCCATGAGGACCGCCTGCGAGGGTGCCAGAAACGGCAACAGCATGGCCGCCAGGAACAGCGGATAACAGCAAAGCGTCACGCGCCGCGCACCAAACCGGGTGATCAGACGGCCGGCAAAAAGGAGTGTCGTCAGCGTTCCGGCGGGAAGACCTGCCAGCGCGATCGCCAGTTGGGTATTGGACAGCTCCAGGCTCGTCTGGATGCCGGGAATGTGAGGAAACCAGGCTCCGAAGGCGATCGGCTGCAGGAAAAAGATCAGAAGAATGCGCTGTGCCTGGGACAAGGGCACCTCCGGAAAACAGGTCTGTGCAGAAAGGCTGATTGATCGCCCGGACGGGCCGCAGCTTCATGGGTCTGGTGACAACTTACGTGGAAACGCGAAAACCACAAGATGGTTGTCTCAGGCGGTATCACGCCGTTCCGGACGGACCGCGGGTGCAACGCATAATACTGATACGGAGTATTTTGCCTTCGGCGCCTCTTCCGGGAAGGCCTCACCGTAGGTACCCCACACAAAAACGGCCGGGAAAACCGGCCGTTCGTCCCGCTCACGTGCGGGGCAGGGTTCTGTCGCGAATGCCTTATGGTCTGACGACCGTGTAGCCGCTTTCGTCCAGTTCCATCAGGGAGACGACGCCGGCCGGTACCACTTCGACGTTGTCCAGCAGCGGAATGTCCTTGCCTTCTTTCTTGGCCATGGCCTGACGGGTGTTGTTGCAGGCCTCGAAGGTGACGTTCGGCATGCTCTGGGCGAAGGATTTCATGCGTTCGGCGACCGGTGTCGTGTCGGCGCGCAGCATGTGCAGGCCAGCATTGAAGGCAACGATCTTGACGTCCACTTCTTCACCCAGGTCCGAATAGTGGCGCGAGACATTGGCTGCCACGTTGAGCACCGTGTTCATCTTCTGCGGATTGTTGTCGCTGATCTGCAGCGCGAGCTTGTGAGCGCCCTCGGCCGCCACGGACGCCGTGACAAGCATGAACAGGGCCGAAATGGCCGCAACCAGACTTGTAATTCCCTTCATCGTTCCCTCCTTCAGCTCGCGCCGCTTCTCATGCGGCGCTTGTTGCGCAGCCAGGCCGCCTGTCTGCTTGTTCTTTTTGCCGGCCTGACTGCAAACGATGTCAGTCGACGCCGCCTACGCCTTCGGCCGCGTCATCATCGACGGAGCCCGGGGTGACGTCGAGGATCCGGGCGCGCATGGTGACCTCAACCGGACCGGGTTTGCAGTCGCTCATACATGGTTCGCCGTCCTCCGCATAGTGAGGTTCCTCGGCACGGTCGTCGGCGACGAAGTTCTCCTCGTTCGGCAGATGGATTTCGGTGAAATTCTCCCTGGAGAGTTCGAAGTCCTCATCCACGACCACGTCGTTCAGATAAAGAAGATAGGCGGTCAGCGCGTAGACGTCGTCATCGGACAACGACCGCGCGTTGCCGTAGGGCATGGCCCGGCGGACATAGTCGTAAACGGTCGACAGATACGGCCAATAGGAGCCGATGGTCTTTTCCGGACGCTCGTCGGCCAACGTGTCGTGACCGCCTGCCAGAACCGGCCAGCGGCCGACACCTTCGCCGAAGTCGCCGTGACAGACGGCGCAGTTCTCGGAAAACAGCACTTCCCCCTCGGCAACGGTGCCCGAGCCTTCGGGCAGTCCCGTGCCATCCGGACGGACGTCGATGTCCCAGGCGGCGACCTCGTCCGGCGTTGCTTCCCGGCCGAGACCGAAGACGCCGCCGTCACGCGTCGCTGAAACCGGGGCAGGCGCCGCGCTGGCGTCGGCGGTTTGCGTCGGCTCTTCCTGCTGTGCCGGTTCGGCAGCGCTTTGCTCTTCGGACGTCGGAGCCGCGCTGGAGAATGTCGCCAGATAGGCGATGACATTCTCCTGGTCCTTGTCCTTCTTCAGGCCGGCAAAGGCCATCTTGGTGCCCTTGATCATCGCCTTGGGCTTCTTCAGGTAGGTGGCAAGCGTTTCGGGGTTCCACACCAGCCCGCCGTCACCGGCTTCGATCATGGCCTTTGAATACTTGTAGTCCGCGGCCGTGCCGGCAGTCCGGCCGATCAGGTCGTTGAGTTCGGGGCCGACCTTGTTTTTCGCACCGTCCCCGACAGCGTGGCAGGCGGCGCATTTCTTGAAGACCTTCGCACCCATGTCCGCGTCGCCCGCATGGGCCGTCAACGCGAGTACGGGCAGGACGGTCAGCGCGGTGCCAAGACCCAGGGTTTTAAGAAACTTCGACATTTTCCACCGTCCCGTCTGCTTTGACATGCCAGGTCTGGATTCCGTTGTTGTGATAGATCGAGTTCTCGCCGCGGGCGGCCCGGAGCTCGTTCTTGGTGGGCTGGTAGAAGCCGTTCTCGTCCATCGCGCGGGACTGGAGCAGGAGGGGCGAACCGTCCCAGTCGATGTCAAGATAGAAGCGGTGCAGGGCCTTGGGCAGGCTCAAGCCGTCCAGCCGGGCGGTTTTCCAGTTGCGTCCGCCGTCGATGGAGACATCCACACGGGTGATGCGGCCGTTGCCGGACCAGGCGAGGCCGGAAATGACCAGCGGGCCCTTGCCGTGGGAAACCGGCGCCTGCGGGCTCGGGCTGGTGATCACCGATTTCGGATCCATCACCCAGGTGAAGCGGCGGGCCTTTCCGTTCTCAAGAAGGTCGGTGTATTTCGACGTTTCCTCGCGCTGGTGCCAGGGCTGGTCGCCGACTTCGAGGCGGCGCAGCCATTTGACCCACATGTTGCCTTCCCAGCCGGGAACGACCAGACGCAGCGGGTACCCCTGTTCCGGGCGCAGGGCCTCGCCGTTCATCTTGAACGCGACGAGGCAATCCTCGAGCGCCTTGTCCAGCGGAATGGAACGTGTCATGGCCGAGGCGTCGGCGCCTTCCGGCATGACCCACTTGGCACTGGTTTTCACACCGGCCTCTTCCAGCAGCAGCTTCAGCGGTACGCCGGTGTACATGACGCAATGGACCATGCCGTGGGTGTACTGGCATCCGTTGAGCTGGGACCCGCGCCATTCCATGCCGGAATTGGCGGCGCATTCCAGGAAGTAGATGCGGTTCTCACGCGGGAAGCGCTTCAGGTCTTCCATGGTGAAGACCAGCGGCGTGTCGACAAGGCCGTTGATCATCAGCCTGTGCTCGGCCGGATCGACGTCGGCAATGCCGCCATGATGGCGTTCGAAACAGAGGCCGTTCGGCGTGATGATGCCGTCAAGTTCGTGCAGCGGGGTAAAGTTGACCGAACTCTCCGTGGAGGCGGTCAGCCAGGAGACGTCCCGGCGCACGACATGGGCTTCGAATTCTGACGGCGTGCCATAGGGGCGCGCTTGCACGCCGTCACCGAGATACCGGTTCCAGTCCTGGATCTCGGTTATAGCGGGGTCGCCGGCCGCGCGGGCGGCACCGGCAGCGCCGGCGGCGACTCCTGTCGCCAGGCCGGCTTTGAGAAGCGCCCGGCGGGACAGGTTGGGGGACCGGGAAAGGGTCTTGTCACTCATGAAAAGTCCTCATGCTCAAGACGTCAGCCGGCAAGCTTCACGGACTGGTTGTCCGGCAGCTTGACGACGGGGTTTTTGGAAAGGTGGTTTTCGACAACGTCCCAGATCGCAGGACCTTCGGTGTCTTCGTTGACCGAAGCCCAGCCCGCGACGACGTAATCCCTGGCAGGATCGATCGCTTCGCCGGTCGCAAGCAGCGTCATGTTGGAAATGCGCTCGCCGATCTCCTTGTCGGGATCGATCGCGTATGCCATGCCGCCGACGCGGACCATGTCGCCGCCTTGCTGGTAGTAGGGGTCCTTGTTGAAGAGGTTGTCGCCGACATCCTCGAGGATGTCCTTCAGCATCTGGCCGCTCATGGAGGAGCGGTAAGCGGCCGGATAGGTCATTGCACAGGCGTTGTGCAGATCTTCAAGGGTGATGTCCTGGCCGGGAAGCAGGGACGTGCCCCACCTGAAGCCGGGAGAAAGCGCGATCTCGGCGTCACGTTCTTCCAGCAGGGCCTGACAGATCAGGTCATCGAAGGTGCCGTTGAAATTGCCGCGCCGGTAGAGAAGGCTTTCGGTTTTGCCGAGGACGCGTGAAAGGTCCTTCTCATAGGGTGCGCGCACCTCGTCGATCAGGGCGGCCATCTCCGCATCCGGCGTGATGACGTCGGAAAAGACCGGAATGAGGCGATAGGCGTAACCCGCCAGCTTGCCGTCCTGGATGTCGAGGTCGATCCGGGAGACGAATTTGCCGTTGGAACCCGACGCGATCACCAGCGTGTCGTTGACGATCACGGGTTCGGGCAGGGCATCGTGGGTGTGGCCGGTCAGGACAACGTCGATCCCGTCCACCCGCGAGGCGAGCTTGCGGTCGACGTCAAAACCGTTGTGGGACAGAAGCACGACGAGGTCGGCGCCTTCGGCGCGGGCTTCCTCGACATGCTTGGCAATGTCCTCTTCGCGAATGCCGAAGGACCAGCCGGGGATCATCCAGCGCGGATTGGCGATCGGTGTGTAGGGGAAAGCCTGGCCGATGACGGCGACCTTGGCGCCGCCGCGTTCGAACATCTTCCAGGCCTCGAAGGCCGGTTCGTCCCATTCGTTGTCGTAGATGTTGGAGCCGAGGAACGGGAAGGGGAGGGCCTCGATGGCTTCCTTCACCCGGTCCGTGCCGTAGGTGAATTCCCAGTGGCCGGTCATGGCGTCCGGCTCCAGCGCGTTCATGACCGTGATCATGTCCTCGCCGAGGGTCTTGTTGGAGGTGTAACTGCCCTGCCAGGTGTCGCCGCCATCGAGCAGCAGCATGTTGTCTCCACGCTCGGAGCGGATGCGCTTGATGATCGTTGCGACCCGGTCCATGCCGCCCATCTTGCCGTAGGATTTCGCCAACGAGACGAAGTCCTCGGACGTGAGCGCATAGGCGTCCGGAGAGCCAGGGGCAATGTTGTAGAGCTTCAGGAAGTCGGCGCCGGTCACATGGGGCGGCTTGCCCTTGACGTCGCCGATGCCCAGGTTGATGGACGGCTCGCGGAAATACAGCGGCTTGAGCTGGGCGTGAATGTCGGTGATATGGACCAGCGTGAGCTGTCCCGTCGGTTGGATGGCCAGCAGCTGATCCTCGGTGAGGGTCTGCTGGGCCATCAGCCGCGACCAGGATCCGGCCATTCCGGAGCCGAGCAGGGCGCTCGTCGCCGTTGCCGCCATCAGGAACTCACGTCTTGAGAACATTCCAACTCACTCCAGTTCGAG
>NZ_JBNKYW010000119.1:0-4525 GCF_050301095.1 Roseibium sp.
AACAAGCGCTTGCCCCTTGCAGGCGGGCAAGGTCACACAGGACGTCGGCCGTGTTGTCAACCGGCCGGCTCAAGGCGACCAGCCTGCCGTAATAGGCAAAGCGCGGGTCCGCCCGGGTCAGGGACCGGAGCGCTGCGCTGCGTTTCATGGCGGCAATGCTTTGCGGAGTTCCAAAAAACGTGTCCATGACCATTTTGTCACCTGAAATCGAGGCTGGGCCGGCAGAAGATGTTTCTGACCGGACTATCTCACATTTTCACGCCGGTACAAGGAAACGGTGGAAGGGGGGTGGCCTCCGGATCGACGGCAGGAGCGCGGCGGGTCAGCTGCCAAGCAACGCCTGCAATCCGTAGCCGGTCACAAAGGCGATACTGGCCGCCAGCATACCGACAACGGTCGTTTCCAGTCCGCAGGAGACCCAGTGCCTTTGGGACCAGCGCGCACGCAACGAGCCGATCATGAAAAAGGCAAGGGCGGTCAGAAGCGTGGCTGTGGCTGCGCTCGCCGGAAAGGCGCGGAGAAAGGGCACAAGCGGGATCGCCCCGAACAGAACGAAGGACGCGAATGTGAAAAGGGCGGCTTTCAAAGGTGTGTGCGCGACCGCCGTCATGCCGTATTCCGCCTGCATCATGGTATCGATCCAGGTCGTCTTGTTGGAGGAGACGAGCCGGACGATCGTTTCAAGGTCGTCGCCCTGAAATCCCTTGGCCCGGAAAATCTGCCGGACTTCCTCACGCTCTCCGTCCGGCGCCAGGGCGATGTGTTTTTCCTCGATAGCCCTGAGGCGGGCATAGTCCTCGTTTTCCGACTTCGAACCGCTGTAGTTGGCAACCGCCATGGAAAAACCGTCCGCCAGCAGATTGGCCATGCCCAGGATCAGGATCACTTTCGCGGACAGGTTCGCCCCGATCGACCCCGCGACGATCGCAAAAGTCGTTACGGCACCGTCGATCCCGCCATAGATCCAGTCCCTGAGGTAGCTGGCCCTTGGTCCCGACGCCAGGCGCGAGGCAATGTCGTCCGGGTTGTGGCTGTGTTCCAGTCGTGATGCCATGGTCATTTCCCGTGCTGTTGCCATTCAGAATTCAGGCAAATGAAGGCGCTTGCCATGATCCGCCTCAAAGCCTGATTTCCGTAACGGCCTTTTTCGCGCGAAATCCATCTTGGAAACGGCGTATATTTGGCAGATTGTCCTGTGGCTTTCACAGCTTTGGGGGTGTATAAGGCCGCACGTTTGCTCTGTTGGAGCTGCGGAAAACGAACGAAAATGTCGTGGATCGCGCAATAAGGATCGGAATTTTACCCGCGCGTCCAGTGAGGAGTAGGAAGTATGGCGGAGAAGTGGAGCCCGGACAGCTGGAGATCGAAACCGATCCTGCAGGTGCCGGAATACCAGGATAAAGAGGCTTTGGCGGATGTTGAACAGCGCCTGTCGACCTATCCGCCGCTCGTTTTTGCAGGGGAAGCACGGGCGCTGAAGAGCCAGCTTGCCGACGTTGCCAGAGGCAGGGGTTTTCTGCTTCAGGGGGGCGACTGCGCCGAAAGCTTCGCCGAACACCATCCCGATCATATCCGCGACTTCTTCCGCGTGTTCCTGCAGATGGCCGTTGTTCTGACCTATGCGGCCAGCCAGCCGGTGGTCAAGGTCGGCCGGATCGCCGGACAGTTCGCCAAACCCCGGTCCTCGGATATCGAGAAGAAGGGCGATGTGGAACTGCCGAGCTACCGCGGCGACATCATCAATGACATCAATTTCACGTCCGAAAGCCGCTTCCCGGATCCGGGCCGCATGGCCATGGCCTACCGGCAGTCGGCGGCAACGCTGAACCTTCTGCGCGCCTTTGCTCAAGGCGGTTTCGCCAATCTCGATCAGGTTCACCAGTGGATGCTCGGTTTCATCTCCGACAGTCCCCAGGGGCACCGTTACAAGGAACTGGCCGACCGCATTTCAGAGTCGCTGAACTTCATGAAGGCGTGCGGCATCAACGCCGAAAGCGTGCCGCAGCTCCGCTCGACGGATTTCTTCACCAGCCACGAAGCGCTGCTTCTTGGCTATGAGGAAGCACTGACCCGTGTCGATTCCACCTCCGGCGACTGGTACGCAACCTCCGGCCACATGCTGTGGATCGGCGACCGCACCCGCCAGCCCGATCACGCCCATGTGGAATTCTTCCGCGGCATCAAGAACCCGATCGGCCTGAAGTGCGGTCCGTCGCTGACGCCGGACGGTCTGCTGGAGCTGATCGATATCCTGAACCCGGACAACGAAGCCGGCCGCCTGACGCTGATTGCGCGCTTCGGCGCGGACAAGGTCTTCGATCACCTGCCGCAGCTTGTGCGTGCCGTCGAGCGGGAAGGCAAGGTCGTTGTCTGGTCCTGCGATCCGATGCATGGCAACACCATCACGGCCGGCGGTTACAAGACCCGCCCGTTCGACCGTATCCTGAAGGAAGTGGAAGCTTTCTTTGCGGTGCACCGCGCGGAAGGTACCCATGCAGGCGGCGTACATGTGGAAATGACCGGCCGGAACGTGACCGAATGCACCGGCGGTGCGAGGGCGTTGACCGCCGAACAACTCGGCGACCGCTATCACACCCATTGCGACCCGCGCCTCAACGCCGACCAGGCTCTCGAGCTTGCTTTCCTGATTGCAGAAAACCTGAAAAAGGAAAGAGACGGACGTCAGGTCGAGGCGGTCGCGGCCAGCGCGTAACGGTTGAAGAAACTCACGCAGCGTTAACTGAAAGGGCGGCTATTGCCGCCCTTTTTGCATATTTTTTCGCGATTGATTGAATTTGCTGCTTGCCGGTAAAGCTCGTTTAACGCTCTCGGATCATATCTTCTGAAGGGACTATCGTCGGGGACGGGAGCGGCAATTTGCGTGAACAGTGGGATCTTTCCAAGATTTCCTGCCTGATTGCAGAGGACAATCCTCATATGCGCGGAATCCTGAGATCCATCCTCACCGGTTTTGGAATCAGGACCGTGTTCGAGGCCGCCGACGGTGCCGAAGCCCTTGAAATCGTTGTCGACCGCAAGCCAGATATCGTTCTTCTGGACTGGGTCATGAGTCCCTTTGACGGCGCCGAGTTCCTGCGTATCCTCAGGGGGGACAGGGATCCGATCGTCTGCACGACCCCGGTTCTGGCGGTGACCGCACATGCCAAGCGCAGGACCATTCTGGAAGCCATCGAGGTTGGCATTCACGGTTTCGTCGCAAAGCCGATCGCGCCGGCCATACTCTACCGTCACATCGGCGAGATCCTGGAACGCCAGGAGATCTACGGCCGTTCGCGCGGCATCATGGGCCCCGGACAGAACAGTGCGCTGCGGAACCTCAATATCAAGAATGTTGCGGAAGTTCCCGGCCCTGAAGGCGCGAAGATGACTGGCGGGCTGGCGTTGCTATGACCCTGGGCATTGAAGGCTCAGCTTGACCGGTGCCTGCATTCGCTGAATTGGGTGATTGCAACCCACAAGCCATACCGCTACATCAGGGAGAATGACACTTCCTGGTTATCGTTCCCATGATTACTGACCGTTTTCGACTGGCTGTCGCGCAGCTCAATCCGACTGTCGGCGATGTCGCCGGCAACACGGATCTCGTCCGCAAGGCCCGTACCGAGGCTGCCGAAAAAGGCGCCGACCTTGTGCTGGCCTCCGAGCTGGTGCTCGCCGGATACCTGCCGGAAGACCTCGTGCTGAAGCCGGCCTTCGTGCGCCGCTGCATGGAGGCTGCCGAAATTCTCGCCAGGGAAACGGCGGACGGAGGTCCCGGACTGGTGATCGGCTCACCCTGGAAAGGGGAGGACGGCAAGGTCCGTAACGCCGCGCTGCTGCTGGACCAGGGCGAGATCCGGGCGATCCGCTACAAGTACGATCTGCCGAACTACAGCGTCTTCGACGAAAAACGTGTCTTCGCCGCCGGCCCGTTGCCGGGACCGGTCGACTTCCGGGGCGTGCGCATCGGCCTGCCGATCTGCGAGGATATCTGGAACGACGAGGTCTGCGAGTGCCTGGAGGAAACCGGCGCCGAATTGCTGCTGGTTCTCAACGGCTCGCCTTACTGGGAAAACCGTGCCGACGACCGTCTGCAGGTCGTGGTATCGCGCGTGGTCCAGACCGGCCTGCCGCTGATCTATTGCAACCAGCTCGGCGGCCAGGACGAACTGGTTTTCGACGGCGGTTCCTTCGCACTCCATGCCGACAGATCCCTGGCGTTCCAGATGCCGCAGTTCCAGGCAGCGCTCGGGATCAGCGACTGGAGGCGGGACGGCGATACCTGGATCTGCGAGAACGGTGAGGTCGCGAAGCTTCCCGGTCTTGATGAGGCCAATTGGCGGGCCTGCGTCATGGGACTCCGTGACTATGTTGAGAAGAACGGCTTTCCCGGTGTCGTTTTCGGGCTGTCCGGCGGCATCGATTCCGCGGTCTGTGCCGCAATGGCGGTCGATGCGCTTGGGGCGGACAAGGTTCACGCGATCATGCTGCCCTACCGCTATACGTCCGAGGAAAGCATCAGGGA
>NZ_JBNKYW010000120.1:0-17567 GCF_050301095.1 Roseibium sp.
ATCTCGATGCTGCCGGAGGTCTGGGCATCGATCATGGTCAGCATGCGGGCAAGGGTGGACTTGCCGCAGCCGCTCTCGCCGACGACCGCGAGTGTGGAGCCGCGCTCCACATCGAAGCTGACGCCCTTGACGGCCGTCAGGGTCGACGCCTTCTTGAACATACCGCCCTTGATGTCATAGGTGCGATAGACGTCACGGACCTTGAGGATTGCATCTTCGGACATGTTAGAAACCTCCCGCCTGGGCAAAGTCGCTCACGGTCGGCAAGCGGTCGCCGGTCGCGTTTTCCGGCAGAGCGGAGAGCAGCGCCCTGGTGTACGGGTTCTGCGGTTTTTCGAAGAGGGAGAGCACGTCGGCCTCTTCCATCTTGCGGCCCTTGTACTGAACGATCACGCGGTCGGCGGTCTCCGCCACCACACCCATGTCGTGGGTGATCATGATCAGCCCCATGCCGCTGTCCTGCTGCAGCTGAACCAGCAGATCAAGGATCTGTTTCTGGATGGTCACGTCGAGCGCCGTTGTCGGTTCGTCGGCGATCAGCAGCTTTGGCGAACAGGCAATGGCCATGGCGATCATCACACGCTGGCACTGGCCGCCGGACATCTGGTGCGGGTAAGCGTTGATCCGTCCTTCGGGATCGGGAATACCGACCGCCGTCATCAGCTCGATCACGCGGTCCTTGATCTGCTTGCCCTTGAGACCCAGGTGGGTCTTGAGGGTTTCGCCGAGCTGGAAGCCGATCGTGAAGCACGGGTTGAGGCTGGCAATCGGCTCCTGGAAGATCATCGAAATGTCCTTGCCGATCACCTTCCGGCGTGCAGCGGCGGACAGGGTCCGGAGATCGAGGCCTTCGAAATCCATCTTGTCGGCGGTGATTGTCGCCGTGTTCGGCAAGAGGCCCATGGTCGCCAGCATGGCGACGGACTTGCCCGAGCCGGATTCGCCGACGATTGCCAGGACTTCACCGGCATCGACCGTGTAGTCGACTCCGTCAAGCGCCTTGAACGGCCCCTTGGCGGTGTCGAACTCGACCTTGAGGTTTCTGATTTCAAGAAGAGGCATGTCGCTTAGCTCCTCTTAAGTTTCGGGTCGAGCGCATCGCGCAGGCCGTCGCCGACCAGGTTGATGGCAAGAACGGTGATCAGGATGGCGAGACCCGGGAAGGTCACGACCCACCAGGCGCGCAGGATGAATTCCCGGGCCTCGGCGAGCATCGTGCCCCATTCCGGTGTGGGCGGTTGCGCGCCCATGCCGAGGAAGCCGAGTGCGGCCGCGTCCAGGATCGCGTTGGAGAAGGACAGGGTCGCCTGGACGATCAGCGGCGCCAGACAGTTCGGCAGGATGGTCTTGAACATCAGCCGCATGTGACCTGCGCCGGCAACCTTGGCCGCAATCACATAATCCCGCGAACGCTCGGACAGAACGGCGGCACGGGTCAGACGGACGAAGTGCGGCTGCAGGACGATGGCGATCGCGATCATGGCATTGATCAGGCCCGGCCCCAGAATGGCCACCAGCACGAGGGCGAGAAGCAGCGAGGGGAAAGCCAGGATGATGTCCATTACACGCATGATGATGGTGTCGACCGCACCGCGCATGTAACCGGCAACAAGGCCGAGCACGATACCGCCGACCAGCGCGATGGAGACGACGACCACACCGATGAACAGCGAGAACCGTGCACCGAAGATCAGGCGCGAGAGGATATCGCGTCCGACGGCATCCGTTCCCAGAAGGAAGGCCGCCTTGCCGCCTTCTTCCCAGAACGGCGGCACCAGGAAGCTGTCGCGATACTGGACGTCGGGATTATGCGGTGCGATGAGCGGCGCGAAGAGTGCCATCACCACCAGCAGCGTGAAGATGACAAGGCCGATCACGGCGCCCTTGTTCTGCGAAAAATAATACCAGAACTCGATCAGCTGCGCCTTGGTGGCATTGCGGCTTTCGGCGATGAGCTTGGATGTATCGGCCTTGGTGGCCGGGGAGGTATTTGTCATTGCGAAGTCCCTCGGCTCAATGGTGGCGGATACGTGGATTGATCAGGCCGTACAGCACGTCCACGATCAGGTTGACCAGCATGATGATCCCGGCGATCAGCAGGAGACCACCCTGAACGACGAAATAGTCCCGCCGTGAAATACTGTCGACGAGCCATTTACCGATCCCCGGCCAGGAAAAGATGGTTTCCGTCAGGATCGCGCCGGCCAGCAGAACGCCAACCTGGAGGCCGATGGTGGTGATCACCGGGATCAGGGCGTTGCGCAGGGCGTGCAGGCCGATGATGGACCGGGGCGGCAGCCCCTTGGCCCGGGCCGTCCTGACATAGTCTTCACCCAGAACCTCGAGCATGGCCGAACGCGTCTGACGCGCGATCACCGCAAGCGGAATGGTCGCCAGCACGATCGACGGCAGGATCAGGTGCCGCACCGCGGACAGGAAAGCACCCTTTTCCCCCGACAGCAGACTGTCGATCAGCATGAAGCCGGTCACCTGCGGGAAGAAATACATCAGCGAGATACGGCCCGAGACCGGGGTCCACTGCAGGATGCCGGAGAACAGGATGATCAGAAGCAGCCCCCACCAGAAAATCGGCATGGAGTAACCGACGAGAGCGGTCCCCATGATCGCCTGGTCGGCGACCTTGCCGCGTTTCACAGCCGCGAAGATACCGGCGGGAATGCCGATGCTGACGGCCAGGATGATGGCGCAGAGCGACAGTTCGGCGGTCGCCGGAAACAGTGTCAGGAATTCGGTCAGCACGGGCTTCTTGGAAGCGAAGGAGGTGCCGAGATCTCCCTGGAAGATGCCGATGACGTAGTGGATGTACTGCTGCCACAACGGCTTGTCGAAGCCCATCTGAGCCATGAGCTCAGCCTTGCGCGCCGGATCGATGCCGCGTTCGCCGGCCAGAAGATCCAGCGGGTCGCCAGGCAGAAGACGGATGAAGGAGAAGGCGACGAGGGTGACGCCGAAGAATGTCGGTATCAACAGGCCGAGTCGGCCTAGAAGAAAGCGAAGCATGTCAGGTTCCAGATACGAAGAACCAGCGGAGACCGTCACAAGCTATGAGAGTATCCGCCGGTCATAATGTTTGAAGGCGCCAGCATCGCTGCCAGCGCCTCCCTCTGATTAAGCGGATTTACTCCGCAATATCCACGCCGTCAAACCAGTGACCACCAAGCGGGTCCATGACGTAGCCGCTGACCTTGGAGGACATCGGCATGAAGACGACGGAGTGAGCGATGGTTGCCCACGGAGCCTCTTCCTTGAAGACGACCTGTGCCTGTTCGTAGAGCTTGGTGCGCTCTGCCTTGTCGGTCACGGTCTTCGCCTTCTTGATCAGGCTGTCGAAGTCGTCGTTACACCACTGGGCGCGGTTGGAACCGCCGACGCCGTCACAGCCGAGCAGAACGGCCAGGAAGTTGTCCGGGTCGCCGTTATCGCCGGTCCAGCCGAGCAGAACGGCACCGTCACGCTCGACATCCTTGGAACGGGACAGGTACTCACCCCATTCGTAGGAAACGATCTCGACGTTCACGCCGACTTTCGCGAAGTCCGCCTGAATGACTTCCGCCATGCGGCGTGCATTCGGGTTGTACGGACGCTGCACCGGCATTGCCCAGACCTTCATGGACAGGTCGGAGACACCGGCGTCGGCCAGCATCTTCTTGGCCAGTTCCGGATCGTAGGCATCATCCTCGATAGCGTCGTTGTAGGACCACATGGTCGGCGGGATCGGGTTCTTCGCAGCCTGGCCGGAGCCCTGGAAAACCGCGTCGAGGATCGCCTGCTTGTTGATCGCGTGGTTCAGCGCCTTGCGGACTTCCTTCTTGTCGAACGGAGCCACCTTGGTGTTGTAGGCAAGGTAACCGACGTTGAGGCCCTGCTGTTCCATCAGGTTCAGGTTGCTGTCAGCCTTGATGTCGGCGATGTCGGCCGGTGCCGGATACGGCATGACGTGACATTCACCGGCCTTCAGCTTCTGCAGGCGCACGGCGGCGTCCGGCGTGATGGCGAAGATCAGGTTGTCGACCGGCTGCTTGCCACCCCAGTAGTCGGCATGAGCCGCATAGCGGATCACGGCGTCTTTCTGGTAGCCGACGAAGCCGAACGGACCGGTGCCGACCGGCTGCTGGTTGAGCTGCTCCTTGGTACCGGCAGCTTCCAGCTGAGCGGCATACTCGGCGGACAGGACCGACGCGAAGTCCATCGCAAGGTTGGCGATCATCGGTGCTTCCGGACGGTTCAGCACGAACTTGACGGTGTAGTCGTCAACCTTCTCGATGCTCTTGATGAGGTCCGGCATGGACATGCCGTTGAAGTATTCCCAGGCAGCACCAGCGGTGTACTCGTGCCACGGATGGTCTTTCTTCAGCTGACGCTCAAAGGTGAAGACAACGTCGTCGGCGTTGAAGTCACGGGTCGGCGTGAAGAAGCTGGTGGTGTGGAACTTGACGCCCTTGCGCAGGTTGAAGGTGTATTCCAGACCGTCTTCGGAAACTTCCCAGCTTTCAGCCAGGCCCGGCAGAACTTCGGTGGTGCCGCGCTTGAACTCGACAAGCCGGTTGTAGATCGGCTTGGAAGAAGCGTCGAACGTGGTGCCGGCGGTGTAGAGTGCGGCGTCGAAGCCTTCAGGAGACCCTTCGGAGCAATAAACCAGGTTTTTTGCCGAAGCGCCGGTCGCTGCGATCACAGCAAGGCTGGCGCCAAGAAGGGTTGCCTTCAAGGTTTTTTGGAAATTCATCAATCTGTTCTCCCCTTGATGAAGTGCGAGGGCCTTGCGTCGTTGAGATCGCGCAATGGAGTTAAGCCCAAGCCAGCGCAAACTAAGGCGTTTTTTTGGCAGAAAATCAACTGCCAACATATTTCTAATTTGGTATGAGTTTTGAAATATTTTTGCTAGGTAAGCGTTGCTGCCGTAAATTTTTAACGCTATAGGCTGCTCAGTCTGGAAACAAATACCGTCACGGAAGCCAATTTCGGTATGCTGATAAGCTACTGAAAACAAAAAGCTCTCGCAATAGCGAGAGCTTCCGTTTTTCTCAATCCTGCGTAGAACGCGTTCGCCGGATCGCATCTTTCCAGCCGGCGAGCAGTTTTTCCCGTTCCGGCTTTTCCAAACGCGGTTCAAACCTTTTTTCCAGCTTCCACTCGGCCGAAAAGGCATCCGCCCCGGGCCATATGCCGGCTTTCGATCCGGCGAGCCAGGCGGCCCCCAGTGCCGTCGTTTCCGCCACGGTCGGCCTGTCGACCGGCGCCCCCAGAATGTCCGACAGGAATTGCATGGTCCAGTCGGATGCGGTCATGCCGCCATCGACCCTCAGAACCGTCTGTTCCGCGCCCGGCCAATCGGCTCTCATGGCTTCCACCAGATCGCTGGTCTGGTAGCCGACGCTCTGCAATACCGCCCGGGCAATTTCCTTCGGACCTGTGTTGCGGGTCAGGCCGAACAGGGCGCCGCGGGCCTCCGCGTCCCAATAGGGTGCGCCGAGCCCGACAAAAGCCGGGACCAGGAAGACGTCCTGATTCGGATCGGCTGTCTCCGCAAGCCCCTGGGTCTCCCCGGCCGTTTCGATCAGCCCCAGGCCATCGCGCAACCACTGCACCGCCGCGCCTGCCACGAAGATCGACCCTTCCAGCGCATAGGTGGTCTTGCCATTCAGGCGGTAGGCGATTGTCGTCAGCATCCGGTTGTTGGAACGCACCGGCGTTTCACCGGTGTTCATGATCGCAAAACAGCCGGTGCCGTAGGTTGACTTTACCATGCCGGGTTTGAAACAGGCCTGGCCGACCGTGGCGGCCTGCTGGTCCCCTGCAACACCGAGGATCGGCAGGGGTCTGCCGAAGAATTCCGTCTTGGCGGCGCCGAAATCGTCGGCGCTGTCCTTGACCTCCGGCAAAAGATTTACCGGAATACCCAGGACCTGGCAGAGTTCCTCGTCCCAGGCATTGTCGTGAATGTTGTAGATGAGCGTGCGCGAGGCATTGGTGGCATCGGTGGCATGCACCGCGCCGCCGGTAAGCTGCCAGATCAGCCAGGTATCGACCGTGCCGAAAGCCAGTTCGCCGCGCTCTGCGCGTGCCCGCGCGCCTTCGACATTGTCCAGAATCCAGGCGATCTTCGTGCCCGAAAAATAAGGATCGAGCAGGAGGCCGGTCCTGGAGGTGAACATTTCCTCCAGCCCTTCGGCCCGCAGCTTCGCACAGAAATCGGCAGTTCGCCGGTCCTGCCAGACGATGGCGTTGTAAACCGGCTCGCCTGTCTCCCGATCCCAGACCAGCGTCGTTTCCCGCTGGTTGGTTATCCCGATCGCGGCAACGTCCGCACCACTGGCGGGTGCCTTTTCCATGGCTTCCCGGCACACTCTGAGCGTGCTTGTCCAGATATCGGACGGCGAATGTTCCACCCATCCCGACTTCGGGAAGTGCTGCGGAAATTCCTGCTGGCCGACACTGATGGGATGAAAATCTTCGCCGAACACAATCGCACGGCTTGACGTTGTGCCCTGGTCTATCGCCAACACACATCCGGCCATGGCCACCTCCCGTTTGTATCATTTAAAGGACCTGTGGCTGGGCCGGCAGGTCCGGTCTGTCATTGATGGTTATGCCGCAGCACCGGTCTTGTCCGCAAGATAACCGGTCACGAAGCTGTCCAGCCGGCTTGCCTCCTCCAAGGTGAGCCGGAGGCCGAGCTTGGTCCGCCGCCACAGAATATCGTCAGCCGATCGTGCCCACTCCCGGTCGATCAGCCATTTCACTTCCGCCTCATGAAGATTGTAGCCGAAGCAACCGCCGAGATCCTCGGCAGAGCTGGCGTCTTTCAGGAACTCTCTTGCCCGCGTTCCGTACAGCCGGATCAGGCGGGTTGCGAACCGCACGTCCAGGAACGGAAAGTCGTTCCGGAGCCGGGTCACCTCGGCATCGAACTCATCGACCTTGAAATCGCCGCCCGGCAAGGGTGCGGACGCCGTCCAGGTCCCGCGTTTGAAAGGCAGAAACGGTTCCAGCCGGGTGAGCACATGCTCGGAGAGCTTCCGGTAGGTCGTGATCTTGCCGCCGAAAACCGACAGGACGGGAGGCGTGCCGTCACCCCCGTCCAGTTCAAGAACGTAATCGCGCGTGGCCGCTTTCGCATCCTTGGCGCCGTCGTCATAAAGCGGACGGACGCCGGAATAGGTATGAACCACATCGTCCGGTGTAACCGGTTCGTCCAGATATTCGCTGGCCGCCTTGCACAGATAGTCGATCTCTTCCGTGGAGATCCCGACATTACGGAGATCACCCTCGAAATCGACATCCGTGGTCCCGATCAGGGTAAAGTCGGTTTCATAGGGAATGGCAAACACGATCCGGCCGTCCCCGTTCTGGAAGATGAAACACCGGTCGTGCTCGAACCGGCGCGGCACGATGATATGGCTGCCCTTCACCAGACGGATATTCGCACCGCTGTTGGCGCTGACAACGCCATGCAGCAGATCGGCGACCCACGGCCCACCGGCATTTACCAGGACGCTCGCCGTCACCGTCCGTTCTTCCCCGGAGGCAACGTCCTTCAGCACAACCCTCCAGACATCTCCGTCCCGGCGCGCGCTGACGCATTTGGTGCGCGTCAGGATGTCGGCCCCCCGGCCGGCCGCATCCAGCGCGTTCAGGACCACCAGCCGGGCATCATCCACCCAGCAGTCGGAATATTCGAATCCCTTTTGGAAAAGCTTCTTGAGGCCCTGCGAGAAGGGAGCCTGGTCCAGCCGCACGGTCCTTGTCGCCGGCAGCAGTTTGCGGCCGCCGAGATGATCGTAGAGAAAAAGCCCGAGACGCAGCAGCCAGGCCGGACGCAGGTCCTTGTGATGGGGCAGGATGAACCGCAGCGGCCAGGCGATATGGGGTGCGGCCTGCCACAGAACCTCACGTTCCTTCAGCGCTTTGCGGACCAGATTGAACTCGTAGTACTCCAGGTAGCGAAGACCGCCGTGGATGAGCTTGGTTGATGCCGAAGACGTTGCCCCGGCCAGGTCTCCCATCTCCACCAGCATCACCGACGCGCCGCGTCCGACCGCGTCGCGGGCAATGCCCGTCCCGTTAATGCCGCCGCCGATAACCAGCAGATCGTAGTCAGCCGCCATATACTCGTCTCCGGCTCATATGTTCGCGCGTTTTCATTTGAACCGAAAATAAAACGAAACTGTACGAAATTCAATTAACAAAATTCCGAAACGTCAAAACGACACACCCCGAGACCTGAAATTCGGGCCCCGGGGTGTGCAACTCATCGCATTTTCAAGTCAAGGTATTGAATTTCCTATGTCCCGGTGTCATCCCCGGGAGCGTCGTTACCCAGCGCGGCCGCATCGACTTTCGGTTTTCCGGCACTTTTCGTTTTCGACGCCTCCTCCGAAAATGGCGGAGTTGCCGCGTGATAGGTGACCTGCGGGAAGGGTATTTCGATTTTCTGTTCGTCGAAGACCTGCTTGACGAATTCGTTGTAGGCCCGCCCGACACCCCACTGTTCGCCGGGGACGGTCTTGATGCGGCCGCGGATATCGATCGAGCTCGCACCAAAATTGGTCACGCCGTGCATCTCGAAGTCGCCGATGATCTTTGGGCCGTGGTCGGTTTCCTGCAACCTGCGGAAAGCTTCCGCCATCGCGTCCTTGGCCTGCGTGATGTCGGTGTCGTAGGAAACGCCGATCAGCGCGACATGGTACGCGAAGCCGCGCATGAAGTTGGACACCATGTCGACTGAAGAGAATGGAATGATATGGGTCGTCCCGTTGACATCCCGCATCCGCAACGAGCGAACGGTGATCCCCTCCACGGTTCCCGTGATGCCGGCCACCGTCACCACATCGCCTTCGTTGATGGCATTCTCGATCTGGATGAAGGCACCGGTGATGATGTCCTTCACCAGGGTCTGGGCGCCGAAGGAAATCGCAAGACCGACCACACCGGCACCGGCAATCAGCGGGCCGATATCGACGCCGATTTCCGACAGGGAGAGCAACAGCGCCATCACCAGGATCACTACCGTCGAGGCGTTGCGGAACAGCTGAAACAGGGTCCGCTCCCTGGCGGTCACTATATGGCCCGAGCGCGACTGAAGCCTGAGGTCCACCCAGGACATGACGGCAAGCCACAGCATGAAGGCGATCAGCAGGACCAGGAAGGCCGAGCCGTAGCTGCTGAGCAGACCGACGCCGGCCTCGCTGGCCAGCCAGTCGATCACGCTCATCACGCCCCAGATTTCCAGCAGCAGGAGAACGGTGGCGACAAAGACGACAAACCGGATGATCTTCAGGAACCGCGGCACGAAGGCGTTCAGCCTGCTCTGCAGCGCGGGCAGGGTCCGGTTGAGATCCTCGGGAAGCCGGATGCCACCCTTGATCGCACGAGTCATGACGAGCGAAAGCGCAATCCCCGCCATGATGGTGAGGATGGACAGGCCGGTGGCTCTCAGGATGATCGTGGTGGCATCAAACGGCCGGATCACCCAGATGATGAAAACCGCCGAAATATAGCCGTAGGCCGCAAGATGCCAGGCATTGGCGACCGTCGTCAGCGACTTGCGGGCCAGCGCGGTCTGCAGTGTTTGCGCATAGGCTGCCGTCCCGTCATGCACCCGGCGCCGGTTCCTGCGGACGAGATCGCAAAGATACAGCATTCCCATAAGAACGATGAGAAACCGAAGGGCATTTCCGAGTACGAAGGAGACGGCGATGTTGGCGAGCGGCACGGCCAGGAACACGCCGTAGATCATCCAGTACATGAAGAGCCGCAGGCGCCGGTACCAGTAGATGGCAGCCGTGTCCACGAATGGCAGGAAGCGCAATTCCGGCCGGCCCGGCGCAAAGATGAACCTCAGGAAGACATTGGTCATGCCGCAGATCAGAAAGGCATTCAGCGCCAGGCTTTCCTGCAGCGTCACACCGGTATCGACGCCGCCAAAGCTGGCCAGCGCCGCACTGTTGCCCACGAGCCAGCCGACCCCTACGGTCACCGCATCGGCAATCGTGGTCAGAACGAGGATGAAACTGCGGGTCAGTCCGCCGCCGTACCGGGCCCTGGAAGAGAGGCGCGGATAGAAGCGGACGAGGCCAAACCGGGTCAGCAGAAATCCGGCATAGGCAGCCACAAGGACAAAGGAAACCTGCTGGACGATTTCGCCGACGCGGTCCCACTTGATCGCAATCTCACCCTGTGCGACCAGCGCAAGGCCGTTCAGCGACCTCATCGCCTGCTCGAACAGGTAGCCGGCATCGTCGGCGAGCGTGCGCGTGTATTCGCCGATCCTGAGCGCGACGTTCTCGTTGAGGGCGTGCGCGTCCACGAGGGACCCGGACTGGGACGTTTCGGATCCGGAGGAAACCAGCTTGTCCCCATCCGCGGCCGTGGCCGTCTGCCCGTCCTCCTTCAGGAGTTCGATCAGCGCCGCGCGGCTTTGCGGATCGTTCAGCACCCGGATCAGGGCTTCGTTCGCCTGTTGGATGTCGGCCGGCGTTCCCACGGGCGCCGTCCCCTGCTCCGTCCCGGCGGTCTGGGCCACCGCGCACTGGATGCCCAGGAAAATGAGGCTCGCGAAAACGGCCAGGCTTCTTTTGAAAGTCCTCATGTCAAACTCATTTCGCATCACGTGTGGCGGCTTACAGGTTTAAAGTACGGGCTTGAAGGCATACCGGACCAATTCAAGCTTTGAGCTTGCAGGTTGCCCCTCTGCTTTCAAGCCCCCTCCTTCCACAAACGGTTTGTTTGCACCGGTTCGCGTCCACACCGCCAGGGTAGAAACAACTTCAGCAACCGGATAAATTATTGCCCTTCCCGCCAAGTCCAACCATCTGTCCCCAGAACGAATTCCAAAGAGTTGAAACAATCTGCTTCTCGCGGCAGCATTCCGATCCGTAATTCAAATATTCATGACTTCCGAATTAGCCGGCACACCCGCCGAAACCTTACCTTTGTTGGCATGCCCGCGTTTTTCGTACAAGTAACGCAAAAATAACAATATTGGCGTCAATCTGCCTGTCAGGAGGCAGAATGTCGAAATCCCTGATCAAGCTGGCACAGGAAGGGACCGAGGACGCCCGCAGACAGTTGTTTGCGCAGGTGTGCGAACTCGTGGTCGCCAATCTGGACCAGCGCACGGATCGGGAGCTTGCGATCTTCGCCGAAGTGATCCTCAAGCTTTACAGCGTCGGTTCTCCGAAGGACCGGTCCAGACTGGCGTGCAAGCTTGCCGCCCAGGCGAACACACCCAATGCGCTGGCACGGCGGATTGCCGAGGACGAGGTCCGGATCGCCATGCCGGTTCTGACCAACAGTCCGGTTCTGACCCAGGAAGACCTTCTGAACCTGATCGAAGAGGTCAGCGACTCGCATTTGCAGGTCATAGCCCGGCGGACGGATCTTTCCACGCAGGTGACTGACGTCCTTGTTCAGAAGGGCAAGACGCCGGTTCACAGGATCCTTGCCGGAAACCGCGAAATCCGGCTGTCACGCGACACAATGCTTCAACTGGTCAAATATGCCGCGGAAGACACTGTACTGAGAGAAGATCTCGCCCTGAGGTCCGATCTTTCGCCGACCGTGTGCCATGCCCTGCTGCCGCTCGTGAACGACGAAACCAAGAGGCGGTTGCGCGGGATCATCGCAGGCTCCCTCACCCAGGACCAGCTCGATCAGATCGCCCGGCTGAAGGTGTTGCGCCACGAGTTCGGCGATGCACTGGAAAACACCGACATGTCGCTGGTCTGGCAGGATGCGGAACAGGCCCAGATCTCGGTGGATGAGATCATGATCCTGCTGTTGCAGGATGGGCGCTTCAACCATGCGATAGAGCTCCTTGGCGCCCGTGGCAGAACAGCACAGAAATCCATCAAGGATGCGGTTTTCAGCGGAAAGCAGGAACTGGTTTTCAAGACCGCGGCGAAAGCAGGCCTCGGGACAGCCACCTTCGCCCTGTTTGCGAAAGCGCGGAGCGAACATTTGAAACTCCCGTCCACGCATGGTTCGGAATGGGCCAACGCCTACAAGAAATTTCTGGACGAGACGGTTTTGTCGAAACAGAGCCGTAGCGGCGATTTTCAGGCCAAACGCAGGGAAAAGAAGACCAGGAGCCCGGGTCTTCAGGCGGCACGTCCCGCCGCCAGCGCACCTTGATCCGCACGCACTTGCGGATCGCTTGCCCGATTATCAGCTTCGCGCGCACAGACTGGCGGCAACGGCCGTGGTCAGGGTTGCTGCGGCGTAGAACCAGAGGCCGGGCAAAATGGCAGCCGCCGCCAGCCCGCTGGTCTTGGCAGCGAACAGGACCAGGGCGACCAGCATCACATCCAGCATCGACCATTTGCTGACCATCGACAGCAAGGCGAGCGAGCGTGTCTTGCCGCCGGTCAGGACGGCGACATGTATGAGCACGATCTTGAGCGCCGGGAAGGCAACGGAAAACAGAGCGACGACGCCGGCCAGGGCCGAATCGCCCTCCAGCCAGAGACTCGAAATCATTTCGATCAGCGTGGGCCGGTCTTCAAGGAAATAGAGCCGCTCGAAGAGCATCAGGGGCTGTGTCAGCCCGAGCGCAAAGGAAAAGGTCGAGACCGGAAGGAGCAAGGCCAGAAAAAAACGCATGAAACGTGCTGCACCCCGGATTTGGGAAATGGAATGGCAGACGCCGATGGGCCGTTTTGCCCGAAACAGTCTGCACCGTCCCCGTGATATCAACCGCAACAGACAGGAACCCATCTATCACGGCTGGTATAACATCCAGGCCACAAAGCACAAACCCGGCTGCAGCTGTCGGCAGCCAGGTCAAACGCGGGGTCAGCCGCGGAGATGGACGGCTGTCCGAAGAAGGAGAGCGGGAGAACCGGTCAGGACCGCTTAAACACGATCAGGCGCCGGGGCTGACCGGCATCGGTTGCCAGAGCAGCCATCACCCGTTTGGATGCAGGTTGCCTACCGGATCCTGGCGCGGGCGGCGACTTCGTCGAGCTGGTCCTGCTCGGCCATTTCCTGGGCGGTGCGTTCGCGCTGCTGGTCACGCTCTTCCAGCTGCTCGAATTTCTTCAGCTCCTCGATCGCTTCGCTCAGTTCGTCCTGGGCACGCTGCAGCTGGTCGTCCAGCTCATGCGCGGAATTGCGCAGGTTGTCGCGCCGGTCCGCGGCCGCCTTGGCGAAGGTCGGATAGGCAAAATGGGTGACATCAGCGATCCCCACCCGCTCCTGCTCGGAACGGATCTGGTCATCCAGTTCGTCGGCCATGCGGTTGAACTCGGCAATCATGCTCTCGATCTGGGCGAGCTGCCGCCGTTTTTCGTCAACCTGAAACCGCTTCAAACGGATCAAACTGTCTCGGGTCTTCATTACTCAATACTCCCCTAACACGGGCAGTCTACCCCTGAGTCATTTCCAAAAGGTTGGCAAGTTGAAGATATCCGTCGGAAAGTGACGTGGCCTCGTCCTTTCCCTGATTGAGGAAATCGTCAATCGGCCCGAACCGGTAAATCGCCTCGTCGACCATGGGGTCGGACCCCTTGCGGTAGGCGCCGAGACGAATGAGTTCTTCCATGTCCGAATAAGTGGACAGCAGTTGCCTGGCCTTGCGCAGGACCGGCTGCTGCTCCGGCGGCACACAGCGCGGCATGGTTCTGGAGACCGATTTCAGCACGTTGATCGCCGGATAACGTCCACGTTCGGCAATGCCGCGCTCCATGACCACATGCCCGTCGAGGATGCCGCGCACGGCATCGGCCACAGGTTCATTGTGATTGTCGCCTTCCACCAGCACCGTGAAGAGACCGGTGATGGAACCTGTCCCTTCAACGCCCGGCCCCGCCCGTTCCAGCAGCCGCGGCAGTTCGGTGAAGACGGTCGGCGTATAACCCTTGGAGGTCGGCGGTTCGCCGATGGAGAGGCCGATTTCCCGCTGCGCCATCGCGAATCGGGTGATCGAATCCATCATGCAAAGGACATTCTTGCCCTCGTCGCGGAAGTGTTCGGCGACCGTCATCGTCAGATAGGCCGCCTGACGGCGCATCAGAACGCTCTCGTCGGACGTGGCGACAACGATCACGGATCGTGCCAGCCCCTCTTCGCCGAGATCGTCCTCGATAAACTCCTGAACCTCGCGGCCGCGTTCGCCGATCAGGCCGATAACCGCGACATCGCAATCGGTGTTGCGCGCCAGCATCGACATGAGGACCGACTTGCCCACCCCGGAGCCGGCGAAGATACCCATCCGCTGGCCTTCGCAACAGGTAACGAAGGTATTCAGTGCCCGCACGCCCAGGTCGAGAGGCGGTCCGACTCGTTTACGTTCGGAGGCCGGCGGAGGCGAACTTCGCAATTTGCGAGGCACTCCGCCATTGGCAAGATCTCCTTTACCATCAATCGGTTCACCAAGTGCGTTAATCACTCTGCCCAGCCAGGCGCCCCCCGGATGCACCACGCTTTCGCGGGCGGTGATGACGGCCTTGCAGCCCATCCGGACACCTTCCAGACCGGAGAACGGCATGCACAGGGCATGGCCTTCACGAAAGCCGACAACCTCAGCCGGGACCTTGGGATTTTCCTCTCCGCTGTCGATCAGAAGACGCGAGCCGACGCTCATCTCGTGGATCGGGCCGGCGATCTCCACAAGAAGCCCCTGAACCGCCGTTACACGCCCGTATATTTCCGTCGGCATCAGCGAATCAATCTCGGCAAAAAGCGCCTTCAATTAAGATTCCTTCCCCAGTTCGGCGTTTTGGTAACCTATCGTTTACGACTCTGGTTAATCTTAACCTTTGGAAGGCTGACAAGCGAGAGCCATTTCAAGGTCAATACGGCTTTGTCGAAAGGAATCTGAACGGAATCGGTTAGTCCCGTTTCTTAAAGTTCAACATTAAGATTTGTGAATCTGCATTTTTTTTGGGGATTCAACAAGTTGGCCGTTGTGCACAGATTACTCTCGGCGGAACTTGCCGCTACGAATCATATTTTGTTAACCATAATCCGATAGCTTTGAGTCGGGGTTAACAGCAGTCCTTCGTAGCGCACACCGACAGAGCCGTTGCGACTTGCCCAGGAAAGGCAGAACAAGGGGATTGGCAATGCGTGTACTGTTGATTGAGGATGATAGCGCTACAGCGCAGAGCATCGAGTTGATGCTGAAGTCCGAGAACTTCAACGTCTACACGACAGATCTTGGCGAGGAAGGAATCGACCTCGGCAAACTGTACGATTATGACATCATAATGTTGGATCTGAACCTGCCGGACATGTCCGGTTACGAGGTTCTCCGCACACTTCGCGTTTCTAAGGTCAAGACTCCGATCCTGATCCTTTCCGGCAACGCCGGCATTGAGGATAAGGTTCGCGGTCTCGGCTTCGGCGCAGACGATTATATGACCAAGCCGTTCCACAAGGACGAACTGGTTGCACGCATTCATGCGATCGTCCGCCGCTCCAAGGGCCATGCACAGTCGGTCATCGTGACCGGCGACCTGAAGGTCAACCTGGATACCAAAACGGTTGAAGTCGGCGGCCAGCGCGTTCATCTGACCGGCAAGGAATACCAGATGCTGGAGCTTCTTTCGCTCCGCAAGGGTACCACGCTCACCAAGGAGATGTTCCTCAACCATCTCTACGGCGGCATGGACGAGCCGGAATTGAAGATTATCGACGTCTTCATCTGTAAGCTGCGCAAGAAACTGGCGGCAGCTACATCTGGCAAGAACTACATCGAAACGGTGTGGGGGCGCGGCTACGTGCTGCGCGAGCCGGAAGTCGAGGCAGCTGCCTGAGGCGCTCGAGCAATATCAATCGAAAAGCCCCGGTCTTCACCGGGGCTTTTTTTGTGCGTCGGCACGAAAGGCCGCCTGCGAACTCCCTGTCCGGACTGTTCCGGCTGTCAAAGCTCGACCGGATTTCACGCCGGGCCGTGGACACGGGCGAGCCGGCCGATGCCCACCATGGTTTCCTCCCGTGCCACCACGACACCCGGGCCTCTGAAGCCAAGGACCAGAGCGCCAAATCCGTCACGCGGAAATTGCGCATGAACCACCGGCGGGCAGAAAGCCGGCACCTCAACGGCTAGATTATTTTCTGACCTGTCTTCGCCCAGTCGTCCAGAAACGTTTCCAATCCCTTTTTCGTCAGCGGGTGCTCGACAAGTTTCAGAATCGTGTCCGGCGGTATCGTCGCGGCGTCCGAACCGATTCGGGCCACCTCGGAGACATGGTTCACCGTTCGAAGCGAGGCCGCCAGAATCTCGGTCTCGATTGCGGGATAATTGTCGAAAACGGTCCGGATGTCCCGAATCAGCTCCAGACCATCCTGGTTGATGTCGTCCAGGCGCCCGACAAAGGGCGAGACATAGGTTGCCCCGGCCTTGGCCGCCAGAAGGGCCTGACTTGCGGAGAAACACAAGGTGACGTTCGTCTTGCACCCTTCCCGGGACAAGGCCCGGCAGGCCTTCAGCCCCTCCAGGGTCAGGGGAAGTTTGATGCAGATGTTGGGGGCAATGTCTGCGAGGACGGCTGCTTCCTTCATGATTTGTTCAAAATCCGTTGCCGCCACTTCCGCAGAAACAGGACCGTCAACCACACCGCAGATTTCCTTCAGTACCTCCTTGAAGCCCCTTCCGCTTTTCATGACCAGGCTGGGGTTTGTCGTCACGCCATCGATCAGGCCCAAATCCGCGAGCGCACTGATGGCGCCGATATCCGCCGTATCCGCGAAAAGTTTCATGTTTGTCACCGTTTCTTTTCTGGTTGAAACTACAGTTATTCAAGAATGCCGGCCGTCACGCCGTCACGGCCGCCCGGGGTGGTGTGCCGAGGGTCAGGTCGGCCACCATGCTGTGCTCAACGACGCAGCGAGCGTTGACCATGTCGTTCTGAAGAGCGCGCTTCCGTGCCTCCTCGAGCGTATGACCATGGGCGAGCCATCGATCGACCAGCCGCCGTTCGAGAATCCCCATCCCGGGATTCAGAAAAACCGTGGCGTCGAAATACCCATGCAGTCCGTTCCAGGGCGGACGGTCCAGGAGGAGATAGTTCCCTTCGACGACAACGATCCTGGTCCCAGCGGGAACTGACGACGCGTTGGCAATCGTTTTGTCCTGTTTCCTGTCGAAGACGGGATAGGACACGTCCTTTTCAGCCTTCCGGACCTTTTCCAACAGGTCGTTCAATGCCCTAACGTCGAAAGTTTCCGGTGCGCCCTTGCGTTCCAGAAGCCCCTTCTCCACGAGTTCCTCATTGTCCAGATGAAACCCGTCCATCGGCAGCAGGACGGCCTTGCCCGGAACATCTCGATTCAACGCCGCAACAACACCTTCCGCCAGCGTCGATTTTCCCGACCCAGGCGGTCCGGCGACCGCGACGATGGTACGGGCGGGGCCGCTGGCGTTCTCCTCGATGAAACCGGCAATCAAGGAAATACTATCTCTGAAGCTATCGCACATGACCAACCTCAAGCTGCCACTTGACCGGGCGGATCCATTGCGCCGGTCATGATGGCGACGGCGTCGGACATTGAGTAGTCGGAGGGGTTGATGACGCAGGCGCGGCGGCCGAGGCGGTGGATATGGA
>NZ_JBNKYW010000121.1:0-77667 GCF_050301095.1 Roseibium sp.
GTATTTGCCACGCAGCTCCATGCCACGGGTGAACATGGCGTTGGGCTTGCCGTCCCGGCCGATGCCCATGTCGCCCGTGGCAACGCCGACGACTTTGCCTTCGTCGTCGTAAAGCACTTCGGCGGCGGCGAAGCCCGGATAGATTTCAACGCCGAGCGCTTCGGCCTTTTCCGCCAGCCAGCGGCAGACGTTGCCGAGAGAGACGATGTAGTTGCCGTGATTGTTCATCAGCTTCGGCATGAACATGTTCGGCAGCCGCATGGAGCCTGCCGGGCCGAGCACCAGGAAGTGGTCGGCGGTAACGGGCGTCTTGAGCGGTGTGTTCTCTTCTTCGCGCCAATCGGGGAGAAGCTTGTCGAGCGCGATCGGATCGATGACGGCACCGGACAGGATATGGGCGCCGACCTCCGAGCCCTTCTCCAGAACCACGATGCTCAGCTCTTCGCCCTTTTCGTTGGCGATCTGTTTCAGCCGGATTGCCGCTGCAAGCCCTGCCGGGCCCGCGCCAACAATCACAACATCCACATCCATGCTCTCGCGCTCGCCAAGCGCTTCCTGTTCGCTCATACTTGTCTCCCTCAGCCCAGAAGGGGCATGTCCCAGCTCATTTCGCCCTATTTGCCCCAATTCGCAGTGCAAAACACGACATTTTTCATGGTCGATTGCGAAATCTTTCCGGCTTTGCCTCGTTAGGGAGCAGATAGAGCAAAGCGCGGTCAAGGCGTCAAGAGGGGTTAGTTACGTTTACGTAAACGTTATTTATCTGATTGTTTCCAATGTGTACAGCCCTTGGAAAACCCCTGTCGAAAGCTTCATTCAGACCCGGCAGCCTTGTACTCTACCCGCATCCGGGTAAACTCCGCCGCCGGAGGCCGACACCTTGCAGCAAACCCCGGACGAACTACGCCACATCGAAGCCCTGCTGGATTTTTATGCCGGCTCGGGGGTGGACTGTTTTCTGGGCGACGAACCGGCCGACTGGTTCGAGCTGACCCGGCAGCAGGCCGAGCAGCGTCACAAGGCCCACCCTCCGGCAAGTCAGCCAGTGTCGCGCCTGCAGGCCGGAACGCCCATGCCGCAGGCCGGTGTCCCGGCCGGCGGATATCAAGCACCTCCTTCCGGCGCTCCCATGGCCGGCACTCCTATGGCCGGCACTCCCATGGCCGGCGGTCAGGGGACGGCGAGCGGGCAAAGCGCGGTCCTTCCGGACCGGGAAGTGATCGCGGCGGCACGCGACATGGCGTCTTCCGCGGCGAGCCTTGATGAACTGAGAGCCTGTCTGGAAGCTTTCGAAGGCTGCAATCTCAAGCTGACCGCCAAGAAGCTTGTATTTGCCGATGGCAATCCTTCGGCGAAACTGATGTTTGTAGGCGAGGCCCCCGGACGCGACGAGGATCTGCAGGGCAAGCCCTTTGTCGGCCGTTCGGGTCAACTTCTGGACCGGATGCTGGAGGCGATCGGGCTGGATCGCTCCGCGGCCTATATCGCCAATGTCGTTCCGTGGCGCCCGCCCGGCAACAGAACCCCGACACCGCAGGAAACGGAAATCTGCAAGCCTTTCATCAAGCGGCAGGTCGAGCTGGTGAATCCGGATGTCCTGGTATTTCTGGGGGCTGCTTCCGCGAAGACGCTGCTGGGCGTTCAGGACGGCATCCGCAAGATGCGCGGGCGCTGGATGACTTACCCCGTCGGGGGAAGGGATGTAGCGGCAATCGCCACCTATCACCCGGCGTATCTATTGCGCAGTCCGCTGGAAAAGCGGCTCTCCTGGCGCGATTTTCTGGCAATCAGGCAAAAGCTTCAGACGGGGGCCGAAAGGTGACAATCAGCGCCGGTCTCCCTCCGCCTTTGGAGAGGAGCCGGGCAAGACCTCAAACTTCCTTGCCGTTTTTTCATTTCCTCCGGTGGGGCGGAGGAAAGGCGACGTTGCGTAAACCTGCCGGTTGGGCTAGAAGGTGCACGACTACTCGCATTCAGTGTGAAATTTATTTGAGCAATCACATTATGGCGATTGATGCCAAGATAAATGCGCCGGCGCTTGTCGTCGATCTTGCGGATATGTCCTGCTTTGAGGTGTCCGCCCGGGACCTCACGGAAAGGGGCTGCTGGATCGTCTCCGACAAGGTCGACCTCCTGAAAGAGGAAATCGGCCTCAGGGTCGAAGGGTTCGACAGGCTGATCCGGGGCACGGTGATCGCCTATGGCGACAAAGAGGCGCAAATCTCCTTTGAGGTGGCGCAGGACATGCCGTCCGAAAAGCGGCGCGAAATCCGCCGACCGGTTTTTATCACGGCAATTGTGTGCGGAAAAACCAGCCCGGTTTCCGAAAGATGCCGCATCGTGGACGCCAGCAGGTCCGGTTGCCGGCTGGAAGGCGACAGGATCGACCGTCTGCCGTCCGAGATCGAAATCTCCATTCCTGAGCTGGACTTGCCGATCGACGGCACCATCGTCTGGCGCAGGGACAATCATGCGGGCGTGAAGCTGAACTGGTCGTTTGAAAGCCGGCCGGAAACGCAGGAACCGCAACAGACCGGCCGCGGGGAAGACGGGGTGGCAAAGCCCGCCCGAAAGATACGGATCAGTGCCTTCGGCCGTTGATCAGGTCCGCCCGGCGGAGGTGCCCCGCCGGATTTCGCTTCAGTGCACCTTTGCAAGCCGGAGAGCGATACTTATATCGGATTGAGGCTATGTCTCATTCAGGATTTTGATCTCGTGATTTCAAGCGTTCGCCGTTTTCTTCCGAAGCCTTTTCGCAAGGACAAGCCGGTCATTCCGGTGGTCCGCCTTCAGGGAGCAATCGGCATGTCGGGCCCGATGCGGTCCGGCCTTTCCCTGGCATCCGCCTCCCTGCCGCTGGAAAAGGCCTTTTCAGTGAAGAAGGCGCCGGCGGTTGCCCTCATCATCAATTCGCCGGGCGGGTCGCCGGTGCAGTCGCGCCTGATTTTCAAGCGCATCCGGGATCTGGCCAAGGAGCACGATAAAGAGGTGCTGGTCTTTGTGGAAGATGTGGCTGCCAGCGGCGGTTACATGATTTCCCTGGCGGGCGACGAGATTTTCGTCGACCCTTCCTCCATCGTCGGTTCGATCGGCGTGGTGGCCGCGGGGTTCGGCTTTACCGAACTCATCAAGAAGATCGGTGTCGACCGACGGGTCTATACGGCGGGCGAGAAGAAGGTCACGCTCGACCCCTTCCAGCCGGAAGTTCCCGAAGACATCGAATACCTGAAGGGCCTTCAGCAGGAAATCCACGAGACCTTCATCGAGATGGTCAAGTCCCGCCGCGGCGATGTACTGGCGGATGATCCTGACCTCTATTCGGGCAAGTTCTGGACGGGCCGCACGGCCATTCAGCTCGGCCTGGCGGATGCCATCGGCGATTTGAGGAGCGTGCTGAAGGAGCGTTACGGCGAGAAGGCCGAGCCGAAACTGATTTCCGCCCCCAGAAGCATGTTCGGACGCAAAACCGGAGTTGGTGTGGGTCTTGCCGGCGCTCGGCTGACCGAGGGGCTTGGCGAAGAACTGATTTCGGCTGCCGAAGATCGTCTGATGTGGATGCGCTATGGTCTCTAGCGCGGTTGAAACCTTGCCGCGGGCCGAAAGAAGAAGGGGAACGGGATGACGGAATTGATTGGCGTGGCGGCCCTGGCTGTCGGGGGCTACTGGATCATGCAACGGGTCAAGCGCAAGATGGCCGAAGTCGAGAACAGGATTTCGAAGGCGGCCGCCAGCGCGGACCCAAGGGGGCGGGGAGAGAAGCTTGTTCTTGATCCGGTCACCGGCAAGTACAAGCCGCAGGCCTGACAACAGGCCGACCGCGTCCCGTGCGCCAGGTGAAGGGCCGCGGGCAGGAAATCCCGCCCGCAGGTTGGTTCATCGGGCAGAAACTGCCCGAAACAACCCCCATCTTGCCGTGCTGCTGCGCGCCGCTTGAGCGAGCACGACGGCCGTTGTCAGCAGCAGCAGGGCTTCACCGGCCGGTCCCGCCAGCCAGACACCCGGTTCGCCAAGGAACAGGGGCAGCGTGAAAACGAGCGGGACAAAAAAGAGATAGGGTTTCGCAAGGCTCAGGAGAGCTGCCCTCTTCGCATCACCGAGCGACTGGAAATAGGTTGCCACCACAAAGAGCAGACCGGCGGCGAAGTACATGGCAGTCATAACCGGCAGGATGCGCGCGACTTCATCCGCAACTGCATTCTCTTCAACAAAAAGCAGGCCGATCGGGCGTGCGAACAACAGCAGCACCACCTGTACCGATCCACAATAGACAAGCGCCGCCGCCAGACCGAGCCGCAGCGTGCCGTCTGACCTGTCCAGGAGCCGTGCACCGAAGTTGTTGCCGATCATCGCCTGCAGCGCCTGGGCCAGCCCCAGAAGCGGCAGATAGGCGAAAGTCATGATGCGCGTGATAATGCCGAAGGCGGCCACGGTGGTCTTGTAGCCTTCCGCACCGATGGCCTGCAGCATTGTGAAGGTTGCCGCGGATCCGAGTGCGATGCCGATGAAACTGAGGCTCTGCGGGGAACCAAGCGCCAGGATGGAGCGCCAGTCCGAGGAGAGCGGGTATCTGATCAGGGCCGTTGGCCGAAGTGCGGTTCCACCGCGGATGCGGAAGGCCAGCACGCAGGTGAAGGCAAGCAGCTGGGCGAGCACCGTACCGTAGGCGCTGCCGGCGACCCCGAGGTCCATCAGACCGATCAAAACGTAGTTGAAGCCGATGTTGGCAAGCGAGACCAGCAGGCTCAGACCGGCCATCAGGCCAACCCGGCCTTCGTTCCGCAGGGCATCGACATTTATGGCAAGGACGAACATCAGGGGCGAGGCCCAGACCGTGATTTCCAGGTAAGTGTGAGCCATCGTGGCAATGGATGCCTGGCCGTCGGCCGCCGCAAGCGTTGCCTGCCGGCCGAGCAGCAGGAACAGGATGATGACCGCAAGGCTGATGCAGAGCGCCAGCCCGTGCGCGCCGCTGTAGACGGCACGGGCGTCATCCGTGGCCCCGGCGCCCAGACGGCGGGCAAGCAGGCTCGACATGCCGCTCGAGACAAGCGTCGCCAGCGCGGCCAGCAGCATATAGGCCGGGAACATCAGCGTGACGGCACCGAGCGCGTCCGGTCCGGCAAAGAGTCCAAGAAAGACCGCGTCCATAACCGTGAGGAGCCCGTTCATGCTCATGACGAAGATGATCGGCAGGGCGGTTCTGATCAGGGTGGGGCCGAGCGCCCCGTGCGTGAAGCTGTTGGTTCTTGAAGTGTCAGACGACATTCCAGTCTCCCGTAAGTGTCATTTCGAGGAGAAGGAGGGGCCCGCATTGCCACCAGCACGAAATGCGTGGAGCTGAAAACACTCGTCCAAGTCAGACCTTCACCAGGACATATGTCCGCGGGCGGCGGGCGTCTGAAACCGCTCTTCCTGTACTGCACCTGCAGATGCGCCGTCAATCAGGCAAGCGGGTGGCCTGCCCGAAATCCGCGCACTGTTGCTTGCAGGGCGCACTAAAAAGCAGCGCCGCGGCCGGGGGAAAACGCTGCCTTGACCTGACCGGCGCATCGTGGCACCTGTCGCCACCGGAAAGGCGGCGCTTGCCCGCCGCAACGAGCTCATTTGCGGAAGTACCCCATGTCGACCGAAACCCTGCCGGCGCATATGCGGCCGGAAAATTCCTTTCAAGGCCTGATCCTGACCCTGCAGCGCTACTGGGCCGACCAGGGCTGTGTGGTGCTTCAGCCCTACGACATGGAAGTCGGCGCCGGGACGTTCCATCCGGCAACCACCCTGCGCTCGCTCGGGCCGCGCCCGTGGAAGGCCGCCTATGTGCAGCCCTCCCGCCGTCCGACCGATGGCCGTTACGGCGAGAACCCCAACCGGCTGCAGCACTATTACCAGTTCCAGGTCATCCTGAAGCCGTCGCCTGCCAACCTGCAGGACCTTTATCTCAATTCGCTTTATGCCATCGGTCTGGATCCGAAACTTCACGATATCCGGTTCGTGGAAGACGACTGGGAAAGCCCGACCCTCGGCGCCTGGGGGCTCGGCTGGGAATGCTGGTGCGACGGCATGGAAGTCTCCCAGTTCACCTATTTCCAGCAGGTCGCGGGCTTCGAATGTTCCCCGGTTTCGGGCGAACTGACCTACGGTCTTGAACGCCTCGCCATGTATATTCAGGGCGTCGATAACGTCTACGATCTCAATTACAACGGACAGGAAGGCGACGGCAAGGTCACCTATGGCGACGTCTTCCTGCAGGCCGAGCAGGAGTATTCGCGGCACAATTTCGAGCATGCCAACACCGAAGTTCTGTTCCGGCACTTCAAGGACGCGGAAAGCGAGTGCCGCGCCCTTCTGGACGCGGGCGCGAAGGCCCGTGACGAGAACGGCGCGAATGTGCACCAGGTGGTTCTGCCGGCCCATGACCAGTGCATCAAGGCCAGCCACGCCTTCAACCTGCTCGATGCGCGCGGCGTGATTTCCGTGACCGAACGCCAGAGCTACATTCTGCGCGTGCGCGAACTTGCCAAGGCCTGCGGTGCGGCTTTCCTGGAAACGGAAGCCGGGGGCGTCGGCTACCACAACCAGGGCTGAGAACCGGACGCGAAACGCCTCCGAAGGCCGGTTGATCCGTCAAGCGTGCCTGGAGGTAGCACCGGGAATTTCTGAATTCCCGGTTGCCTGCTTCCGCAAGCCCGCCTTGAACGGGATGACAAGCCTTGCTGTAACTTGTAGCCTCCGAAACGATATATTTTGGAGGGATTTATGGCGACCTGGTTCATTCTGGCTTTTCTGATTGCGCTCTCTGTCTTTGCGATCATTCTCTACAACGGTCTCGTCAAGAAGCGGCAGATGGTCGAGGAGGGCTGGAGCGGCATCGACGTGCAGCTCAAGCGACGGGCGAACCTGATCCCCAACCTCGTGGAAACCGTGAAAGGCTATGCGTCGCACGAGAGCGAGACGCTCGATACGGTGACGCGGATGCGGGCGCAGGTTACCGCATTGCCCAAGGATGACGTGGTCGGCCGGGCCAAGGCGGAAGGTGAACTGTCACAAGCGCTCGGGCGCCTGTTTGCCGTTGCCGAAGCCTATCCGGATCTGAAGGCCAGCAAGAACTTCTCCGATCTGCATTCCTCGCTCGATGAAATCGAACACGCCATTCAGATGGCGCGCCGCTATTACAACGGTGCCGTACGCGGTCTGAACGTGGCGGTCGAAAGCTTTCCCTCCAACCTGATCGCCAATCAGTTCAAGTTCGAGAAGGCCGAATATTTCGAGATCGAGGACGAGACGGACAGGGCTGTGCCCAAGGTGCAGTTCTGAAGGAGGCGGTCATATGCTGAAACGCTTCCTTGCCTGCGCACTCGGCACGGTCTTTCTCGTTTTTGCCGCCCTCCAGGTTCAGGCAGACGAACGTATCCAGCGGTTCGTCTCCAACATCGACGTGGCCAAGGACGGTACGCTGACCGTTACGGAAACCATCAAGGTCCGGGCAGAAGGCAACCAGATCAAGCGCGGCATATTCCGGGATATTCCGCTGACCGCGGAAGGTGCCAACGGCCGCGTTTATCAGGTTGGTTTCGAATTGCTGTCCGTCCTGCAGGACGGCCGCCCTGCGACTTACTTCGCCGACAGGAACAACCAGGGCATCCGCATCTACATCGGCGAGGAAAGCGTTTTCCTGCAGCCTGGGTCCTACACATACACCATTGAATACAAGACCGACCGTCAGATCCGGTTTTTCGAGGACCACGATGAAGTCTACTGGAATGCGACGGGGAACGAATGGGCGTTTCCGATCGACGAAGCCGTCGCACGGGTGGTGTTGCCTGAGGGGGCCGTCGCCACAAAGTGGACGGCCTATACCGGCTATTTTGGCGATACCGGTACGGCCTATGAGGCCCGCGCCGATGAAGGCGGGCGGGAGGTCATTTTCAAGACCACTGCGGGACTGCCGCCCTACGCGGGGCTGTCGGTGGTCGTGGCCATGCCGGTTGGTGCCGTCACACCGCCGAACGAGGCTGACAAACTGCGCTTTTTCCTGAGTGATTATGCAGGCGAACTGATCGGTGGCGCCGGGCTCACCCTGGTGCTGGTTTATTACCTTGCCGCCTGGTGGATGGTCGGCCGGGATCCGGCAAAAGGCGTGATCTTCCCGAGGTTCAAACCGCCGTCGGACATTTCACCGGCCCTTGCCAAGTACATCGTCAATCGCGGTTTCGGCGACGGCGGCTGGGTCGCCTTGTCGGCGGCCTGTCTCAATCTTGCGGTCAAGAAGCGCCTCAAGCTGGACGAAGACGATGGCGATGTGACGCTGAAACTGACCCGGAAGGGCCGGGAGGACCAAATTCCCGGCTTCGGCCTGCCAAAGGGGGAAGCTGTGCTTGAAGCCTGGCTGATCGGGCGGGGCAGCCCGCTGACGCTGAACAAGTCGAACGGCACGTCGATCAAATCCCTCGGCACCAAGTTCCGCCGGGCGATAGAGCGTGAAAGCCGGAATGTGTTTTTCCGCAACAACAGGGCGTTTCTGATCCCCGGAGCAATCCTCAGCGTGGTGACGATTTTCGCGCTTCTGATCTTCGGACAACTGATGCCGGATCAGGTCGGCTTTATGGTCGTCTTCATCGTCTTTTCGGTGTTCGCATCGGTCTTCGCGGTCAATTTCGGCAAGATCGTTTTCCGCTTTGTGGGCATGCAATCCCGCATGGCGGTCATATTCGTCACCTTCGGCCTTGCTATGACCGGTGCCGCCTTCGGGGCCTATCAGGTCAACGGCGGAATGGAGTCGCTGCCTGTCCTGCCTCTGATCGCGGTCGCGCTGGGCGCTCTGAACATATTGTTCTTTTTTCTTCTCGGTGCGCCGACTGCCGCCGGGCGTCGGGCCCTCGACGAGATCGAAGGGTTGAAGATGTATCTTTCCGTTGCCGAGAAGGAGCGCCTCAACATGGCGGAAGCGCCGGATATGAGCACGGAGCACTTTGAGGAGCTTCTGCCCTATGCCGTCGCTCTCGGAGTGGAAAAGCCTTGGGCGAAGTCCTTCGAGGCATGGCTTGCAACCGCTGCCGGTGCGGCGGTTGCCGCCAGCTACCACCCCGGCTGGTATTCCGGACGTCACTTCGATGCCCGCCGCATTTCCGACAGCGTCGGTTCGACGGCGAGTTCGATGGCCGGTTCGTTCCAGTCGTCGCTGCCGGTTCCCAAATCCTCCAGTTCCGGGTTTTCCGGGGGCTCCTCCGGCGGCTCTTCCGGCGGCGGCGGCGGTGGTGGCGGTGGCGGAGGCTGGTAACAGGGCGGTCTTTGCCTGACGAACAACAACAAGCAACGGAAAACGCCGGAACCATGATGCCCGAGTCCCTCTCCATCAATGAGTTCGCCAGTTTCAATCTGGCGATCCTTGTCTATTTCCTGGGTGTCCGGCTGAACAAGAAGATCCCGTTTCTGAACCGGTTCAACATTCCCGAACCTGTCTCCGGCGGTTTGCTGGTCGCTTTTGTTGCGCTCCTGATCTACCTGGGGTTCGACAAGGAAATCGGGTTCTCGTTGAAATCGCGCGACTATCTGCTCTTCTGTTTTTTCACTGCCATCGGGCTGAATGCACGATTTTCAGATCTTGCAAAAGGCGGCAAACCGCTGCTCCTTCTGCTTTTCCTGACAGTCGGCTACATGCTGTTGCAGAACATCGTCGGCACTGGCATTGCGCTGGCCATGGGGCTGCCAACCGGTTTCGGTCTTCTGGGAGGCACGGTTTCGCTTGTGGGCGGACATGGTACGGCGATCGCCTGGGGACCGAAGCTGGTGGCCGATTACGGTGTGCCGGGGGCGGTGGAAATCGGGGCCGCCACTGCAACGCTCGGCCTGATCGCAGCCAGCCTTCTGGGTGGCCCGGTCGGCAATTACCTCATCGAAAAAAGAGGCGCCAAGCCCGCAGCGGACCGGCCGGAGGAAGCGCCGATGATCGGTATCGAAAGCGACCGGGAAGGCGGGACCAGCGTGACCCATACCGGCCTGATGCGCTCTCTGCTGGTCCTGAACATTGCCATCGGTCTCGGCGTCTGGCTTCAGGAGGCGTTGAAGACATGGTTCGGACTGGATCTTCCGGTCTTCGTTGTCTGCCTCTTCTGCGGCATTGTCCTGTCCAACACCGTTCCGGCGCTTTTCCCGAAGATGACCTGGCCCGCCCGGAGCCGGTCCCTCGCTGTTCTCTCCGATCTTGCGCTTGGTATCTTTCTGACGATGTCCCTGATGAGCCTGCAGCTGTGGACGCTCGCAGGTCTCGCCGGACCCATGATGCTGATCCTCGCTGCCCAGATTTTGGTTGCCGGGCTTTTCATCGTTGTCGTGCTGTTTCCGGTGATGGGCAGGGACTATAATGCGGCGGTTCTGGGGGCGGGGTTTGCCGGGTTTTCACTCGGCGCGACACCGACCGCGATTGCCAACATGACGGCGGTTTCCAAACACTACGGTCCGGCAACGCAGGCTTTTCTGGTTCTGCCGCTGGTTTCGGCGTTTTTCGTCGATCTCGCCAATGCCGTCATTATCCTGCTGTTCCTGGACGGGTAACGTAAAGCGGCTTTGTCTGAACCCGCTGGCAATCGTGAAGGGGATCAGACCGTTTCGGCGCTTTCGGCAAAGGGCAGCCGGCCGTCCTTCTGGGAAGCCAGCAGGTTGTTGGCCTCCTCAGCGGGAACTGCTTTCGCGTAGAGGAAACCCTGTCCATAATGACAGCCGCTGGCATTGAGGGCTTCGTGGATTTCGTTCTCTTCCACGCCTTCGGCGACCGCATCGATCTCAAGCCCTTTCGACAAAACCAGAATGGCCTCGACGATTGCCGCGCACTGCTTGTCGACAAGCATGCGTTCGGTGAAGGACTTGTCGATCTTGACCTTGCGGATCGGAAAGTCGCGCAGGTAACTGAGACTGGAATGACCGGCACCAAAATCGTCAAGAGCAATGAAGATACCGGCTTCGGTGAGTTCGGTCAGGATACGCTTGGCAAGTTCCGGGTTCTTCACCAGCGAGGTTTCGGTGATTTCCAGCGCCAGTCGCTCGGGCGGCAGACCGGTTTTCTCAAGCAGCGACAGGATCTGGTGCGGAAGTCCCGCGTCCTGCAACTGCACCGGGGAAAGGTTGAAGGAGAGGTAAAGCCCTTCCGGCCAGGTTCGGGCTACCTTGCAGGCTTCTTCCAGCAGGTGCCGGGTCAGTTCCGATATGATGCCGCAATCCTCGGCGATCGGGATGAACTGCTGCGGCTCGACGTTGCCGAAGTCGCTGTCAAACCATCGGGCAAGGGCCTCGAAACCCGCTATCCGCCCTTTGTCCAGGTCGAGGATGGGCTGGTAATGAACCTTGACCTCGTTGTTCGATATCGCCTGGCGAAGGCGCTGCTCCAGCAGGGTCCTGTGCAGGATCGAAGCGTCCATGTCGACTTCGAAGAAACGGTAGGTCGAGCGACCGGAGGACTTGGCACGGTAAAGGGCGATGTCGGCCCGGCGCAGGAGTTCGGTGATCGCGTGACCGTCATGCGGATAAAGCGCGATGCCGATACCCGTTCCAATGGCAATCTGCCGGTCGCCGAACTCGAACCGGTCGCTGATGCGGGTCAGCAGCCTTCGCGCGAATCCCGACACTTCCGCCTTGTCGGTGAATGCCGGACTGACGACCGCGAACTCGTCGCCGCCCAGGCGCGCGACGATCCCGTCCGTGCCCACGGTTTCTGCCAGCCTGTCGGCGAAACTGCGCAGCAGATTGTCGCCGAAGGAATGGCCGTAAACATCGTTGATGGGCTTGAAACCGTCGAGATCCAGCATCATCACGGCGCGGAAGCTGTCCGGCTTCAGGTCCCGGCTGAGATCGGTGAAGGCTTCCAGGAGACGGCGTCGGTTGGCCAGTCCGGTAAGCGGATCGTGCTGGGCCAACGCAAGGGCTTCCGTGTGGGCGGAAGACCTGATCCGAAGTTCCTTCCGGAGACGGCGCGTCGCCCAGATGCCGAAGCCGAGGCCGAATGTTGCAATGACAAGCAGTATGCTGGTGATGATTTCGAATGTCAGGTGATCGTGGTCGGAACCGATGCCCAGAACAGATACCGGGAAGAATTTCAGCGCAGCAAAACTGGCGACAACGACGACCAGCAACGCCACCAGGGAAATGGTCAAGTATCGGCTATTGGTGACTTCCCGGTGCGCCACGTATTCGGTCCCAAAACAACAGGTATTGTACTCGGCGCAGAGCTTCACATGCATTTGTTGAAGAAGAGTGAAACATTGGCCTTGAAAAATAAGCGGCGTCGAAACGGGGGAGCGGACGGGGTGAAAACCCGTCGGACGGCAAGGCGAACGAACCGGAAAGGGGGTGACAAGTCGCCATCGACTTGGTAACGGACGCGCAGTGTATTTCCGGCGAAATCCCACCAAGACCAAAGGCGTCAATTTCCATGCCCGATCTTCTGCTTGAGCTGTTCAGCGAAGAAATTCCGGCCCGTATGCAACGCAAGGCGGCCGATGACCTGAAATCCCTCGTGACCAACGCCTTGGTGGATGCCGGCCTGACCTATGAAGGCGCAAAGGCGCTCGCGACGCCGCGCCGGCTGGCGCTGCATGTGGCCGGCATTCCGGTCGGCTCCGCCGCCACCCGCGAAGAACGCAAGGGGCCGCGCGTCGGTGCACCGGAAAAGGCCGTCGAGGGGTTTCTGCGCGGTGCGGGCCTTGCCTCCGTCGGTGAGGCGACTATCCAGAGCGACCCGAAGAAGGGCGATTTCTACGTGGCGGTAATCGAGAAGCCGGGCCGGTCGGCAATCGACATCGTCGCCGAGTTCATGCCCGGGATCCTGCGCAATTTCCCCTGGCCGAAGTCCATGCGCTGGGGAACAACGTCTACCCGCTGGGTGCGGCCGCTGCATTCCATCGTTGCCACTTTTGGTCCGGAAACCGAGGAGCCGGACGTCGTCCCGTTCGAATTCGACGGCATCCGGTCGGGCAAGACTACGCGCGGACACAGGTTCCTTGCCGATGAAGCCTTCGATGTACGCCGTTTCAACGACTACGCCACCAGCCTTGAAAAGCACAAGGTGGTTCTGGACGCGGACCGGCGGAAGGAAATCATCCTGAACGATGCCAAGGACCGGGCTCTGGCGCTTGGCCTGGAGCTGGTGGAAGACCCCGGTCTTCTGGAAGAAGTCGCCGGTCTCGTGGAATGGCCGGTGGTTCTGGCCGGAACCTTCGACGAGGACTTTCTGTCGATCCCCGACGAATGCATCCAGCTGACGATCCGCGTCAACCAGAAGTGCTTCGTCCTGAAGGACCCGAAAACGGGCCGGCTCGCCAACCGTTTCGTGCTGGTCTCCAACGTTGTTGCGGATGATGGCGGCAAGATGATCGTTGCCGGCAACGAAAAGGTGATCCGGGCCCGACTTTCCGATGCGCGTTTCTTCTGGGACACGGACCTGAAGTCGAAGCTTTCGGACAACCTGCCGAAGCTTGCCGAAGTCAAGTTTCACGAAAAGCTGGGCAGCGTCGGCGAACGGGTCAACCGTCTGATTGCACTTTCCGCCGAACTGGCCCAGGTCGCCGGTGCCGACGAGACGAAGGCCAGACGGGCGGCCGAACTGGCCAAAGCCGACCTCGTGTCGGCCATGGTCTTCGAGTTCCCGGAACTGCAGGGCCTGATGGGCCGCTATTACGCCGAAGCCCAGGGCGAGGATGCGTCTGTCGCGACCGCCATCGAGGAGCACTACAAGCCGCAGGGCCCGTCCGACAGCGTGCCGTCCGACCCGGTGGCCGTTGCCGTTGCGCTTGCCGAGAAACTGGACCTTCTGGCGGGCTTCTGGGCGATCGACGAAAAACCGACCGGCTCCAAGGACCCCTATGCGCTCCGCCGCGCCGCGCTCGGCGTGATCCGGATCGTGCTGGAGAACAATCTCCGGATCCGGCTCGGCGAGGTCATCCTGTCCGCAGCCAAGCTGCATTCGGTCGAACTCGACGATCCGGCAACGCTTGTAGGCGATCTCCTCGGTTTCTTCGGTGACCGTCTCAAGGTTCACCTGAAGGACGAGGGCGCCCGTCACGACCTGATCGATGCGGTGTTTGCGCTCGAAGGCCAGGACGACCTGCTGATGGTCGTCAAGCGGGTGGAAGCGCTCGGGGCGTTCATTTCCTCCGACGACGGCACAAACCTGCTCGCAGGCTACAAACGCGCGGTCAACATCCTGAAGGCGGAAGAAAAGAAGGACGGTGCGCCGGTCAACGGCAAGCCGCATGCCGATCACTTCCGCGAACAGGCCGAGATCGACCTTGCTTCCGCCATCGAAACCGCCCGCGCGGAAGCCGCCGACGCCGTGGCCGCCGAGGATTTCGAAGGCGCGATGGAAGCGCTTTCCAAGCTGCGCGTACCGGTCGACCGGTTCTTTGAGGATATTCTCGTCAACGCCGAGGATCCGGCACTCAGAATGAACCGCCTGCAGCTCCTCGCCGAAATCCGCGATGCGACCCATGTGGTGGCGGATTTCTCCAAGGTGGCGGGCTAAGCGGTTCAAAGTGGTAGTTATGTGGAAAGGCGGGCCTTAGGGGCCGCCTTTTTGTTGGCCAGACACCGAACAGTTGAAACAGCAAGATACCCCCACCCCTAACCCCTCTCCACAAGGGGGGATGGGTTAGGGGTGGGGGTATCCTTTGCTGTCGCGAATTATCAAAGGCCTACTCGCCTGAACCTCACTCCGCCGGTTGCAGAACGAGGCGCGCTACCGGTTTTTCCTGGATCGGCCAGTGTATGAGAGCCGCAAAGAGGCCGAGGACGATGCCGCACCACCAGATGGCGTCATAGGATCCGGTTTCGTCGTAGAGCTTGCCGCCGAGCCAGACGCCCAGGAACGAGCCGATCTGGTGCGACAGGAAGACAAAGCCGAAAAGGGTCGCCATGTAGCGCGGGCCGAACATGACGGCGACCAGGCCCGAGGTCGGCGGCACCGTGGAAAGCCACAGAATTCCCATAACACCTGAGAAAACCAGCACGGTGACGGGCGTTGCCGGAACCATGATGAAGACCAAGATCGCGGCGGCGCGGGCCAGATAAATCAGCGACAGGAAATGCGATTTGGAATAGCGGCCACCGATATAGCCGGAGGCCAGCGACCCGACGATATTGCACAGGCCGATCAGGGCGATGGCCGTTGCTCCCCACGACGGATCGAGTCCAAGGTCGGCGATATAGGGCGGCAGGTGAACTGTGATGAAGGCAACGTGGAAGCCGCAGACGAAAAAGCCGCAGGTCAGCAGAATGTAGCCGCGCGTCCTGAAGGCTTCAGCCATGGCCGAGGTGAGTTTCTGTTCCGCGGCGGGATGGCTGTCTTTCGGCAGTTCGGACCTGCCCTTGAGGGCCGCGGCCAGAAACGGGATCAGCGCCACCAGACCGGTGAAGACAAGCAGGGTGTCCTGCCAGCCGATATGCGTGATCAGCGCACCGCCGAGCGGGGCGAACAGAAATTGCCCGAGAGATCCGGAGGCCGTGCCGATGCCGAAGGCAAGCGATCTTTGCGCCGGGGTGACCGTGCGGCCGAAGGCGGCGAGAACCAGTGAGAACGAAGAAAACGCGATGCCGAGCCCGATCAGCACGCCGGCGGAGACGTTCAGCGCCACGGCGCTTTCCGCGTCGATCATAAGAACGAGGCCGGAAGCATAGAGGAAGGCACCGATGGTCATGGTTTTCCAGGTGCCGAAGCGGTCGGCCATCATTCCGGCGACAGGCTGGCCCAGACCCCACATGAGGTTCTGGAGGGCAATGGCCAGGGCAAAGATCTCGCGGCTCCAGTCCCGGGCTTCGGTCATCGGCTGGAAAAACAGGCCCATTGCGGAGCGGGGCCCAAAGGAAATCAGAGCAACCAGGCAACCGCAGGCGATTACCAGCGGAATATTGGGCCCCTGACGCGCTGCGTGTGTCTTTCCGGTCATGCAAACAAAGCCTCTCATCGTGATATTACGATTAGATAGCCCGGATCGGTTCTAACGGAAAACGCGAATTTTTGATCGATGCATCAAATTTGGAGATGATTTATCGGACGCGAACAGACTGGCAAGGTGGTTAGCCGGTTGTTGTTCGTGGCGGAAAATTCGATCTTATCTATCTGAAAACAAACAGACAAAAAATTCTTCACCTTGCCAAGCCGGAAAGTGATGGATTTTTGTCCGAGAAACACCTATATAAACTCAGAAAGAGCAAAAGTAGGCCTGAGCGCCCGTTTTCTTTTGCTGGTAATATGCTCAAAATGAGTATAAATGTTTTTCGGGCTTTTCCTGGAACGCCCGGTCAGCACAAAGGGAGGTCGCCATGACCATCGCCCAGACATCTGCCCCGATCGGCCAGCCGGTCGCACCTGGTCTGACGGCACTGGAGCGCTACGGCAAACTGGAGCGCCCGGAACTGCGCTACACGCCGGAAGTCGCCGAGGCGACCGCCCCGATCTATGAAAAGGTCAAACACATCATCCCGGCCATCGAATGGCCGGCGCTGGCGCCGACCATTCACGCGATCAACCAGTTGAAGAAGCAGCGCAACGCGGTTGTTCTGGCCCACAACTACATGACGCCGGACATCTACCATGGTGTTGCCGATATCGTCGGCGACAGCCTGCAGCTGGCGATCGAGGCAACCCGGACCGACGCGGACGTGATCGTCCAGTGCGGCGTGCATTTCATGGCCGAGACCTCAAAAATCCTGAGCCCGGAAAAAACCGTGCTGATCCCGGACATGCGGGCAGGCTGTTCGCTGGCCGAATCCATCACCGGTGCGGACGTGCGCGGGCTGCGTGAACGCAACCCCGGCATTCCGATCATCACTTATGTCAACACGTCTGCCGAGGTGAAGGCGGAGTGCGACATCTGCTGCACGTCCTCCAATGCGCTGCAGGTCGTGGAGAGTTTCGGCGTCGACAAGGTGTTTCTCATTCCGGACAAATATCTGGCGGCCAACGTCGGCAACAAGACGGATGTCGAGGTGCTGATCTGGGATGGTGCCTGCGAGGTGCATGAGCGTTTCACGGCGGAAGAACTGCGGGACTACCGCAAGATCGAACCTGACGTGAAGATCATCGCGCACCCGGAATGCCCGCCGGACGTGGTGGCGGAAGCCGATTTCGCCGGCTCGACGGCCCATATGATAGACTGGGTGAAAACAAAGCGGCCGGAAAAGGTGATGATGGTCACCGAATGTTCCATGGCCGACAACGTGGCCAGCGAGACACCGGGCGTCAACTACATCCGTCCGTGCAACCTGTGCCCGCACATGAAGCGGATCACGCTCGACAAGATCCTCGACTCGCTGCTTGAGATGAAAGAGGAAGTCGTGGTCGATCCGGCGGTCGCCGACAGGGCCCGCACCGCCGTCGAGCGCATGATCAACTTGAAAATCTGACCGGCTTCGGTCTAAACCGCAAAGCGATCCCTTCCGGGCTAAGGATGTTCCTGGGCCCGGAAGTCTTTCGGGCAATGCCCAATCTGTTCCAGGAAGTTTCCCATGGCCGTGTCGGTTGAGGATTTTGCGCCTGCCCATTCAGGTAAGGACGTGGATGATGTCGTCATTTTGGGAGGTGGTCTCGCAGGGCTGTTCTGCGCGCTGAAGCTCAGCCCGCGGCCCGTCACCGTGATCACCAATGCCCCGATCGGCGAGGGCGCGTCCTCCGCCTGGGCGCAGGGCGGCATTGCCGCCGCGATCTCCGAACAGGATTCGGTTGAGAAACACCGGGACGATACGCTTGCGGCCGGTTGCGGCATCTGCGAGGACAAGATCGTCGAACAGATGACTCGCGAGGGCAGCGAGCGGGTGCATGATCTGCTGTCGTACGGCGTGCCGTTCGACCAGGATCTCGAAGGCCGCCTGAAATTCTCCCGCGAAGCCGCACACTCCCAGAGCCGCGTCGTTCGCGTGCGCGGCGACATGGCGGGCAAGGCGATCATGGATGCCCTGATCGCAGCCGTCCGAAAGACGCCGTCGATCCGAATTCTGGAAGGGTATCTCGGCGAGAGCTTCCTGGGCGAAGGCCGCTATGTCACCGGCGTTCTGGCACGTCGCCGCGGCGGTCTGGAGCGCATGGCGTTTCCTGCAAAGGCCGTGGTGCTCGCTTCCGGTGGCATCGGCCACCTTTACGGCCTGACAACCAATCCGCCGGAAGCCAACGGCCACGGGCTGGCCATGGCCGCCCGGGCAGGAGCGGTGATTGCCGACGCCGAGTTCGTCCAGTTTCACCCGACGGCACTTGATGTCGGCCGGGATCCGGCACCACTGGCAACCGAAGCCCTGCGCGGCGAAGGCGCCACTTTGTTGAACAAGGCGGGCGAGCGCTTCATGGAGCGCGTGCATCCGGACCTGGAGCTAGCGCCGCGCGACATCGTCGCCCGGGCGATCCACAATGAAATCGCCGAAGGCCGGGGGGCGTTCCTGGACTGCCGAGACGCGATCGGCGCTCGTTTCAAGGACGATTTCCCGACGGTTTTTGCCGCGGCTATGGCCGCCGGCCTCGACCCTGCAAAGGATCTCCTGCCGGTCGCGCCGGCCGAGCATTATCACATGGGGGGTGTCTTGACGGACGCCAACGGGCGGACATCGCTGGACGGTCTGTGGGCAGCCGGCGAAGTCGCCTCCACCGGAGCGCACGGCGCCAACAGGCTGGCGTCCAATTCTCTTCTGGAAGCGGTTGTCTTCGCGGCCCGCATCGCCGAGGACATCCAGGGCCTGATGCCGACCCCGCGCAGCGCGCACTGGAACGAGATGGATGCCGCACCGGGCCTGCCGAGCCAGCGCAACGAAGAAGAACGCGATGCCATCACAGTGCTGCGCAGCACACTGGCCCGCAATGTCGGAGTGCTGAGGGACGCAGACAGTCTGAGGACGGCACTCGCCGACATCGCCAGGGTCGAGCAGAACTGCGTGCGCCAATCGATCCGCAACATGATGGTGACGGGCAAGATCATCGCGGCCTCCGCCCTGATGCGGCAGGAAAGCCGGGGCGGCCATTTCCGCAAGGATTTCCCGGACGAAAATCCTGCGCTTGCAAAGCGCTCCTACACCACCTTGAAGGAAGTCGAGGCGCTTGCCGCCGAGGCCCTGGAAACCGCCTGAGAACCGCCCGAAATCCACCTGAGCGGAGAGACGCATGACCCGGAAGACCCTGCCGCACCTGCCGCAGCTGATGATTGACGAGGCGGTCAAGACCGCGCTGCTGGAGGACTGGGGCAGAGCCGGCGATATTACCAGCCAGGCGACCCTTCCCGAGGGGGCTCGTGCAACGGCAGTCATCGCAGCCCGCAAGCCTGGTGTCCTGTCGGGAATCGGCTTTGCCGAGAGCGCGTTCCGGCAGACGGATGCAGGCCTTCGCTTCGAAGCTGTGAAACGGGACGGCGACAGGCTAGCGCCGAAAGACGTAGTGGCGCGGATCGAGGGGCCGGCCCGAGGGCTGCTCTCCGCCGAGCGGGTCGCACTGAACTATCTCGGACATCTTTCTGGCATCGCCACCGCGACGTCGGCATTTGCCGATCTGATCGCGCATACCAAGGCCGACATCGTCTGCACCCGCAAGACGACGCCCGGTCTGCGCGCTTTCGAGAAATACGCGGTCAAATGCGGCGGCGGCTCCAATCACCGCTTCGGGCTGGATGATGCCATCCTGATCAAGGACAACCACATCGCGGTCGCGGGCGGTGTGACGCAAGCCATCGAGGCGGCAAAGGCCTTTGCCGGTCACCTTGTGAAGATCGAGGTGGAAGTCGACACGCTCGACCAGTTGCGTGAGGCGCTTGCCGCCGGTCCCGATGTCGTCATGCTCGACAACATGCCGCCGGACGTTCTGAGGGAAGCCGTGGCGATTGCCGGTGGCCGGGTACTCCTGGAAGCGTCCGGCGGGATCGAACTCGATACTGTCAAGGCGGTTGCCGAAGCCGGGGTGGACCTGATTTCCTCAGGCTGGATCACCCATTCGGCTCCGGTTCTGGATCTCGGGCTCGATATCGAGATTTCCTGAAATGGAAGCGGCTTCAGGCCGCCGCAAGGTAAATTCCGCCGAGAGCCATCAGGGCACCGAGGCCACGGATGATCCGCGTGGCGCGGGCAGGATCGTTGCGCGCGGAGATCGACGCGCTGTAGCCGATCAGAAGGCCCGTGGCGTGCAGGAGCGCCGTTGCCAGAACAAATCCGGCCGCATAACCGAATTCCGTTGCCGCTCCCATTTCACCGCCATGCGCATACCCGTGGCAGATGCCGAAGAGGGCAACGAACGCAGCTGAGGCGGGCAGCGGCAGGCGCAGGGCAAGAGCGACAACGAGGCCCAGAACGATCACCGAAGTCAGGATGAGCGGTTCAACATAAGGCAAGGGAAAGCCGGCGAGCGCCAGACCGAAGCCGGCAATCATCGCGCTGACAAAGGCGGTCGGCAAAGCCAGAACGGCACGACCGCAGAGAAGCGCGGCCCAGAGGCCGACGGCAATCATCGCCAGTACATGATCCGTGCCGAAGAGGGGATGGCTGAAACCGGCCGCAAAGGAACCGTGCTCGGCAGGATCGAGGTGCGCGAAGGCGGGAGAGGTGGCCGTAAGGGCCAGGGTGGCAGCAAGCGCCAGGCGGAAAATCATGAAACGATCCTTCAATGGGTCAATCCGGTGCCCCGGGATGGGTCACACCGTTCATGCGGTTCCAGGGCGAACCCTGAACGAACCGTTCCGTACTCTTACCGATTCCGGAAGGCAAAGGAAACCGGTTGGCCTTTGCCCATGCCCATTCAGTTCCAGCCGCCGGCGTAGGTCTTGTAGAAGATGTGTTCGCCAATCTGGCCCCGTTTTGCCATGGACTTGGCCCACCGGGGATTAACGTAAGTCGCGTGGTAGTGCGTCGAAGCATCAACCAACTTCAGGTACTGCTTGCCGTCCAGGACTTCCAAAGCAAGGCGTTGTGCCTTTGCCCAGGCGCCAGGACTGGAAATGCGGTCCTTGATACCGTCACAGGCGAAAGAGAACTGGCAACGGTTGCGTTTGTGGCGGTTCTGGTAAACCACACCACAGATGGAATTCGGGTAGGACGGGTTCTTGACCCGGTTGAGAACGACCTGTGCGACCGCGATCTGGCCTTCGTCGTTTTCGCCACGCGCCTCGAAATAGATGGCCTCGGCCAGGCAGCGCTGCTCCTTCTTGGTGCCGACGGAGAGCGGCAACGGTTTCTGGGCCCACCAATGCGGATTGTTGGGATCTTCCGGCGGCGGCATGTCCTGTTCGTATTTCGCTGCCCCGAAGAGGGCGTCGAAAGGTTCCTTGGTTTCCTTGACGCTTTCGGGAGCGTATGCGGAAACGAGGGAGAAGCTGGCGGCCGCGGCGTTGCGGGCCATCATCAGCTTCTGCAGGTCCAGCGGGCCTTCCAGCGGATGTCCGTCCTTGTCTGCCTGGGCAAGGATTGCATCGGTTTCCCTGGAGCCGATTGGTTCGGGTTTCACGAAAGCGACACGGGGCAGGTCCTCGTGCTTCTTGCTCGTGGAGATCAGGCTGGACATGGCGTAGAGGTTGCCGGACGACTTATCCACCAACTGCCTATCGGGCGCCATGGTGATCAGGCGGTTTCCCTTGGTGGCCTTGTTGGTGACGATCGTGTCGGGAAGTTCGGTCGGACGGATGCTTTTAACGACATCTTCAAGGCCGACCAGCGGTCTGGCCTCGAAGCCTTTATCAGCCGAAGTCAGTGTCAGCACCGGTCCGCTGTGGGGGTCCGGGACCGGCGTGGAGCCGAGCGACAGCGTCGGCGTGATCCGGGACGTAAAGTTGGCCGGTTCAAGCGCCATCATCCAGCGGGGCGTTTCGTTGGTCCTTGCATTGATCAGCGCGAAAATATCTTGCGGGCCGATCGTTCCACCCAGGCCGAGATAGACCAGCGGGCAGGCGAGGAGGACATGTTTGAGCCGGCGCAGACGCGCCCGGACCGGGGTGTTGTCACGTGTCACAGTAGCAGAAAACCGCTTTTTGTTGCGGGACATTAGGCCAAACATACGCAGCCAGCTCCAACTCGAACCACATCGTCCTCAACACGCCGGACGATCAGCGCAAAGACCGGGTAAACCGCAGCGCTAGAATTGAAGATGTCTGCTTAACCTTGAAAGAGCGTTAATAAGCCGGGAAATCGCAGAAATTCGTGGAAGTTTTCGCGTCGGAGGCGCGGTTATGGTTAATTGCTCTAAGTATAACTGACCAGTAAACAGCCGGATATTTCCCGGTTTGCAGCTTGTGAACCTATCGCCCGCCGACTCGCAATCCCGGTGCCGGCCGTTCGCTCAAGAGCTGGTGGCGGAAGCGGAAGAGGGCCGCCGGGCGGCCGCCTGTCGCAGTCGAAGTGGCACCGGTCGGCTCCACCAGATCGGCATTTTCCACCAGGCGGCGGAAATTCTGCTTGTGAAGATGCCGTCCCGAAATGGCTTCGACCGAGGTCTGCAGTTCGGTCAGCGTGAAGGTCTCCGGCATCAGCTCGAAGATGACGGGCCGGTATTTCAGCTTGCCGCGCAGCCGCGAGATGGCCGTTGCCAGAACGCGGCGGTGGTCGAAGCGCATGGGGGCCCCAAGAAAGGGCAGGGAGGCACGCGCCAGCGCCGCAGGGCGGCCATCCCGTTGCGCTTCCAGAAGCAGGCCGGCCTCGTAAAGCAGTTCATAGCGCTCCAGCGCCCGTTCTTCGTCCCAGCTTGTTGTTCCGGTGCCGAAGGCAAGGCAGATACGTTCGATGCGGCTGAGCGGCTTGGGAATTTCCCCCTCGGTCGGCGGATTCTCGGCCCAGGCATTGAGCGCGGGCAGGATTTCCTGATCCAGAACCGTCGGCCGTCCCGTGCGCCAGTCCTCCCATGGAAAATAGTCGTACCACGACCGCCAGGCGGAATTGTGCTTGGCCAGTGTGTCGTCTGAATCGGCGGTCTGGCGGGTCAGGGCCAGATAGCCTACGGAGACAACATGCGGGCCTTCGTCGCCGGACACCCGGTGACGGCCACGGTCGCCGAAGGTGTAGAGCTGTTCCACATATCCGAGATTCAGGGCGGTCTGGTTTTCCACCCAGGATCTCAGGCCGATTTCGAAGGTCCTGTGGTGGATCGGATCGAAAGGGCCGAAGGGCAGGCTGTCGGGAAAGACGTTGTCGGTATCCCTGACCTGGACAACCTGTGGAATGCCGCCGCTTACCGAAACAATGACGGCGTTCAGGCCAATCTCGATACTCGCTTGCCGATGCGGCATGATCTCTCCCGTGTGTCGTCCTGGCGCTCAGTCAATCGGCATCACGAAGGGTGAGCCTTCGAATGCATTCGCACCGCGGCCGATGCCGCGGATCGCGTCGATCATGCGGCCCTCGCGGCCGAGCAACTTGTCGCCCATGGCAACGATGCGGGTGTTGGGGGTCGCCGAGGGCGACTTTTCCCGCAGCAAAGCCGCCAGCCGGTATTCGTCGGCCTCGGGCCTCAGGGCGCAGGCGGCGACATAGGCGCCGGCCGTCGAGCGGCTGATACCGGCCCAGCAATGAATGACCAGAGGCGCCTGCCGGTCCCAGGCCCGGACGAAGGCAAGGAAATCCTCGACGTGCCGCTCGCTGGGCGGAACCAGCCCGTCGACCGGCTGGGCGATATCGTTGAAGGCTAGAAACAGGTGCCTGTCCGGACGAATTCCTTCAGGTGTCGGCACCGCCATCTCCGCATTGATCAGCGTGACAAGGGATTTCGCGCCGGTTTCGGCGATTGTTTCAGGCAATTTCGACAGGGAGCACACATGCAGCATGGAAAAACCGGTTTGTTCGTTATTCCCATAAATTAGGTGTATTCGCCGGTTAGGGCGAGAGGCTATTCCAAGAAAATGCCCTTCGTGCAAAGAACTGTGTGTTACCCGTTCGCATGCCGGGACTTCGGCTTGTTCGCCGCTTCGCGCAGAGCCTCGATTTCGTCAAAGCGCGCCATGAACTTCTCCTGCGCCTTCGCGACGGGAAGAGGTTCCAGGCCGTAGCGCAGCTTGCCGTCGCTGTTCAGGGGGAAGTTGCGCGGCCGTCCGAAGATCCTGCCGGCTTCTTCCTCGTCAAAACCGGCCAGTTCGACCGCTTCGAAATAGGCACAGATGATGTCCGCGCGTTTGGCCAGTTTCTTCACCGTCTGCGGAATTTCCGCCGGCAGGCCGAAGCGCAGATGGATCGCGCCCTGCAAGCGGGCCTCGACGCCCTTGTAGGCTTCGCCGATCACGGCCTTGAACGGGGAGATCATGTCTCCGATCACATATTCGGGGGCATCATGCAGGAGCACCGCCAGGCGCCAGTGCGGGGCCAAGTCCGGTTTCAGCTGCAGGGCGATTTCTTCCACGATCAGCGAATGTTCGGCGACGGAAAACGCATGGTTCCCGATGGTCTGCCCGTTCCAGCGCGCCACACGGGCAAGGCCATGGGCGATGTCCGAAATCTCAACGTCCAGCGGCGAGGGGTCCAGCAGGTTGAGGCGTCTCCCGGACAACATGCGCTGCCAGGCGCGCGGTGGCTGATCAGAGCGGGCAGGGGACATCGGTCGTTCCGCTTTAAAACGCGAGTTTCAGTTTGCGGCACTCGGTTCCGGCCAGGTGAATTCCGCCCATTCGGGAAGTCTGACGCTGACCAGCGAGTCACCGCATTGAAGAGGGATGCCGTTGTCCTTGGCATGGGCGACCTTGTCAAGACGGACAAGTGCAAGACCGATGACACCGTCACCGCTGGCAGTGGAAGACCCCAACGTGCCGATGCTTTTGCCATCGGCCGTGATATCGGTACCGCGTGCCGGCAAGGCCTCTGCGCTGGTCACCTGGACGAAACGCTTGCGGGCACTGCTGCGGTGCTGCATGCGCGAGACCACTTCCTGGCCGACATAACAGCCCTTGGTGAAGGAAACGCCGCCGAGCTGGTCCAGATCCGCGTCATGCGGAAAGATACTGGAATAGTCGTAGTCCTTCAGGCCTTCCGGCACGCCAAGGCGGATACGGTGGGCCTCGTAAGTCGCAGGGGAGGCGATTTCCGCTTTCTCGCTCTGCAGGATCGGAAGAGCGGGAGCGACGATGCGGCGGCCGAGTTCCGGCAGGCGCGGATCTGCGACGGTCACGAGGGTGTTGTCGATGTCCGGCGCGTTCCAGGCGGCGAAGACGCCGGTGTCTTCCGGCATGAGCTCCAGTTCCACCTTGGCGCGCAGCCGGTAGAAGGTGAGGCGTTTCAGGAGATCTGCCGCCACGGTTCTTGCCGCGTCAATCAGATAACCGTCACCGGTCTTGTAAATCAGAAAATCGAACTGGATCTTGCCCTGCGGCGTCAGGAGGGCGGCCGCGCCGGCTCCGGTCTGATCGATCGTCTCCATATCGGCCGTCACAAGGTTCTGCAGGAAGTGATGCGCATCGGCACCGGCAACCCGGATCAGGGCACGGTCGGTCAGATGAGAGAAGAATGGCGACGGCACGGGCGCTCCTAGCAAGAGAAGTTGGGAAACAGCTTTCCTCCAGTGCCACATAGGCGCTTTGCTTCAAGCGGGCAAGGCGGGGAAAGGGGAAACCGCGTCTGGTTCTTTACGCGGGAGGCGCGTATAAGCCCGGATAAACCTGAATGTCACCACCCGATGCCATTGCCGGAGGAGCCACATGAGCGAGACCTATGACCTGATCCTGAAAGGCGGAACCGTTGTCAATCAGGACGGCGAGGGGATGCGCGATGTCGCCGTCAGAAACGGACGCATTGCCGGCATCGGCTCTTTCGACGCGTCACAGGCGGGCGAGGTGATCGACTGTTCCGGACTGCATGTGCTGCCCGGGGTCATGGACACGCAGGTCCACTTCCGCGAGCCGGGGCTCGATCACAAGGAAGACCTGGAATCGGGATCCCGGGCCGCCGTGATGGGTGGGGTGACCGCGGTCTTCGAAATGCCGAACACCAATCCGCTGACGACCTCTGAAGCAGCACTTGCCGACAAGGTCAGCCGGGGGCATCACCGCATGCATTGCGACTTCGCCTTCTGGGTTGGCGGAACGCGGGACAACGTGAAGGACATTCCGGACCTCGAGCGCCTGCCGGGCGCTGCCGGGATCAAGGTGTTCATGGGCTCCTCGACCGGAGACCTCCTTGTGGAGGACGATCAGGGCGTCAGGGAAATCCTTTCCACCACCCGCCGCCGGGCGGCCTTTCATTCCGAGGACGAGTTCCGCCTGCGCGAGCGCAAGGGCGAACAGGTTGAAGGAGATCCGAGTTCCCATCCGGTCTGGCGCGACGAGATCGCCGCCCTGCAATGCACGCAGCGGCTGGTGGCGATCGCCCGGGAAACCGGCGCCAAGATCCATATCCTGCACCTGTCGACGGCGGAGGAGGTCGACTTCCTGATCGACCACAAGGATGTCGCCTCGATCGAGGTGACACCGCATCACCTGACACTGACGGACGAGGCTTACCATCGCCTTGGAACGCTGGTGCAAATGAACCCGCCGGTGCGTGCGCCGCGCCATTCGGAGCGGCTGTGGTGGGGATTGAGCCAGGGCATTCTGGACATTTTCGGGTCCGACCATGCGCCGCATCTTCTGGAGGAAAAGCAGAAGCCCTATCCGTCCTCGCCGTCGGGCATGACCGGCGTGCAGACGCTCGTCCCGATCATGCTGGACCATGTCAACGCCGGGCGGCTGAGCCTTGCCCGTTTTGTCGACATGACCAGCGCCGGACCGGCACGCCTTTTCCAGACCGCGCGCAAAGGCCGGATCGCGGTCGGTTACGATGCCGACTTCACCGTCGTCGACCTCAAGCGCAAGGAAACGATCCGCAACGAGTGGATCGCCTCCAAATGCGGCTGGACGCCCTATGACGGCAAGGAGGTTACAGGCTGGCCGGTCGGCACACTGGTGCGCGGTCGCCGGGTGATGTGGGAAGGCGAATTGACCGATGCCTCCCGTGGCGAGGCTGTTGTCTTTCTGGACGGATTGAAAGCCTGACATAGATTCCCGGGAAATCCTCGCCGCTTCCGGGCCGGGCACTTGCAGAGCCGGATTTTTCCGGCGGTTTTGTGATGTGAATAACAGCTTCGGCCCGGCATTTGTGCGAAGGAATGGGATAAGGGGAAGGGAAACCAATAAGTAACCGTGTTTCCTAACCCCATCTATAGAAGTCTCGAATAAAGTTTGTATCGAGCTTTAGTGTTTTGCGTTGGGGAGCTCCGGGATGTTGTCATTTGGATTTCACAACAGGAATAAGCGGGCAAGTGCGCTTCTGAGCCTTGCCGGTGCCGCGATTTTTTCCGCTACCGCCTTTTCCGGTGCGCTCGCGCGTGACGGCGCGCCGCATGCCGAAGAACCGGCAGTCGAGCAACCGCTTCACATGCTGGTGTCGTTGAACGAACAGACCATCAAGGTATATCGCGGTCTGGATCTCGTCGAAACGTCACCGATCTCTTCCGGCAAAAGTGGATACAGCACGCCGACAGGCGTGTTTTCGATCCTTGAAAAGCGCCGCAAGCATTTTTCCAACCTCTACGACGATGCGCCGATGCCGTTCATGCAGCGGCTTACCTGGTCGGGCATTGCGCTGCATCAGGGCAGGCTTCCGGGATACCCGGCATCGCACGGCTGCATCCGTCTGCCGCGCTCCTTCGCCAAGTCGCTCTTCGGGATTACGCAACGAGGCGCGCATGTGGTCGTGACCCGCGAGGCTGCAGAACCGTTGAGCATCCGCCACGACGTGCTGCCGCAACCCTTTGTTCCGGAAACGGAAGTCGCCAGCCTGTCCGGTGACAATATTGCCGCCGACCCTGCGCTGCGCGGCGCCATCCGGGAAGCCTCAGTGGAAACGCCGATGTCGGTGGTTCTGCCGGAGAACCCGTATTTCGACCGGCCGCTGCGTATGATCATCACGCCGCAGAAGCAGCCGGGACGGGTCGAGGTCCTGCAGAAACTTCTCAACCAGATGGGCTTTAATGCCGGCCCCGCCGATGGCGTCATGGGCCGCAAGACACGCGCCGCGATCAGCCTTTATCAGGAAGGTGCCGACCTGCCGGTGACCGGCAAGCTGACCGATGCCCTTGAAGCCCGCATCCGTGCGGATGCCGGTTATGTGAAGCCGCGCAACGCCATGCTGCGTGTCCGCCGCAAGTTCCATGACATCTATGAGGCTCCTGTCTCGATCAGGGACATCGAAACGGAAATCGGCACCCACGTGTTCACTGCCCTCGACTTCGAGCAGGGTGACGGCTCGGTGAATTGGATTGCAGTCAATGCGGAAGGCGCACGCGGTGCAAAACCGATGGACGTTCTGGACCGTATCGATATTCCGGAAGAGGTCGCCGAGGACCTGTCCAGAATGCTGACGCCTGGCACTTCGCTGACGATCACGGACAGAAGCTTCAAGCGCAATACGGGCCTTGGCACGGACTTCGTGGTGGTCACGCGCTGACCCCAGCATCCGGCCCCGGAGCCAAACCGATTGAGATCAGCCCCCGCTCCGGCGGGGGCTTTTTGTTGTTCGGTTGACGGAACAAATCTTCCCGGTCGTCACCAAACTGTCGTCACTCTGACGTATCGGAGGGCAGCTTATTTGTGCGGTGACTCGGGAGAGAAAAATGGCGCAGGGCACGCTTACGGCTTCGAAGAAACGGCTCAGCAAAGCGGTGCATCGCTCAGATGCCACGTCCCGCGACGGTATTCTGGAGCGCCTTTTCACCTTCGTCTTCAAGGGGCTGGTCTATCCGCAGATCTGGGAAGATCCGGATGTGGACATGAAAGCCCTCAGGCTCACGCCGGACAGCCGGATGATCACCATCGCTTCGGGCGGATGCAATGTGATGTCCTATCTGACCGCGAGCCCGGCGGAGATCACGGCGGTGGACCTCAACCGGGCCCATGTGGCGTTGGGCCGCCTGAAACTTGCTGCCGCCCGGCATTTCCCGAACTACGAAACCTTCTACCGCTTCTTCGGCGAAGCGGACGAAAAGGCGAATGTTGCCGCATACCGGCGTTTCCTGAAGGACAATCTGGATGCCGAAACGGTTGCCTACTGGGAAGGCCGGGACCTTGCCAACTGGGGCCGCAAACGCATCACCCTGTTCTCGCGTGACCTCTATCATCACGGCCTGCTCGGATATTTCATCGGCATCGGCCACCTGGTGGCACGCCTTTACGGCATTGATCCCGGGCACATGGTGAAGACCAAATCGCTCGAGGAACAGCGGAGCTTTTTCGATACCGCGCTGGCGCCCCTGTTCGACAAGCGTCTGGTGCGCTGGGCGACATCGAAGAAAATGTCGCTCTACGGGCTCGGCATTCCGCCGGCGCAATACGACGCGCTGGTTTCCGCAAATGCCGACGGCAACATGTCCGCGGTACTGCGCCAGCGCCTCGAGAAACTCGCCTGCGACTTTTCCATGCGGGACAATTATTTCGCCTGGCAGGCCTTCGGCCGCGGCTACGCGCCGGCGGCCAGCGGCAGTTCAACCGGTCCGTCCGGGCCGCTGCCGCCTTATCTGAAGCGCGAGCATTTTGAGGCAATCCGCCAGCGCGCCGGCCGGGTCCGGGTGCTCAACCGAAACTTCACCGAGCATCTCCAGAGCGTTGCCGACGATACGCTGGATGCCTATGTGCTTCTGGACGCGCAGGATTGGATGACGGACCAGCAGCTCAATGCGCTCTGGGCGGAAATCACCCGGACGGCGCGTCCGGGCGCCCGGGTGATCTTCCGGACCGCCGCCGAACCGAGCCTGCTGCCAGGACGCGTCGAGGACCGTGTCCTGCAACGCTGGACCTACGAGGAGGAGGAAAGCCTGGAGCTTGGCCGTCAGGATCGCTCGTCCATCTACGGCGGTTTCCATCTTTATGTCTTCAACGGTTGATGCAGGCAGCCTCATGAGTGGAACCGCCGACACAGCCCGGCTGATGGACAGTGTCTATCGCCGCCAGCGCCATGTCTACGACCTCACCCGCAAGTACTATCTGCTCGGCCGGGATTGTCTGATCGAAAGGCTGGAGCCGCCGAGAGGCGGGGTGGTTCTGGAACTCGGCTGCGGCACGGGCCGGAATCTCATCGCCGCGGCCAGGCGGTATCCGGACGCGAGTTTCTACGGTCTCGACATATCCCGGCAAATGCTGGAGACGGCCGCCGCGAACATCGCCAAAGCCGGACTGGCCGGACGGATTACCCTGATCGAAGGGGATGCCGCCAATCCGGCTGCAACGGAAGGAACCGGCGTTCCGGCCTTCGACCGCGTGTTTTATTCCTATACGCTGTCCATGATCCCCATTTGGCGGGAGGCGCTCGCCGCTGGTGCCGCGCGGCTTGCCGAAGACGGGCGGATCCACGTGGTCGATTTCGGCCAGCAGGGCAGGCTTCCCGGCTGGTTCAGGTCCGTTCTGTTCGAATGGCTGAAGTCCTTTCATGTGTCGCCGCGCGCGGATCTTGAGGACGAATTGCAGGGTCTTGCCCGGTCCATCGGCGCGGAGCTGCGATTCAAGCCTCTTTACCGGGGCTATGCGGACTACGCCGAACTCAGCAAATAAATGCCGATCAGGTTGGCGCGGCCGGAGGCTGTGTTTTCCAACGAAAAGCCGATGAAACCGGACGGCCTCAGGCTTTCCGCGCCGCCAATGCGGTCATTGTCTGAGCCGTTTCTTCGTCTTCCGGGAAAAACGCCTCGATGGCGATCTCGGACAGGGTCACGTCCACCGCCGTGCCGAAGACCGTTGTCGTGCTCAGGAAGTTCAAGGGACCGGACGGTCCCTTGAACCGCAGCGGAACGGCGATGCGGTTGTCGACGGGATCGGCGGCAGACCTGGTGCCGGTCCCATTCTCGACCGGAAAGGCTTCAAGCTCGTTCCGCAAGGCCGCGAGTGCCGGGTCGGCGGACCGGTCGATTTCGTGAGCGAGCCGCGCCAGGATATGCGTGCGCCATTCGGCCAGATTGAGAATGCGGGGAGCGAGCCCCTCCGGATGCAGGCTCAGCCGCAGGACATTGACGGTGCCTTCAAGGAGGTGAGGCGCGATGCCATCGAGCATCGCGAAGACCGCTTTGTTGGCCGCAAGCAGCTCCCAATGCCGGTTCACGGCGAGCGCGGGGTGGGGCAGGTGCCCCTGAAGGATCCGCTCGATCACCGCGTTGGCGGCCGATAATTCGGGCGCCTTGAGTTCATGTTGCGGGTAATGCGGCGCAAAGCCCGCCGCTGTCAGAATGGCGTTTCGCTCGCGCAGCGGGACATCCAGGAATTCCGTCAGGTGCATGACCATGTCACGGCTGGGGCGGGACCGCCCGGATTCCAGAAAACTCAGATGCCGTTGTGAAATATCCGTCTCGGTCGCCAGATCGAGCTGGCTGAGCCGGCGGTGCCGTCGCCACCGGCGCAACATGTGACCGGCCGTTTCCTGTGTCTCCGTCATGGCCGGACACTAGCCCACCGGTTTCTTCGCTTCAATTACCTGCGACGTAATCGACTTCAGAACACATCGCCGCAATGATCCATGCACAGCCAGCCGATCGGACTGGCAGATCATGAAAGGAACTGACCATGTTTTCACCGACGCAATTGTCCCTCCGCTCGCTTCTGGGAGTCGATGCCGCAACCTGTGCCGCCATGGGAGGACTGCTTGTGCTGGTCTCGGGCGATATTGCCGGTGTGACGCAGATCAGCGCACCGCTGCTGTTCTGGGCAGGGCTGCTGCTTTTTCCCGTTGCCGTCTTCATGGCGCTGTCAGCCCGGGCCGCTCAGGTTCCCGGGTGGGCGGTCAATCTGGTGGTACTGGGCAATCTGGCCTGGGTGCTGGCCAGTCTGGTGCTGCCGTTTGCCGGGGTCATCGCGCCCAACACGCTTGGCTGGGCATTTCTGCTGATCCAGGCCGCCGCCGTCGTGGTGCTTTCCTGGCTCGAATGGCGGGCCTCGGCAAACCAGGTGCCTGCGGGCGAATGACAAGCGCGATGAAGGAGAAAACAATGACCTGTTTTGCAGTCGGCCACTTGCGTGAAGTTGAAATGGGACCCGAAATCGTGGCCTATCTGGAAGGGATTGACGCGACACTTGCCCCCTATGAGGGGCGGTACCTCATCCATGGCGGCGAAAAACACATGCTTGAAGGCGCATTCAAGGGAGACCTGATCGTCATTGCCTTCCCGGACCGCAAACAGGCCGAAGCCTGGTACAGGTCTCCTGCCTATCAGAAGGTCCTGCCGAAACGGCTGGCGCGGGCCAGGGGCGAGGTGTTTCTGATCGACGGTGTCGACGCTGATCACAAGGCAACGGATGTCCTGAAGTAAGCGGCACAGTGTGCACGGAACCAGCCCCGACGAGCTGAACCGGCAAGCCGGACATTTGTGTCCGGCTTGCCGGTTCAGGTCCTTGTGGCGGTGTCAGGCCTCAGTTGCAGCCGTCACGGGCCCAGATGCGGAGCGCTTCCTTGAAGGCGCCGCCCAGGGGGTGCTGCTTTTCAAGCGCGCGCGTGCTGTCGGCGAGGTAGGTCTTGGCCTGCGTACAAAGGTTCGACTGCTCCCAATGATGGCAGGAGGAACAGGTCTTGTCCTTCCAGACGGCCTCCGGCAGGCCCTCGATGGGCGGGAAACGCGGTGAACCGGTAATAAGCTCGGCAATACTCCGTGTCGCGATTTCCGGATCCCCGACGCCGAGCGGCGTGTTGAAGGCAACTGTTGCCGGCAGATCCGTCTTCGGTTCGGCCGGCTTTTCCACGACTGCGGGAGGTGGATCGGAGATCGGGTCCGTCCGCTGCTCCTTGTTCAGGATCGTCTGCAGCTCAAGGCGTGCGAGTTCGGAATAGGCGCCATCCGGATAAGCCTCCAGATAGGTCTGGTAGGCATCCGCGGTTCCCGTCTTGCGGGCTTCCTCTATCAGGTCGCGCTCCGCCTTGGCGGGATCGACAACGGGCGCAGGAGGCGGCGCCTTGGTCTGCGGGGCTTCCTCGCCCTGCTTCAACTCGCTGGACATGAGCTCGGCCAGCAGCGCACGTGCTTCTTCCGCATATATGTTGTCGGGATTCGCGCGCATGAAAAGCAACACCTGGACGGGATCGCGGCTGAGGCGCACGGAGTCCCAGAGCTGACGCATCTGGATTTCCGCGGGCGATGGCACCTTTGCCTGCACAAACTGGAAATTGGTTGTGAGCGAAGATGTATCCCAGGGGATCTGGTGGCCGTCGGTCTGCTTCAGGACGTCGTTTCGGACATCCTTGAACAGCGCTTCGATCGGCTGGCCAGGCGTATCCAGGTGCTTGGCAATTGCCTGGGAGAAGGGGCTGTTCGATCCGGTGCCGTCCAAGGCCACCTCGCCCGGCGCGGTCGCATAGGCCAGAAACGTTCCCCTCGGCGCCTTCATTTCGGCAAGGCCGTTGTCGCTGATGTCGGGTATCGCGACGAAGGGGTTGTTCCGGCAGGCATCCAGAATGACGATATTCGTCTTGTTGCGCGCGGAGAACATCTGGCGGAGCACGGCCTGTGCCGGCACGCCGACAAGGCTGAGGTCGGCTGCATCGTGCAATTCGATGTCGACGGGAACCAGGAAATTGGTTCCGAAGGACTGAACCCCGTGACCGGCATAGTAAAACAGGCCGGTCGTATCCGCACCCGATGTGCGGAGCTTTCGCCCGAACTCCGAGATCGCCCGGATGAGTTCATCTTGCGTGGCCTCAGTGATCAGCGTCACGTCGAACCCGACCTGCTCCAGCGACTGGGCCATCAGCGTCGCGTCATTCACCGGATTGTCGAGGCGAGCGACGTTGACATAGGCTCCATTGCCCACGACCAGCGCAAGCCGCGGCTCGGCGGCCGCCGGAACCGGCACAAGTGAAACAAACAGCACCATGGCTGCGGCAAAGACCGCTGACAGGCAGCGTATGAGTGTTTTATTCGACAACGACGAACTCTATTCGGCGGTTGCGGCTCTTGCCTTCCGGCGTGTCATTGGAGGCGACGGGGCGCGTTTCCCCGTATCCGACGCTGACGATCCGCTCTGCGGGTATGTTCTTTGATGTGAGATATTGGGTGACGGCGGCCGCGCGGCGATCGGACAGCCGCATGTTCGCGCCCGCGCTGCCATCGCTGTCTGTATGGCCGCCGACCTCGATCTTTAGTCCCGGGCAGCGGGAGATGATATCGACGAGACTGTTCAGAAGCGGTTCGCTGCGTGCATCCAGCCGCGCACTGCCGCTCGGGAAATAGATGTTGTCCGTCCGTGACAGGATCTCGAACCGCCCCTTGCAGGCGTCGAGGTCGAAATCGCCCTCTGGTTCCAGGGCTTTTGCCGCGGCAGGCTGTGTTGCAGGCGGGGTGGTTTCCGCTACCGCAACCGTTTCCTTGCCGTCGCCATTGCGGGCGAAGACGAAGTCGAAGGAGACCGTTGCCGACGGCACGATGACGACATTCGCCGCCTCCTCGAGCTTCTTGACACCGCCGTCCAGGCCGAAGTCGGCGGCCGGCACGGAAATCGGAGCTGTCGTCGACACGGCCGCGAGATCGTCGCTCATCAGCGTAACCGCGACTTCGGTGTCGTAGGTCCTGGAATTCCCGTGCAGGTTCATTGTGAAGGTCAGCGGAATGATCTTGCGCTTGAGCACCGGCAAGTCCGTCAGGAGCGCCTTGTCGATCTTCGCGGTGATGAGGGCTTCGGGAAACTGGAAGGTTTCGAAAAACAGGAACCGCATGCGGACATTGCGGAGGTCGATCTTTGTGTCGACCGAATCGAGAAAGATGCGGATGGAAGCGTTGCCTGCCTCATCGATCCCGCCCTCGAATTCAGCAAAGCCGCTCGATTCGACCTTGGTAAGGTTCTTGACCGACTGAAAACGGAGCGAGGAGGCGTCGCGCTGCAAGGTCCAGCCGCGTTCGAAGAAACCTTCCTCCGCGTTTGCCGGTGGCAGAAGCATTGAAAGAGCCAAAAACATGCCCGTCAGAACGGGGAATGCGAACCGCGCGACCGACATTTATCACTCCTTCCACGGGCTCTCGAAACTCATCGGGCCCGATCCTCTCCAAGCGGCAGCGAGTGTCGCAAAGTTACTGACGCAAAGCAACTTTTCCGGCGGAAGGTGTTTGAAAAGGGTGAATGAGGTGTGTGGCCGTGATGGCTAGCCACCTGAACGGCTGCTGGCACTGAAAAGATTATGATTTTCCATGATCAATCGGCGTGTTTCTTCAGAAAGTCGGATACTTCTTCGAAAAACAGAGCGAAGGCGGGCGAGTTTTCCAGAAGGACGTGGTTGTTTCCGGGCAATTCCACGAATGTTGCGTTCGGGATCAGACGCGCAATGAGCCGGCCTTCCTCGATCGGGGCCACACGTTCACCGGCGCAGTGCAGAACGAGCGTTGGAACCTGAACTTTCGTAGCCAGGTCCGACACGTCGATCTCCGCATTCATTCGCCACAGCCTGAGGGCCGCGTCGGGGTTCGTGGCAATCCGCTGCAATTCGTCGAAGCTGTCGGCAATGCCGGAGGAGGCGTCGGGGATGAAGCTGGAGGTAAAAAAGTGACGGAAAACGGGATTGGGGGACCCCCAGCCCTGGGTAATCGTGTTGGTGAGCATGTCGAACAGCTTTTTCTGTTCGGGGTCGGGGCGCCGCAATCTGCCGCGAACATAGCCGCCCAGAATAATCAGGCATTTGACCCGCTCCGGGTTTTCCACGGCGTAACGGATGGAAAACGCACCGCCCTGTGAAATGCCGAGAAGTGCAAATCTGCCGAGCCCGGCAGCGTCAGCCACTGCGTTCATGTCCTGTTGCATGGCGTCTGCCGAGATGATGTCAGGGTCCCAATCCGACAGACCGTTGCCGCGCTGGTCGAAGCGAACCAGCTGAAACCTGCGTGCGCATTCGGCGAGCATCGGCGCCCAGCAGGGACTTTTCCATTCATACTCGAGGTGATTGAGCCAGTTTGGTGCTTTCAGGACCGGCAAGCCCTGACCCACTCCCGCCCAGGCGATATGCGTTCCGTCTTCCGATGTCGTGTAGTGGACACGCTGTTGCAGCGCTTCCTCGACGGGTTCAATCATTTCCGACTTTGCCTTGGGCGTCCACTGCCAGACCCGGATGGGCCGCGAAATGTTCTTCACCCGCTGCCGGCCCATGTCGCGGAAAGGCGCGCCTATCCGCTCGTTTACGGTCTGGTGCACAAGATCGGAAACGCAGATGCCACCCGGCTCGGCGATAGTCTGAAGACGGGCAGCGACATTCACACCGTCGCCAAAGATGTCGTCCTCATCGTGAACCACATCTCCCAGGTTGATCCCCACCCGATAGGTAATGCGTTTGTCGGGTATGCTTTCGGCTTCGCGCCTGGACATCGTCTCCTGGATATCCACGGCTGCCTGGACAGCATCCTGGGCGCTCTGGAACTCGGCGAGCATCCCGTCGCCCGTCGTCTTGACGATTCGGCCGTTTCTGATTGCGATCGCCGGATCTATGACTTCGCGCCGGTATTCTTTCTGACGAGCGATGACACCGTCTTCATCCAGTTCCATGAGCCGGCTGTAGGCGGCCATGTCGGCAACCAGTACCGCAGTCAATCGACGTTCCATTCGAGCACCTGCTTACGCGGCGTAATTCTGCGCAGAGTGTAGTTTAAATGCGTCGGGTTCACCACCACCATGCGGTGAGGGGCGGGTCTGGAAGAGGAGAAAACTGTCGGATGCGCAGTTCCTGGTGTAACCGTTCCCTTGGGCTCGGCCGTTGTTCATGGGGAGATCATGCCCTTCTACGGATTGCGCTGGTCACCACAAATTGATTGTCATCGGCGACCCGACCTCATACATATGGGCTCGCATTGAGAGTTGGGGCGACGCCCAACGCCAACCTGCCCGACCGAGCAAGGTGGTACTCCATGACGGAGGATGTGGCCTATCCGGCAACCAAGCGGATCACATCACAGGCGTCGTTCCCGGATGAGGATTGACGCAAAGTGCCGATTAAAATTCCAGACGATCTACCCGCCCGCCGTTCCCTCGACGCCGAAGGCGTCATCGTCATGCGCGAGGCGGATGCCGTCCGGCAGGATATCAGGCCGCTCAGGATCGGCCTGCTCAATCTCATGCCCAACAAGATCAAGACGGAAACCCAGATCGCACGCCTGCTGGGAGCGACACCCCTGCAGGTCGAACTGACGCTCGTGCGCATGTCGGACCACGTGCCGAGGAACACGCCTGCCGACCATATGGAATCCTTCTACAGGCCCTGGCGGGACATTCGCCACGAGCGTTTCGACGGCTTCATCATTACCGGCGCACCGGTGGAAAAACGCCCCTTCCAGGAGGTCAACTACTGGCCGGAGCTGTCTGAGGTGTTCGACTGGACCCAGACACATGTCCACCGGTGCTTCACGATCTGCTGGGCGGCCCAGGCAGCCGTGCATCATTTCCACGGCATGCAGAAATACCTGCTGCCAGAAAAAGCCTTTGGTGTCTTCAAGCAGAAGATCCTCGAGCCGGCTTCGCCCTACCTGCGTGGCTTTTCCGACAATTTCCGGATCCCCATTTCCCGCTGGACCGAGGTGCGCCGTGAGGACATTCCGGAGACAAGCGGCCTGAAGATTCTTGCCGAGGACGATAAAAACGGGCTCTGCCTTCTGTCCGATGACCGCCGCCGCATGCTCCACATGTTCAATCATGTCGAATACGACACGGAGACACTCGGAGAGGAATATGTCCGCGACGGTTCCGGCACCCTGCCGGTGGACTATTTCCCCGGCGACGACCCGGCGCTGCCGCCTGAAAACCGTTGGCGCTGCCATGCGCATCTGCTGTTCGGCAACTGGATCAACGACGTCTACCAGACGACGCCGTTCGATGTGAACGAGATCGGCGACGTCGCGGCCAGCGACCGGCAGGTGGCTGAAAAGCGGGCTTGAGCACGGCCAGCCCGCTCATCCGGGCTGGGAACCGGATGAAGGCTCAATCTCCCGCCACGAAATAATGCAGGGTACCGTCCGGACCGATGCCGACCCGGTAGAAGGTCCAGGCACCGAATTCCTTCATCTCGGCGAAGTCGCCCGCCGTCACGATCCGGAAGAGTTCAACCTTTTGATCCGGCGTCAGCTTATCGAGCGGATAGCGGGCGAAATACGGCCAGACGTACATTTCCTGCGCCGTGCCCTGGTCGACATGCAGGAATCCAGCCTCCAGAATGTCGGCCAGAATGGCGAGGGTCTCGAAGCCTTCGCCGTCGCCTGAGTTTTCCTTCAGGAAGTCGATAGGATCGCCGATTTCGGCGAAAGAGAGCGTCGGTGGCATTTCGTTGCTCTCAAACACCATGCGCAGCTTTTCCAGATTGCCGGATTGGGCGGCTTCCCTCAGTTGGGCATGCATGCGCGCCACCGGCTTCGGCAGGGATGAGGTGTCGTAGAAAACCTGCGGTAGGGCACCGTCGTCAGCCATCTCCGGAGCGTCTGCCTGTCCGGATGCCTCAGGGACTGTCAGCTCCTCCACCGGAGGCTCGAAAGCCGGCGCGGCGGGCGTAATCGGTATCGTTTCCGTCTGGACGGTCTTTGCGCCTGCAGTCCCCGAGAACAAGGTTGCCGCCACGATGGCGGCGGCAATCATCCGAAACGTCATGACCTGCTCCATTTTTCAAACCCCGCCGGTTCCTTAAACAATTCGTGCCATGGTGAAAACAGGGTGATGACAATATCTCATCCTTGTCATCGCGAGGTGGGCCGGTTATCGAAAGGCTCCATTGCCTGTCAGAACATTTTTGCGGGTGACCGAAAAGGACCGGGCGTGACATTTCTGGAATATGCACTGATCGGTTATGTCATCGGTATTCTCACCACGGCCCCGGTCGGGCCCGTCAACATCATGGCCATACAACACGCGGTTCACAGCGGGTTCCGCCAGGGCGTCTACGTCGGGTTGGGGGCCGTATTGGCGGATTCGATTTTCGCCGCCTGTGCCATCTTCGGCGTTTCGGCCGTCACGAATTTCATCGACAACCAGTTTTACCTGATTGAGATGATCGGCGGTGTGCTGCTTTTGGGCTTCGGCATCAAGATTTGGCATACCCACCCGCATATTCACAAAGACGGAAACGGCAAGCGGCGGGGGTTCTGGGGGGAAGCTACGGCCGCCTTTTTCATGGCGATCACGAATCCGGGGGCGATCTTTGCCTTTATCGCCATCTTCGGCGTTCTCGGCGACTACAGGCCGGCCCATGGCAATCATCTGGGAGCCCTGACGATGGTCGCGGGTATCGCCTGCGGTGCGACTTCATGGTGGGTGGTCGTCTCAGCATCCGTGTCACACTTCAAGCACCGGATCGACGACCATTGGCTGGACCGGATCAACCATATCGCCGGCGTGCTTCTCATCGCTTTTGGCGGGCTGATCTACCTGAACCTTGTCTGGAAGCTGCTTCGCGCCAAGGTGTGACATCTGTCAAGAATGTGTGACACCCGTCAGGAATCGCAAAGGCCGGAAACCCGGCCTTAGTCAGTCGTATGTTTGCGTGCGCTTACTGAAGGACGCGGTTGACCGTGTAATCGCCCTGCAGGATCCGGTCCGGCAGGCCTTCGGCCAATTTGGCAACTGCATCCTCGCCATAAGCGGCGACAAGGTCTGCGAGCGCGGTAAACATGGCTGCATGGGCAACGGCATCCGCATCGACACCGTTGGCTATGGCTTCGGCCCAGGCATCGGAAATAAAACCGAGAGCGGCACGCCTGATGTCTTCGTCTTCGGCAAATTCAGCTTCCATTGCCGCATCAGCATAATCGTCGTTTATCATTCGCTTCCTTACCGGTCCTTCCCGAACGCTTGAAATTTACTCCAGCGTGTCCAGCTCCGAATCTGATGACTTGATCCTAGCACGGCTCTGCGTGCTGATAAGCAACTGTGAACGTAAACTTAACGGCCACCCACAAATTTGATTCAAAAGGTTAACCAACTCGTAACAAATTGGGGAATTCGGGAAGATTTATCGCCCGTACCGGCTGGTCACGTCGCCGATAATGGTCTCGCCTTCGCTCAGATACTGTCCCATTGCGAGACGCGCGGCGTCCGTGCAGTCCCTGTAAGCGACTGAAAATCCACGATAACCCTGGTTGAAGCGCTCGATGAACCGGCGGCGGCGGTTCTCGTCCAGTGTTTCGGCGTCCAGAAAGTCTTCCATCCGGTCGCGCCAGCTCGGCGTATCTGCCTCTTTACAAAGAGGGCGCAGGAAATGAAGCGCACCGAAGATTTCCGACAGGCGCATCAACTCCTGTTCGTAAGGCGGAGCATCCGGGGCGTTCTGCTGTGCGATGGCGGTCTGCCCGGCAATGAAGGTGCAAGCGGCTGCCATAAGGGCCGTCCGGAAAACGCCAAATCGCTTGCTCTTGGTGCTCATGGGCGGATCATGCTCAACGGCAGGCCCTACCGCAAGCGCTATGGCTGTTTGACCCCAAGAATTGCCAGGCCGGGGTGAAATGCATGAACGACGAAGGCAAATGTCACATCGTGGACAAGGGGCTCTTCACCGGCTGCGGTCTTGCGGACGGCCAACACGGTGCCGACCGATCGCCCGGCCCGCGTTGACCTGTTGTCCAGTACCGAGGCCTGTTCTCCCGTCCAGCGAAGCTCAACCGATCCGTTGAAGGCCAGGGTGCCATTCTCCCGCAGATAGGCCACCGTCGCCGCATGGAACCGTTCCGCGTCGCGCACGATGACGACGCGCGCCATTGGATTGATATTTTCCGGCAGGTCTCCCTGATAAAGCGGGTAAGGTGCTCTGCGGCTGTCGTAACCGATATAGGGGTTCAGGCCGTAATCCCGGCGCGGCGGGTCAGGGCGTGCGAGAACTTCTGCCTCCGGATGGGCCTTCCTGAAAGCGCCGAACGACAACACGCGTGAGGGCAGCATCTTCAGTTTCCGTCCGGCATGTGTGCCGACAATGGCTTCGCCGGTGAATTGCTGCCACCAGGTTTCACTCTGCCTGTCATACATGACCAGATCGGAATTCCGCAGCAGGCCGGTCGTACCGAAATCGAGTGTTTCTTCGCCCAGACGGCGATCGAAGGCGATGGAGGAATTGCACAGGGGACAATAGGTAATCGCGACAGGAACGTTGCCGATCCGGTCATTGACGATTTCGTGCCAGATCAGGATCTGCAACGGGTATGCCTTGATGGTTCCAGTCACCTCGAGCCTGATTACCGGTTCACGGTCGTCAAGCCAGGAGATGTCGCGTGCGGTTTCGAAACGAGGCGCGTCGATGGAAGGAATGCCGTCCTTCGGTGGACCACCGGAAAAAATCGTTTTCAGATCAACGATTGCTTTGGTGAAATCCGTCGTAAATCCCGCACGCTTCCACTGCTTGGGATCGGCGGCTGCAAGGCCGGTTGTGGCAATCGTCAGGAGAAACGCAAGTCCAAGCCTTCCGAGAGAATTCCGGCAACGCTGTTTGACTGTTTGCATGTCCTTCCTCCTGAAAACAAAAGTCGGCCAAGTTTGGGCTCGTTTGTCGTTCAGTTGGAATCAAGCGTCTGCAAAGCTTTGTGAGGGGCGGGAACAGGTCAGCGCCCCAGGAGGCGCCGGATCCGCTCCGGTGTTCCCGGCGTGGTGGGGCGATCCTCCAGCTCTTCGAGGGGCACCCACTCAAGGGCGCTGGCATCGTCGCCGGCAACCGCTTCGCCGGACAGGGAGGGGCCGAGAAAGACCGACAGCACGAAATGGGTAACGACGCGCCCGTCTTCGTCCCGCTGAATCGAATCGAAAGTTTCCACCGGTGCGCCGAGTTCGGCCGTCAGTCCGGTTTCCTCAAGAAGTTCCCGTTCGGCCGCCGCCAGCAGCGTTTCGCCGAGTTCGACAAGCCCGCCGGGCAGGCTCCAGTGATCCTTGAACGGGGGCTTGCCGCGTTTGATGAGCAGCACCTTGCCGCTTCGGTGACACAGAACGCTGACGCCGACCCGCGGCATATCCGGGTAGAACCGGGACATCGTTATCCTCGGAGGAGTTTTGCCAAGGGTCGTCTCGATGACCATTGGAAATTAATCAAGCGAACAGAGCGTCGATTTCCGCCTGAGCGCCGTCGCCTTCATGCTGGGTTGCTTCCGGTTCAACATGACCGTGGATCACGGCGCCCGCAATGGCAATCAGCGGTTTGATTTCATGCGTTGCGATTTCCGCGATTTCGGAAGCAATCCGGACCGGATCCGTTTCGACACGCAGCTGGTCCTGGATGTTTCCCACGAGTGCGTTGATTCCCGCGACCTGGGCTTCCAGGTGATCGCGCAGTTGCGCCGGGGCCGCCCGGTAGGCCAGAATCGCCAGCTGCTTGTCCTTGAAGGTCGAGTTCTCGAAATGACCCTCGTAGTCCAGCGGCTCCCACTCCAGGATATCCTCGGCGCAATCGGGCATGTCCGGAAGCATTTCCAGAAGCATCATGACTTCATTGAAATGATTGAGATAATCCGTGGCGAGGCCGGTCTGGGGATTGATGTTTGCCTGCTCCAGCCGTTCGGCTGCCAGATCTCCGGCGCCCAGAACTGGATCCAAACATTCCATACTATCCCCCTGCTATTCGATTTAAGCTTCAGGCTACTGGTTTTTTGTTGCCAATTGCCTAACTTGACGGGATCAGGAACGGAGAGATCATCATGTGCGGCCGCCTCGCGCTCACGACACCTCCCGATGCGGTGCGGAATTTCTTCAAGTATGCAGACCAGCCGAATTTCCCGCCGCGCTACAATATCGCCCCGACCCAGCCTCTGGCGGTTGTCCGGCAGGATCTTGGCGGCACGCGGCGCTTTCACCTTGTGCGCTGGGGCCTGATTCCTGCCTGGGTGAAAGATCCGGCCAGCTTCACGCTCCTGATCAATGCACGCGCGGAAACGGCCGCTGAAAAACCGTCGTTCCGCTCGCCCATGCGCCATCATCGATGTCTCGTTCCCGCCTCAGGCTTTTATGAATGGCGACGCACGCCGGAAGGCAAACAGGCTTTCTGGATCCGGCCTGCGGACGGCGACCTCATGGCTTTCGCCGGTCTCTGGGACACCTGGTCTGATCCCGATGGCGGCGATATCGATACCGGCGCCATCCTGACGATCCAGTCGAACCGGATGATGTCCGCGATCCATCACCGGATGCCCGTTATCCTGAAACCCGAGGCCTTCGATACCTGGCTCGATGTCGCCAATGTGGAACGGCGCGAGGCGCAAAAGCTCTTGCGGCCCGTCGAGGACGACTTTCTGGTCGCCGTGCCGGTCTCGCCGCGCGTCAACAAGGTGGCCAATGACGATCCGGATGTGCAACGCCCGATTTCTCCTGAGGAGATGGAGGTTCCTTTGAAAAGGGCATCGAAGTCCGATGGTCAGGCCAAACAGGCTTCCGGCGACAGCCAGCTCGATCTTTTCTGACCAGTTTTACCGTGCAAATGCCGCAACTCCGATGTAGGGGAGGGCGGAACAGGTAAGGATGACAAGATGGACGAGAGCGGCACGCAGCAACCGGAAGCCGAAGACGAGCCGGACAACGAGGCGCTGGCCGAAGCTTATAACCGCGGCTTGGCGCTGCAGAAGGCGGGCGACCTGAAAGGGGCAGAAGCAGCTTTCCGGGAAGCCCTGGCGATCGACCCGGACGACATCGGAGGTGTCAGCATTCGTCTTGCTGCCATTGGAGCCGAGGTTTCGCCGGAGAAGATGCCTGACGCCTATGTGGCGACGCTCTTCGACCAGCATGCCGATGTCTTCGACGAAATCCTGGTCGATGAGCTTGGCTATTGCGTGCCGCTGCTGGTGCGCGACCAGATCCAGCGGCTCGGGACCGGTCCCTTTGAGCGCCTGCTGGATCTGGGATGCGGTACCGGCCTGACCGGCATGGCGCTGCAAGACTGCACCAGCCACCGCACCGGCGTCGACCTTTCCGAGCGGATCGTGGAACTGGCCTTCGACCGGGAGGTCTATGACGATCTTTATGTCGGCGAGGCGGTGGAGTTCCTGCAGGAATTCGAAGAAGAGGACGGTTCCCGTCCGCGCTGGGACCTGATCGCGGCAACAGATGTCTTCCCGTACCTCGGCGCCGTCGAGCCATTCCTGACGGGGGCTGCCAGCCGGCTTGAACCGAAAGGCTATCTCGCCTTTTCAACGGAAACCTTGCCCGACGAGGTGTTGGGCGGCCGGCGCTATATGGTCGGTCCCAAGAACCGGTTCGCCCAGGGCGAAGCCTATATCCGTTCAGCGCTCGATGCGGCGGGATTCGAAATCCTGGCGATGGACCCGATCACGGTCCGCCTTGAGGAAGGCGAGCCGGTACCGGGCCATCTGGTCATGGCCCGTCTGCGTTAAGAACAGCAAGCCTCCTACTTGATGAAATAGAATTCCCGGCGGAGGGCGGAGTTGTGCCAGGGCGACTGCGAGCCGCCGGTGGTGGCGTAAACGTCGGCTTTCACCCGCTTCATCATGATTTCGATTTCGAGACCCGGAGTCTCGATGTGCTTCAGCAGTGCGGCGGTGAAGGGGCTGTTGTCGCCGTCGCCGTCAAGGGCGACTTCGCCCGGTGCCGTCGCATAGCCGATCAGGATGTTGCCGCCACCGGCTTGCGGGGCGGCAAGGCCGCGGGATGCAGCCGAACTGCGGCTGGCGCTGAAATTGCGCGCGAAGCGGCGGGACAGCGGGTTGTCCCGGCAGGCATCCAGGAGCGCGATCGACAGGCGACCGGGCGCGTTCATGTAATCCAGGACGGTACCGAGTTCGATGGTCTCGAAGTCGACGGCGGTGGCATCCTCAAGCTTGGCGTCGATGGGGATCAGGTAGTTCTTGCCGTTCATCTGCATGGCGTGGCCGGCGTAGAAGAACAGGGCGACATCCGCGTCGCGGATGTTGCGGACATAGGAACGGATCGTGCTTTCCATCGCGACCTTGCTCTGGTCCAGCCCGAGAATGACGGTGAAACCCAGGCGCTTCAGCGCATCCGTCAGCCTGACGGCATCGTTTTTCGGATTGGGCAGGAAGGGGGCATTGTCATAGGCGGAGTTGCCCATGATAAGGGCGACACGCTTGCCGTCGGGCAGGGTGGAGAGATCCGGAAGCTTCGTGTTGCCCGCCGAAGCCTGTCCCGATGACTGGGAGTCCGCGTTCTGGCCGCTTTGCGGCGCCGGGCCGATGATCGGGATATCGGGAGCTGCGGCCTGCTGTTGCCTCTGGTTCTCGGGCGCGGCAGCCAGATACCGCCCTGAAGCCCAGCCACGCATTCCGTTGTCGAGCTCCACCTCGATCCATGCGCCCTGCTGGGCGAGCATCTTCACTTCCGTGCCTTCCAGCAGCCGCGCGATTTCGGCGTATTGGGTTCCCGCGCCGGTTCGGAGCGACAGATAGGTGTCGCCGCTCGGGCTGAGGTCACCGACAAGCCCTGCTCGCGGTGGCGAAAAGGCCCGGGCGCTGGCAGGAGGTGGGGTGGTTTGCGGAAAGGACGGGGCGGAATAGCTGGGCGACGCGGTGATGTATTTGCCGTAGGCCCAGCCTGACTGGCCGTTGCCGAGCGCAACATTCACCCAGGATCCCTTGCGGGCGAGCACGGTCAGCTGCGTGTTTTCGCGCAGACGCGTGATTTCCCGGTAACCGGTTCCTGGTCCCGTGCGCAGGGAGAGGTAATTGTCGCCATCGGGATTGAGGCCGGAAACATAGGCCCTGGGGGCGGGCGGGCTAGCGCCGAAGCTGCCACTTCCCGGCGGGACAAGCAGCGTCGCGGAAAAGAGCCCCTGCGACGCACCGCCGGTCAGGCCGGTCGCGGACCAGATGACGTATTGAAACCGTTCACCGTTATGAAAATAGCTGTCGCCGGGAATGGCTCCGGAGGCAATCAGCCGGGCCTTGTAGGCGTTGCCCTCGGGTTGGCGCATCCAGCCGATGGTGACGGCATACCAGCCGTTATTGGACTGAAACACGCTGGTTTTCGGAAACCGGCCGACATAGCCGCTGGCAACCGAAATGGCCTGGTTGGCGTCGGGACGGCTGGCCACAACCAGCCAGCCGCTGTTTCCGCCCGGCATGACCGAGGCGCGCGCACCTGCAACGGCCGAGACCGCGGTCAGCACACCGGCGAACACGAGAATGAGGAGGAATTTCAAAGGGAGCATCGGAATTGAAAGGCGCTCATTCATCTAAAGTTCCCCTGGCCGGAAGCCGGAGCGTCTCCCTGAACGGAGGGAGAGCCCAGGCCCTGCCGGCGTCTCAACCAGTGTTCTCCGTCCGAGTATGCCACGGCCCCGCCAGCGTTTCCTATCGCCTCACGTCACAGAATTGGCGAATGTTCACTCCAGCGGTTTCATTTTCAGGTACGGCTCGCCGTTGGAGGTTTTCTTCACGGCAATTCCGTCCGCCCGGATGAGACACGTCACCCGGCTGCGATAGGCTGAGAAACTGTCGAAGGTCACCACGTCCACCGGTGTGTCGAACAACACGATCACGTTGTAGTGCTCCGACGAACCCATCTTTGACAGTGCCTTGATTTCCCCCACGAAGGGCTGCTGCAAGTAGGTGCCTGTCACCCGGTCGCCGACCGAAAACACCATGTGGTTCGGACGGGAGGCGGTGGCGCTGGCCGTGTTCCAGTCGCGGAACCCCAATTGGGCGGACAGGAGTTCGAGGGCCTGGCTGTGGGAGATGTTCTGGCCCTTGGCCGCAAGGGCGGCCCGAAGGCGCTTGGCCTGGGCTTTCAGTTCGGCAACGCTGGGAAGCGTCATGGGATTACCTTTCCAAGAAAGGCAGGCGGTTGGCGATTGCCAGTCATGGGGCCCGCATTGCCATCAGCCTGCACGGTCTTGTGAAGGTCGATCGAAACCGCGAAGCCGGACTTCGCGTGAGGGAATTCACCTTGGGTCAACCCCGCGGGCGGCCGGCTCCCCCGGACCGCTGACACCGATAGGCGCGGGACGTGTTCCTGTCAATACGTGAACAACCTCGCTGGAAACCGCACCCAGGGCAAAAAGAAAGCCGCTGAGACAGCGGCTTCAAGGAGAGGGAGGTTACGATGAACACCTGGCGGTCGCCACCGCCGGGTGCGGGTGTGGAAGCGGGCGTACCCGCTGCCACGGACATCAGGGCTGGGGATCCCTGAAACCGGATCAGGCGTGGATCAGCCGTTTCAGCAGCTCGATTTCCTGAGCGAGCGACTTGTCCTTCCGAACCATGTCTTCGATCTTGCGCACGGCATGCAGCACCGTCGTATGATCGCGGTTGCCGAAGCGGCGGCCGATTTCCGGCAGCGAGCGGCCGGTGATGACCTTGGCGATATACATGGCGATCTGCCGCGGACGGACCAGGGTGCGGGCCCGGCAGGAAGACAGGAGGTCGGCCTTGGTGACGCTGTAGTGCTTGCAGACCACCTGCTGGATTTCCTCGACCTTGATGGAACGAGGCTCGCCGATGCGCACCAGGTCGTGCAGGGTTTTTTCCGCCAGTTCCATCGTCACCGGCTGCTTGGTCAGCTGGTTGTGCGCAAACAGCCTGTTCAGCGCGCCTTCCAGGTCACGCGCCGAAGCGATGACGTAGCAGGCGATGTAGTCGATGACTTCGTCCGGCACCGAGAAGCTCGGGTGTGTCCGGCGGGCTGCGTTGATGCGTTTTTTCAGAACCTCGTGGCGCAGCGCATAGTCGGTCGCCTGGATGCGGACGACTTCGCCTCTTTGAATGCGGTGGCACAGTCCGGTTCCGAGCGTGTCGAGATCTTCCGGTGCCCGGTCGGCCGCTATGATGATCTGCGACGGCGATTCCATCAGCATTTCAAGAGTCTTGGAAAATTCCTCGTGGGCCTGTTTGCCGTGCAGGAACTGCAGGTCGTCGATCAAGAGCAGGTCGATGGACTTCATGGCCTGACGCAGGACCGGGAAAGCCGGTGTCCTGAGGGCCGGAACCAGATGGTACATGAAGAACTCGGCCGAGAGATAGGCAACCTGACGGCCTGTCTTGCGGGCCTCGGTCGCGGCTGCCTGCAGCAGATGGGTTTTGCCGATGCCGGTGGAGGAGTGGATATAGAGCATATCCAGCGTTCCTTCGTGACCGGCGGCCATCTGGCGTACGGCGGCGCAGGCGAGGCTGTTGGAAGCGCCTTCGGCAAAGGTATCGAAGGTGAGCTTCGGATTGAGCGCCGCACCGCTCAGGAAGCTGAGGGCCGCATCTTCGCCCATGTCGACCAGGCAAGGAATGGACGCCTGGCTGGCAGAGGAGCCGAACTGGGGGGTGGAACCGAACGGGGCGGGACGGCCGCTGATCCGGCGGGCGGTGATCGCCTTGGGAGCATGTCCGCTCGAGATCTGGCGGGGGCGCAGGGCGCCGCGCACCGTCAATTCGATCCGATTGATATCGTTTTGTTCGCGTTTCCAAAGCCCGACGAGCTGTTTCTCGTAGTTGCTCAGGATCCAGTTTTTAAGAAAACGGGTCGGAACAGACAGACGTACGGAACCGTCCGTTGTTTCTTCATGATTTACTCTGCCGAACCAGTTGGAAAAGACATCTTCACCAAGTTCGTTTCTAAGTTCTTTTTTAACGCGATCCCATTGATCCGAAGTTGCTAGGTTGTGAACCTGCATTGTGGCCTCCATCCGAGGGAACGCTTGGAACCGCTCCCCCCCCGTGCACTGTCTGTGAGCAGCGAAATTCCGCCGTCGCTGCCCGTTTGATTTTGTCTGGTCGCGGGTTCTGTCTTTCCGTTGACCAGGGTGGCTTGTTAGCGCCTATGAACAATCATTAACCATTTGCTTACCATACTTTCAAATAGCTAATTTTTATGAGGTCATAGACGGTTTGTATTGTGATTTTTGTAGATGTGTCCCGGTCCTAATGTAAAAACTACATAGAGAATCTACGGGGCATTGAGTGCAGGACTTCCGCCAAGTCCTGTTTAAGTTGTTCTCCTTTTACCGCTTCAACTAAGCCTCAGGGCATGCAAGCAGTTTTAGGAAATTTTTAACTAATCGCATTCTTTTCTGCGGGTTTTCAAAAGGCAGCTTCGAAAATAGACAGTTTTTTCGATGGAAAATTCGCTATCCGTCGTAAAAGAAAGGTAGTTTTTACGATAGCGTTCGGGAATCGAATGTACCGGAGGTAGCCGGTCCGGGGGCGAAAGCGGCCGATCGGACGTTCCTGATGTCCTTTCGAAGGCTGATTCCTGGGGAGAGTTTTGGGCCCTCAAACGTGTTTTTTGACCAATGGCTTCAAAACCCGTCTCGACGATGAATTTTTGAAAAGTTGTTTAAACGCAATGTGTTATTCTAAAACGCGGGCACGAGTGCAGACTTGTCAAAAATAAGGGGGCTGCCTATGGTTATCCCCAGAGCACAGGAAATTTCAGGGAGTTCGTATTTTTTACAATTGCCTGCAATTCCGGCTTCGTGACTTTTCGGCCGACGACAGTCTTCAAGCTACAATTTATGTGTTTTTACGTATCTGTTTGATCGTTATTATTAACGAGCTAGTCCTGAATTCGTTCGCATGAGACCGGCTCAGCACCTGTTTCCTCAAGAGGCGGCTCCATAAAACTGGCCCCTCATGCGTGCCGGCGATGGCAGGTGAGGTTGGGCGGCAAGCAAAAACCGCCCGGCGGATGCCGGACGGTTTGAGCCGGTTACGTCAAGGTGTCGGATTCGCCCGGGCGTGCCTCAGAGCACTCTGCCGGGATTGAGAAGGCCTTTCGGATCGAAGGCGTCCTTGATCCGTTGCATCAGATCCAGTTCGATACCGGTCTTCACGTCCTTGAGGAGGTCCCGTTTCAGGCGCCCGATGCCGTGCTCGGCGGAAATGCTGCCGCCGAAGTCATGAACGATACCGTGAACAATGGCATTCATCTCGTCCCACTTGGCCAGATAGTCTTCCTTGTCGGCGCCGACGGGCTGACTGACGTTGAAATGGATGTTGCCGTCGCCGATATGGCCGAAGGGAACCGGCCGGCATCCTGGAACGAGGCTTTCCACCGCGGCCATGGCCTTGTCGAGGAAGTCGGGGATCGAGGCAACGGGAACGGACACATCATGCTTGATGGACCCGCCTTCGGGCTTCTGGACTTCCGACATGCCGTGGCGGATGTGCCAGAAGTCGTGCACCTGTGTGAGGTTCTGGGCAAAGGCGGCATCCTCCACAAGACCTTCCTCGAAGGCTTCGCCCAGGATGCTTTCCATCAGGTCGCGGACTTCGAATGCGTCGGATCCGCTGGAAAGCTCCATTAGGATGTACCAGGCATGTTCGCCTTCCAGTGGATCGCGAGCGCCCTCGAGGTGCCGGAGGCAGAATTCGACCCCGACCCGCGGCATGATCTCGAAGCCGGTCAGAAGCGGCCCGGCCTGTGCCTTGGCAAGGGTGAACAGCTTGAGGGCGGACTGAGGGTCGGGCAAACCGACAAAGGCGGCCTCCAGCTTCTTCGGTTTCGGAAAGAGCTTCAGCGAGGCGGCGGTAATGATGCCGAGCGTGCCTTCGCCGCCGATAAATAATTGTTTCAAATCATAACCGGTATTGTCCTTGCGAAGGGTCCTCAACCCGTTCCAGATCTCGCCTGTCGGCAGCACCACTTCGAGACCGAGAACCAGGTCGCGGGTGTTGCCATAGGCAAGGACGGCGGTGCCGCCGGCGTTGGTGGAAATGTTGCCGCCGATCTGGCAGGAGCCCTGTGCGCCGAGTGAAAGCGGGAACAGACGGTCGACTTTTTCCGCCTCGTTCTGAAGCGTTTCGAGGACCACTCCGGCTTCGACGGTGATGGTGAAGCCGACCGGATCGACGGACCTGACCTTGTTGAGGCGGGAGAGTGACAGGACGATTTCATCCCCGGTTTCCTGCGGTATTTGCCCGCCAACCAGTCCGGTGTTGCCACCTTGCGGAACGATCTTCAGGCCCTGCTCATAGGCGTAGGCCATCACCTTGCCGACCTCTTCCGTCGAGCCCGGGCGCAACACCATCGGAGTGATCCCCTGATAGAGGTCGCGCCACTCCGTCAGATAGGGCGCCTGGTCGTCCGGGCTGGTCAGAACATTGGCTTCGCCGATCAGTTTGGCGAAGTGGTCGGCATGTGGAGAACGCTCCATTCGAGGGGTCCTTGTGAAGTTTGACAGTAAAATCCGGGCGCCAACATAGTGGCTGATCGCGCCGCCGTCGACGGCTCATTCCGCCGCTTGCTCTCTTGAAGGAACTAACCCCTTGTGCCATAGGAAGCCAGCCCGCTGGGGCGGTAGAGGAATTCTTTTCGGAGATGACGATGGCGGAAACGCGCGGACTGATGAACGGCAAACGCGGCCTGATCATGGGCGTGGCAAACAACAAATCAATTGCCTGGGGCATTGCCAAAGCGCTGGCCGACGCCGGAGCCGAATTGGCGCTCACCTATCAGGGTGATGCCTTGAAGAAGCGCGTTGAACCGCTTGCAGACCAGCTGGGGGCCTTCGTCGCGGGCCATTGCGATGTCACCGAGGGCGAAACGATCGATGCGGTCTTCAAGTCTCTGGAAGACAAATGGGGCAAGATCGACTTCGTTGTCCATGCCATCGCTTTCTCCGACAAATCCGAACTGACCGGCCGTTTCGTCGATACGTCTTCCGACAACTTCAACCGGACGATGGATATTTCCTGCTATTCGCTGACTGCTGTCGCTCAGCGTGCCGAGAAGCTTATGGCGGATGGCGGTTCGCTCCTGACGCTGACATACTACGGCGCGGAAAAGGTCATGCCGCATTACAACGTCATGGGCGTTGCCAAGGCTGCCCTTGAGACAAGTGTGAAGTATCTGGCGATGGATCTCGGCCCGCAGAACATCCGGGTGAACGCGATCTCCGCCGGACCTATCAAGACACTGGCGGCTTCCGGTATCGGCGACTTCCGCTATATCCTGAAGTGGAACGAATACAATTCGCCGCTTCGCCGCACGGTCACCATCGAGGAAGTCGGCGACAGTGCCCTGTTCCTGCTCTCCGATCTCGGCCGCGGTGTCACCGGCGAGATCCAGCACGTCGACTGCGGCTACAACATCGTCGGCATGAAGGCGGTGGATGCGCCGGATATCTCGGTCGTGAAGGACTGACGATTTAGAGCATCAAAACAAATTGGCCGGTTTGACCGGCCATTTTTATTTCCGGCATGTCCTGATATATGGACCGGCCCGCCACTATTACCGGATATCCCATGACGAGTGTTCCAAGCACACGAGACTTTGCCAGCTCACCGAAGGCGTTTGACCCGGAACTGCTGATCTTTGTCCGCCACGGGCAGACGGACTGGAACGCGGAAGGCCGCATGCAGGGGCAGAGGGACATTCCGCTCAATCCGATTGGTGAAGACCAGGCAAGTGGCAACGGCCGGCGCCTGAAGGAGTTTCTGGCACAAGAGGGGCTGGAGGCCGGAGGGCTCGATTTCGTCGCATCGCCGCTTGGCCGAACACGTCAGACCATGGAGCTGCTTCGGCAAGCCATGGGCCTTGTTCCCGAAGACTACCGGCTCGAAGATCAGCTGAAGGAAATCACCTTTGGCGACTGGGAGGGCTTTACACTCGAGGAGCTCGCGGATGAGGAGCAGGACCTGATCCTTGAGCGCAAGGCCGACAAATGGGCATTCGTGCCGCCGGGCGGGGAAAGCTATGAAATGCTGTCGGACAGGATCGCCCGATGGCTGGTTACCGTCGAGCGTCCGTCCGTGGTCGTCTCCCACGGTGGTGTGTTCCGTACCTTGCGCGGCCTTCTGGAAGGCCTGGACAAGACCGTGGTTCCCAAGCTGGATGTGCCGCAGGACAAGGTTTTTGTCTGGCGGAACGGTGCCTTTACCGAGGTATGATCGCCTCTGAAGGCAAGGATCTGACTGGAAACCTGCGCGGCGACAACTAGATGTAAGGCTTCGGCCGAACATTGCCGCCGTGATTTGCCGAAACCCGGTGACAGACACCCGGTCCGGGAAGACGGCTCAGGGAGAAAATCGTGTCCGCTGACAATTTCTACAGCGAGTTGCCAAGCTTCTCCGATTTCAGTTCCGTGAGCGCCCTTGCGGACTACCGCCCCGTGCCCGACGACTGGTATGTCCTTGCCGCGGATATCGTGCGATCCCAGGACGCCGTGGCCGCTGGCCGCTACAAGGAAGTGAACATGGTCGGGGCGGCGGTGATTGCAGCTGTCCTCAACCGCCTTGGTAGCGATCGCATTCCATTTGTCTTCGGCGGCGACGGAGCGATGCTCGTCGTGCCTGCGGGCGATGTCGTGGCTGGCCGCGAGGTGCTTGCCGGCGTGGTCGATCTTGCGCGGCAGGTGATGGAGCTGGAGCTGCGAGCGGCCGTCATTCCCCTGGCCCATATCCGGGAGCAGGGAGGAGACATCCGGGTCCGCAAATACAGGCTCAGCAGCGGAAACCACCTGGCCATGATCATGGGCGACGGGCTGGCGATCGCAGACCGGATCCTGAAGGATCCGGAAGCGGTGAAGCCTTTTGCGTTGACGGATCGGGAAGCCGCCCTGCCGCCGCTCGACGGACTGTCCTGCCGCTGGGAGCCGCTGCCGGCCAGGAACGGTTATATCGCTTCGCTGATTATCAAGCCGACCGGCCGAAAGCCGTTGACGGACATCATGGCGGCCATGGCGGAGGAAATCGGGTTCAATCCCCTGACTGACGACGCCCGCGCGACACTCGCGGACAAGGATCATCTGAACTTCCGTTTTCCACCGCGAAGGCTGGGACTGGAGGTCCGGCTGGTGCATGCCCGGCACCTTCTGAAGGGGTGGGCGAGGGTTACGGTGGAGAACCTGGTGTTCGTTCTTGGGTATTTCACCGGGTGGCGGATCGGTCCCTTTCAAGCCGGGCGGTACCTCAAGGAACTCAGCCTCAATACGGATCATCGCAAGCTCGGTGACAGCCTGCAGCTTGTCCTGGACCTGTCCGGGGAGCAGCTTGGGGCGGTGAAAAAGGTGCTCGGGTCGGCTTTTGAGGCTGGAGAGCTCGTCTACGGGCTGCATGTCTCCGACACGGCGCTGATGACCTGTTTTGTGGAAGACATCGGCAAGGGCCGTCACATCCATTTTGTGGACGGCGCCGATGGCGGTCTGTCGGTAGCGGCTGCGGAATTCAAACTGAGGCAGGCGGCTCTGAGCGGCGCAAAAACGGCTTAGCCCGGAATTCTCAAACTCTGACCCAAGCTGAAAGAGCTCAAAGTACCTGCACGGGATCGGTCAGATTGCCTGTCGGCCAGAAGCCGGGAGGTCTTCTGCGTTTTCGCCATGATTGACGATTCAAGGACGACAGAGATCAGGGGGTCGGTAATCAGGCGGGGAAGCCTGGAGGCGTCTTAGGAGGTGGACGAACTGATCTCGGCATGGCGGCAAATCGCGGCTGCCAGATCCCTGGCCTGGCGGTGCGCAAGGAGGAGGCCCGGTTCTCGCTGGAATGCCTGCAGTTTTTCCGGAAAACCCGCTGATTGCGCTGGGGTTTCGATTTCCGCCAGGCTGCGCGTCAGGTGGTCGGGCAGGCGCCGGGGCCGGCCGGTGAGGGCCATCCCCTGCATCATGGGCTGAAACGCGCGTATCAGTTTGAGGCTGGTCAGGCTGCGGTCGATTGCCTGCACCTTCTCGATTTCCTTGTAAAACCATAGCGAAGCGAACTGCAGGCTTGGAGCCAGCAGCAATACCGTCAATCCTGTCAGCCACGGCCGAATGCGCGCTTGGGTGTCCCACCAACTCATATTCGCAAGTCCATGAAGGAAAGTGGGCCTTAATGATTTGAAATCTTTAAGTATATGCGCAGAGAATTTTCCGCTATTTTCTATCTAGCGTTGCTAAATATTTGTATTGTCTTCAAATTATACGAAAATAGCACAAATAATTGAAAATCTTGCCGCTGTAGGTATTGCCGGGCAAGAATACGCCAAGTGGTAAGCTTTTGGTCTTCAGGGCTTGAGCTTGCCTGTCCAATGGCGTATCGCTCGGCGCCTGAGATATTCTCTGCAACGCCGGAAGCCCATCATGTCGCATAACAGTTTTGGTCACTTGTTCCGTGTCACAACCTGGGGGGAAAGTCACGGCCCTGCGATCGGCTGTGTCATTGACGGCTGCCCACCACTGATCCCGCTGACCGAAGTGGACATCCAAGGGTATATGGAAAAGCGAAAGCCGGGCCAGTCGCGGTTCACCACCCAGCGCCGCGAACCGGACGAAGTGAAGATCCTGTCCGGGGTGATGGTCGACGACGATGGTGTGCAGAAGACCACCGGAACGCCGATCTCCCTGATGGTTCAGAACACGGACCAGCGGTCGAAGGACTATTCGGAGATCAAGGACCGTTTCCGTCCGGGGCATGCGGACTTCACCTACAACGCCAAATACGGCATTCGCGACTATCGTGGCGGCGGCCGGTCGTCCGCGCGCGAGACAGCGATGCGCGTCGCTGCCGGTGCGGTCGCCCGCAAGGTGCTGCAGGGCGTGACCATCCGTGGGGCGCTGGTCCAGGTCGGACCTCACAAGGTCGACCGCGGTAATTGGAACTGGACGGAAGTCGACAACAACGTGTTCTTCTCACCCGATGCGAAGGCTGCCGAATTCTGGGCCGATTATCTGGATGGTATCCGCAAGGCGGGCTCTTCCGTCGGAGCTGTCGTCGAAGTGGTGGCTGAAGGCGTTCCGGCCGGCTGGGGCGCGCCGATCTACGGCAAGCTCGATACGGACCTTGCTGCGGCGATGATGTCCATCAACGCCGTCAAAGGCGTCGAGGTCGGCAACGGCTTCGACGCGGCCTGCCTGACCGGCGAGGAAAACGCCGATGAAATCCGCATCGACGACGTTGGCCAGCCCAGGTTCCTGACCAACAACGCCGGCGGCATTCTGGGCGGCATTTCCAATGGCGATCCGCTGGTGGTACGTTTTGCCGTCAAGCCGACCTCGTCTATCCTGACGGAACGCAAGTCGATCACCAAACAGGGCGAGGAGGTGGACGTAATGACCAAGGGGCGCCACGATCCTTGTGTCGGCATCCGGGCCGTTCCGGTCGGTGAGGCGATGATGGCCTGTGTTCTGGCGGACCATTTCCTCAGACATCGCGGACAGGTCGGCTGACGCTGTAGCGCCGGCCTCATTACATATCGTTACATTTCTTTTGGCTCGCGGGTGTGGACCCGGGGGCTTGCGCTCCTAGTTTTGCGGAAGGCACGGGTTTCGTGTTTTCAGGGAGTGACCAGATGAATGATCAGACACCGATCCGCCGCATGACGGCAAAGGACTTTCCGCAGGAACTTCTCGATCTTTATGATTTCTATGCTCACGGCAGGATTACCAAGCGCGAGTTCTTGAATGGGGCGGCCAAGTTCGCAGTTGCCGGGGTGACGGCCGCCATGCTGCTTGATCAACTTTCACCAAACTATGCACTGGCTCAGCAGGTGGCGCCGGACGATGCGGCCATCGTGACCGAGCGGATTACCTATTCCTCGCCGAACGGCCACGGCGAGGTCAACGGCTATCTGGTGAAACCGGCCGGTGCGACCGGCAAGCTGCCCGCCGTTTTGGTGGTGCATGAGAACCGGGGTCTCAATCCTTATATCGAGGATGTTGCGCGCAGGATGGGCAAGGCCGGGTTCATGGCCCTCGCGCCGGACGGTCTGACTTCGGTCGGTGGATACCCGGGGTCGGACGACAAGGGGCGGGAACTGCAGCGAACCGTGGACGGCACGAAGCTCATGAACGACTTTTTTGCCGGGTTCGAATATCTGCTCAACCACGATGACAGTACCGGCAAAGTCGGAGCCGTCGGGTTCTGTTACGGCGGCGGCGTTGTCAACGCGATCGCGGTTGCCTATCCGGAACTTGCCGCCGGGGTGCCGTTTTACGGACGGCAGCCGGCGGCGGCGGATGTGCCGAAGATCCAGGCAGCTTTAATGCTGCAGTACGCCGAACTGGACGAGCGGATCAATGCGGGCTGGCCGGCATTTGAGGCCGCGCTCAAGGAAAACGGCAAGGACTATGTGGCCTATGTCTATCCGGGCGTAAACCACGGGTTCCACAATGACACCACGCCCCGGTACGATGAAGCGTCCGCCAAGCTTGCGGAAGAGCGGACAATTACGTTCTTTAAAGAACACCTGACGTAGTCGGGCAGGGCAGAGGAAAACCCGGGCCGCAAATGTCCGGGTTTTCGATTTGAAAATTGCCAATAGTTCGGTGTCAGGCTTTGCCTGCCGCCGCCTTCGCCGGGACTTTTGCCGCAAAGGCCCAGAGGGAAATGAGCGTTGCGATGAGTACGACAGCGGCGCCGAGATAATATCCGGATCCGATGGCTTCCGTCGTGATACCTTTCAGTTGCACCAATGCATCCGGCCAATGTTCTTTCAACTCCGTCGTGGCGGCGGCCTGAGCCTGTTCAGACCGGAACAGCAGCATTTGCAGCTCATGGCGTTTTCGGGCCACGGGCTCCAGCCGGTCGGCAACGTCGGCGATCCTTGTCTTCTCGATCAGGTTGATGACCGCGCCGATGCAGGCGATGCCGAAGACACCGCCTGTTTGCCGCAGGGTCTGCAGGATGGCGGAGGCAGTTGCCCGTTGCCCGGCCGATACCTGGGAAAGGCCTTCCGTGGTCACCGTGCTCGCCAGCAGTCCAAGGCCGAGGCCGATCAGCAACATGCCGGGGATCATCCAGAGGATGTTGCCCTGCTCCAGCACGATGGCCTGGGAGAAGAAGCCGAGAGAAATGGCGAGCGTTCCCGTGATGGCCAGTAGCCGGAAGGCGATCTTGCCGAAGAGATATCCGGAGACCTGGGCCATGACGATGATGGCGAGAACCACCGGCATCATGGCTAGACCTGTCTGGAAGGGCGAGAAGGCGAGAACGTTCTGGATGAAGACTGCCCCATAGACCACCTGTCCCAGCATGGCGAACTGGATGCAGAAAAGAACGATGCCGCAGCCGAGATAAATCCGGTTGCCGAACATCGAGAAGTCGATGATCGGCGCCCCGTGGCCCGGGGTGCGGAAGGGAAGTATCGCCAGGGCCGCAAACCCCAGAATTGCGAGGCCAAGCGAAACCGCAAGCGGCAGGGTGCCGTCACCAAGGCTCTGGATGGCCGTGGTCAGGATGAGGCTGCCGAACACGAGGAGCGCCGCACCGGCAAAGTCGAAGGGTTTTTCCGTTCCCCGGTAGGCGATCTTCCCAAGGCGGAGCGCAGCCAGGAACGTGATGGTGCCGATGGGCACATTGATCAGGAACACCAGGTGCCAGGAGAACTGCTGCACCAGAAACCCGCCGAGCAGGGGGCCGGCGGCCAGAAACAGCAGGCCGCTGCCGACATAGATCGACATGGCGCGTCCCCGGTTCTCGGGCGGAAAGGTGCCAAAGACGATTGCCGTTGCCGCAGGCTGCATCAGGGCGGCGCCGACGCCCTGGCCGATGCGGGCGGCGATAAAGATTTCACCGAGGGGGGCAATCGCGCAGAGCAGGGAGGAGAGTGTGAAGAGGCCGACACCGGCGGTAAACGAGCGGTAGTGACCGAAGCGGTCGCCTGCCCAGCCCGCGCAGATCAGCGAGGCGGCAAGGGCAAGCGTATAGCCGTTGACCACCCACTGCAGGCCCATCGGCCCGAAGGCGAAGGCGCGCTGCAAGGGCGGCAGGGCGATCCCGATCACTGTCTGGTCGATCATGATCATGCCGATGGCCCCGGTCATGTTGATCAGGGTCAGGGTAGGCTTGTCCATCGCCATCAGGCCGCTCCCGGGTTCACAGGCTGTCCATGAAGCGGACGATGGCGTCCTGCGCGGCTTGTTCGTTCAGGAACGGACAATGGCCACGCCCTTCGATTTCGGCCGCCTGCATCCAGGGCGCTATTTCCTGCATCTTTTCGATGGTCGCCTTGGCGGTCACGTCGGACAGGACACCGCGTATGGAGAGGACCGGCAGTTTCAGATCCGCCGCTTTCCGGTGAGCCGCCCAGAGATCTCGGGGCGTCTCCCGGTTTTCCGCCAGTGCCTTGCCGAGGTTGTCGTCATAGCGGTGGTGCCACTTGCCGTCCTTCAGGCCGTACATGGAAACGGCCATGCGCTCGAAATCGTCGTCGCTCAGGCCCTCGAACTGGTTGCCGACATGGTCCTTCAACGTGGCAATGACGTTGTTGAGATCCTTTTCGTCCGGCAGCTTGCCTGCATAGCCGAAGATCCGGGCCATGCCCGTCATCTCGATGGTGGCGCCGAGATCATTCAGGACAATTCCCGCCAGCATGTCGGGATGATCCTCGACCATCAGCATGGCCAGCAGCGCACCCAGTGAAGAGCCGAGCAGAACTACCTTGTCCTCACCAAGGTGCTTCCAGAACTCATAGATGTCGCGAATGTAAACGGCCGTGTTGTAGTTGGAATAATCCGGGTCGTTGTCGGATGTATCCCGGCCACGCAGGTTGAGCGTGTAGATCCGGTACTTGTCGGACAGCAGGGCTGCCGCCGGATCGAGGTCGCGGATGTTCCGGGTAAGGCCCGGCAGAGCGAGGATGGCGGGCTTGCCCGGATTTTTCGCGCCGTAGACGCGGTAGGTCAGGTTCAGCCCGTCGGAGGTCTTGAAGCTGCCGGCATTGTATTGGCCGGAGTCGTGTTTGCCTTCAATCGAAATGGTCATGGTTCAAATCCTGTCTTGAAAACTTGCCGCTTGTGTCAGGAGGCTTTTTGCGCGCGCTGAGGTGTGCCGCTTGCATCGTTGCCGGTAACCGGAAGCGGGCCGGCTTCCCCGTTCAGCCTGTTGTGCAGGATGTAGTTGATGCGGAAGGCTTCCTTGCCGAGCGTGTAATTGGCGGCGTCATATCCGCTCTCGATGCGGCTGCGGATCGTGGTCGGGCTGAAATCGATCACATTGCGCAGGGCGGCGCGCTCCGCGGGAATGGTAAAGATGTGCGAGACCGCGCGCAGGCGCATCAGGGCGTCGAAGGCAGGGTTGTTGCGAACTTCCGCGTTTTCCGGAACGGATTGTTCCAGTTCCCACAGCATCTCGGCAAAGCCATAGGCGCCTTCGTGCCCTTCGAAGGCCTTCCAGAACTTGTCCTCGTAGACGAGTTCCGTCATCCGGTCCATCGACTGGCCGAGATCCTTCGGGACGTCACCGAGCGCGCCGAACAACTCGACGACGAAGATCGGCAGGTGCTCGACCTCGTGTTCGTCGAGTATGCGGATCAGCGACTGGATCGGGGTGTTGTCGTATATGCCGCCGTCCCAGTAGTGCTCGCCGTCGATCTCGATCGGCGGAAAGCTCGGGGGCAGGGCGCCGCTGGCCATGATGTGTTCAGGGGTGAGCGTGTGGGTTCGGTTGGAGAATCGCTCGATTTCGCCGGAGACCACATTGGTGGCGGTCACGACGACGGTTGCGGTCCCGGCATCGTTCAGCCGGTCGAAATCGATGAAGCGCCGCATTGTGTCGAGCGCCGGCGAAATGTCGTAGATGCTGTTGTGCCGGGACATGCCGAACAGGGTGTTGTTCAGCCTGAAAAAGCGCGGGTGGCCGAGGCTTGTATAGGCGGTGTTGTATTGCTGGAACAGCGGGAAGGGATGCTCGTGGCCGAGATACTCCCACATCTCCAGCAGGGTCTCGTGCGGCTCGCCGTATTTCGGGGCGGCAAGAACGGCTGCGTTGAGCGCGCCGATTGATGTGCCGGTCAGAATTTCAGGCCGGAAACCAAGTTCGTAGATCCGACGGATCGCGCCTGCTTCATAAGCTCCCAGAGCACCGCCGCCCTGAAGAACCAGCCCGATATTCTTCGCCTTGTCCTGCATAACCACTCCCCATCCGCTCTTTCGCGGCGCACCGACAGTTCGTTGCGGCGCACAATCGCGGTGGCAGTCTGGGAAAGCTTTATGGATGTCCCCTTAACAACCTTGCAAAAATTGACATTACGCAAGGGAATTCTGAGGCGGCTCGAGGTTAAGCGCCTGGATTGGAAGGAGGAATCCGGTCAGTTTTTTTTGGCGTTCAATCGGGGAACGAAAAACCCGGCCAAAGGTTCCGGCCGGGTTTGCTGAATTCCTGTGCAAATTACACCGTGCCGGCGGCCCGCGCCGCCTCAGGCGTCGAGGATTTCCGTTTCGTCGATCTTGATGTCGAAGCCTTCGAGGCCGACGTAGTGGCGCTCGCGGGAGGCGAGCAGGCGGATGGAGCTGACACCGAGGTCCTTCAGGATCTGGGCGCCGAGCCCGACTTCGCGCCATTGTTCCTGCCGGGCCTGCGCGGAGCTATGCTCTTCGGTGTCGGCCGCCTCGAAATCCGATCGCGTCCGCGTGGACTGGCGGGCAACGCCGACGGAGCCCTCGCGCAGATAAACGATGACGCCCCGGCCGCGTTCGGCGAAATGCGCCATGATCTGGTCGAGCGACTGTGTTTCGCCGAAGACGTCGTCGAGTACGGATTCAAGTTGCAGGCGGACGGGCACGCTGCGGCCGTCGAGAATGTCGCCATAGACGATGGCGAGATGATGCATCGGGTCGTAGGGCGTGGAATAGGTCATGGCATAGGCGGGGCCTGCCACGGTTTCGACCGGCTGCTCGTTGACCCGCTCCACCATGCGCTCGGTGCGCTGGCGCCAGGCGATCAGGTCGGAAACGGAGACCATCTTCAGGTCATGCTCGGCGGCGAATTCCGCCACCTGCTGGCCGCGTTTCACAGTGCCGTCGTCATTGACCAGCTCGCTGATGACGCCGACCTGTTCCAGGCCTGCCAGCCGGCAGAGGTCGACGGCGGCTTCCGTGTGGCCGGAGCGGATCATCACGCCGCCTTCCTTGGCGACCAGCGGGAAGATATGGCCCGGACGGACGAAATCCTCGGCACCGACATTGGGGTTGGCAAGGGCGCGCACGGTCGAGCAGCGCTCCTCAGCGGAGATCCCGGTGGTCAGGCCCTGGCGGTAATCTACTGAGATGGTGAAGGCGGTGGCGAGCGGGGCATCGTTTTCGGCGACCATCGGATCCAGCCGCAACCGCCGGGCATGGCCGACCGTCATCGGCGCACAGATGATGCCGGAGGTGTGACGCACCATGAAGGCCATTTGCTCCGGGGTGACCTTGGAGGCGGCAACGATCAGGTCGCCCTCGTTTTCGCGGTCGTCATCGTCGGTCACGACAACCATTTCGCCGCGTTCGAATGCGCGGATTGCTTCTGCGACACGGGCCTGGGACACGGGATGCTCCTTGGTTGTAGACAGTCCGAGAAAGTCATTGGGGGTGACGGTGCCATTGGTGGCAATTGCGATCTTGCGGGCCATGTCCCGCGAGACCCAGACATTGGGGTCATTGCAAAGGGCTGTTACGGACGCAGGCGAAAGATTGGCGCGGCGCGCGAAGGCGCTGCGGCTTTCCCCGGTCTGCAAGAGCCATTGATCCAGTCTCATGGCTCCGCATATACGCCCATTCCTTTTCAGTCTCAAGAGAAGGAGGGCAGATTTTTCAGTGATACTGAAAATCAGTCGGATTTGATAAACTCGGCGACGCGCGAGACGAAGGCCGGCGTCCTCCAGCGCTCTTCAAGTCCCTGCGCCGCACAGAGCCCGGTCAGATCCTCGGTAAGATAAGACGTATAATAAGGCTCATGGAAGAGCTGGGGAAAGACCGACAGAAGTCCGTCATAATCCGGCACGTCGCCGGTCTGGAGGCTGTCCACAAAGAGGAAGGAACCGCCGGGTTTCAGGACCCTCGCGACTTCGGCGACCACCGCCCTTCGGATTTTCGGGGGCAACTCGTGAAAGAGAAAGACGCAGGAGACGACATCAAGGGAGTTGTCGGAAAAGGGCAGGTTTTCCGCCAAGGCGGTCACATACGAGGCGCGGCGCGATCTGATCCGGTCGCGGCCGACGCTCAGATAGGGTTCGGACAGGTCGAGGCCGATGCCCTTCAGGCGGGGAAAGGCTTTCAGCGCAGGGCGCAGCAGGCCGCCGGTGCCACAGGCAAGGTCAAGATAGGTAACCCTTCGCTGGTCTTTCTTGCGCAGGATCTTTGCGAAGGGAACAAGTGCCCGGCGGCGCATGGCGGCTGTCGCCCCGGAAAAGAGCACGTCCACCTGGAAGTCGTAGATCCTTGCGCTTTCTTCAGTGAGCCAGCCATCGGTCTGGAAATGGAAGTTCTGGCGGTAGTAGCGCGGCAGGGCCTCGGCGAAGCCTTCCGCCGTTTCGTTCACTTCCTGGTGTGCGCCCGCCGCCCGGCGGCGGGCGACTTCCGGCACGTCCCGGAAAAAGGCGCGGCTTGTTTCCAGCAGTTCGCGCGGGCTCATGGTGCCGTCCGAGGGCATCGGATAAAGCCCCTCCTCGACGGCCTTCAGATCGTCGGCAAAGAGTTGGACGATATCGGCGAGCATGCGCCTCTGGCCGGGCACGGGACCGTCGGGGACGACCTTGGGCGTTTCCGGCAGGTCCTTCTGCAGCTCCCTGTTCATCCTGCGCATGGCTTCCGAATGCAGCGTATAGAGCGCGATCCGGCTGCCCTGGTGCAGCGCGTAGCGGGTGCGGCGGGCAAGGTTCAGCAAAGGTGGCAGTTTCCGATTGCCTTCCCGAGGCCTGATATCTTCGTCCACCGCCGCCATGGCTCACTCCCTTTTTAGCACTGCCACAACCTCAATATGGGGCGAGAAAAGGAACTGGTCCACGGGTGTGACGCTTTGCAGCGCATAGCCGCCGTCAATCAGTATCCGGAGGTCACGAGCAAGGGTGGCCGGATTGCAGGAAACGGCGACGATGGTCTTTACCTTAGAACCCGCCAGTTGCTCCGCCTGCGCCTGGGCGCCGGCGCGCGGCGGGTCGAAGACGACGGCGTCATATGGCTCCAGTTCCTCGCGCACCAGCGGACGGCGGCTGAGGTCGCGTCTTTCGAAGGTCACCTTCTTCAGGCCCTGAGGCTTGCGCAGGGCCTTGTCGAAGGCGGCGATTGCGGCCGCATCGCCTTCAGCGGCGTGAACGTTTGCGCTTCTGGCGAGCCGGAGGGCGAAGGTGCCGACACCGGAAAAGAGATCCGCGACGGTCCTGGCCTTGCCGACACCGGCAAGAACGAGGCGCGACAGGGCTTCCTCTGCCGCGGCGGTCGCTTGCGTGAAGCCGCCGGGAGCGGCGGTGATCCCGATGCCGCCCATGTCGAGTAGAGGCGGGCGGATTTCCAGAAGGACTTCGCCGTTGACGGTCAACCGGGCGAGATCCAGTTCAACCGCTTTCCGGGAAAGAACGGCGATCTTTTTCTCGTAACCCTTGTCGGCCTTGTCGAAGGCGACGTCGAGGCCTGCGGTCGTTGCAAGCACGGTGAGGCGCAGCTCGCCCTTCTTCGGCAGAACCTCTCCGGCAAGCGCGCGCAATCCGGGAAGAGCGTTTGTGATCGCCGGATCCAGCACCGGGCATTCGGCGATGTCGACCAGCCGGTGGCTGGCCTTTTCATGATAACCGAGCAGCGTGTGGCGGCCTGCGCGGGTCGCAGTCAGAACGGCCCGGCGGCGGCCGCCTTCCGTCGCGGAGACGGTGTCCGAAACTGTGGCCACGATTCCCCGGTCCCGAAGCGCCTTTTCGACCAGGCTGCTTTTCCAGGCAAGGTAGGGGGCCGGCGCCAGATGCTGCAGCGAGCAGCCGCCGCAGGTCTCGTAGTGTCTGCAGACCGGAGCAATGCGATCCGGAGATCTTGTTTCAATGACCGGATTTTTGGCGCGTCCGTCGGCGACGTTAGCCCGCACGGTCTCGCCGGGCAGGGCGCCTTCCACATAGACAGGGCCGTTGTCCGTCTGGGCAATGCCGTCGCCGCGATGGCCCAGTTCGGAAATGATCAGTTCTCTCTCACTCATGGTCGAGCGATAGCGCCAACCGGCCTGAGGGGCAAGCAGTGGCTGAGTGGATTAATCATTTAACGCGGGATTCGGGAGAGTACGTCTGGCCTCAGCCGTTTTTCCTGCCGTAAAGCAGCCATTCGGAATTGCCGTCGCCGCCCTTGACCGGGGAGGGGACGAGATCACCGGACTGCCAGCCCGGGACCGTGCCGAGCCAGGCCTGCAGGTCACCGGCGGTTTGCACGGCAATTTCAGGATCGACCAGACCGCCCTTGCCGATATTGTCCTTCCCGGCCTCGAATTGCGGTTTGACCAGAAAGACGCCTTCCGCGCCGGGTGCGGCGATTTCGAGGGCCGGGGGCAGGGCCAGCTTCAGGGAAATGAAGCTGACATCGGAGACGAGCAGCTGGGGCCGGTCGCCACCGAGATCCGCCTGTGTGAGATCGCGTGCGTTGAGGCCGTCGCTGGCCAGCACCTTCGGATGATGCCGAAGGCTTTCGTGGAGCTGGTCGTGTCCGACATCGATGGCATGGATCCTTGCGGCGCCCCGTTCCAGAAGCGCCTGCGTGAAGCCGCCGGTGGAAGCTCCGATGTCAAGACAGATCTTGCCGGCGGGGTCCACCTCGAAACGGGCGAGCCCCTCGATCAGTTTGAGGGCAGCGCGCGAGACGTATCGCGCTGCGGGGTCTTCCACCGCGATGGCCGCCTCCGGTCCGACTTTCTGGGAGGGCTTGCCGCAGACGGCACCATTGAGGGTGACGGTGCCGCGCAGGATGGCGTCCCGTGCTCTTGCGCGACTTGGAAAGTGACCGGTGTCGACGAGGTGCTGGTCGAGGCGTTGCTTGGACATGCGCGAAGGTTCAGGTCTCAGAAGCAGCCGGCAATGGCAGCGATCATGCTGTCGGCAAAGACACGTTCACCGGAATAGAGCCACAGCACAGCGGACAGCGCGACGAGGCTCGTCGCGCCCAGGCCCAATCCGATATAAAGCGGCATCTGCATGGCAGCCTGTCCCCGGGTCTCAGGAGGACGCCGGCGCGGTCTTGATCAGCCGGCGCAGTTTCTTCAGGGCGGTTTCCTCGTCTTCGTTGTAAGCGATCGTTCCGACGAATTTGTTGTCCGCGCTCATGAGGTAGAGTGCGGCCAGATGGTCCATCGTGTAGTCGCCATCGTCAAGCGGAACCTTCTTGGAATAGACCCGGTAAGCCTTGAGCATGGCGTCGATCTGCTTACGCGTGCCGGTCAGCGGCACGATGTGGTCGTCGAAGGCCGCGACATAGTCGCGGATCACTTCCGGGGTGTCGCGTTCGGGGTCCACGGTCACGAAAACATAGTTCAGCTTGTCCGCATCGTCGCCGAGTTCGGCGATCATCCCTTGCAGTTCCGACAGGGTCGTGGGGCAGACTTCCGGGCAGAAGGTAAAGCCGAAGAACATGACGGTCGGCTTGCCTGCGAAGGTCTGGTCGGTGACTGTCTCGCCGTCACCATTCACCAGTTCGAACGAACCGCCAATGGCCGCGAGCGGTTCGATCAGGGCGCCGGAGTTTTCGTTTCCCGCGGTCTGTTGATAGACCAGATATCCGGAGACGACGGCCAGGGCGGCAACCGCCGCCCAGGCCCCGTACCGGAAGAGTTTCAAACCAGACATGGGTCGTCCTCTTCAAAGTAGGTCTTAGTTGCTCTTGTTCATGTTGCCGTGGCCACCCTCGCCATGGCCCATCTTTCCTGCCATCGGAGCCTTCGCCCCCATCTTGTCGACGGCCAGCTCGACGGAAACCTCGCCTGCCTTCTCGAAGGTCAGAACGACGGGAATGCGCGTGCCTTCCTTGAAGGGCTCGTTCAGTCCCATGAACATGATGTGAAGGCCGCCCGGCTGCAAGGAAACGGTTTCGCCCGCGGGAATGTCGATGCCGCCTGCCAGCGGACGCATGGTCATGACGCCGTCGGTGACAGCCATTTCATGGATTTCGGTTCTGGCCGCGGCGTTCGAACTGACGGCAATGAGCCGCTCGGTCTCGGTGCCGTTGTTGACGATTTCGACAAAGCCGCCGCCAGCCTTGGCATTTGGCGGAGTTGCCCGTGTCCAGGGATGGTTGAGGGTCAGGTCGCCGGCCTTGTAGTCATCGGCAAGAGCGGAAAGGGAGACAAATGCGAGGGCCGCCGCCGCGGCAACGGATTTCCAAAGGGTCATTTTCGTGTCCTTGAAGTCTGAGTTTTGTGGGTGAAATCAGATCAAGGAGGCAGGCGGTCCCCTGATGGCGGTCACGCGGCCGGCAAGCGGATGCACCGTGGCCTGACCGGTCCCGGAAAGACGGTCTTCCGTAGGCAGGTCAGGCTGATCGGGGTTGGAAACAGCCCCGGCAAGACAGGGACCCAGGGTGCAGCCGTGGGCGCAGACCGGGCCGCATTGGCAGGCCAGCGGATCATGCTGGCCGGCCGGGGCACTCTGCAGGTGCTTGGAGGGCTGGCAAAGGCTGACGAGCCCGGCGGCCGAGGCGGCCTCCGGCGTCAGGGCTCCGGCCAGAACAAGCAGGACGAGACGCATGGCGAAGGCGAGGGCCGTCAGCACCACCAGAGGGTGCCGCTCCCGCCGAAGCATATGCAGTCCTGTTACGCGCGCAGCCATGCGTCGGCTATAGGCCTGTTCGGGGACGGTGTCGAGGGACGAAACCGCGCAGGTGCGGAAAGGTTTCAGCTACGGCCGGTCGGACTTGCCGTGTTCTGCAGGCGCTTCCTTGCCGTCGGCGTTTTCGTCGGTTTCCTGCTTCGGTCCTGCCGCACCGGTCGGGATTCGGTTCTGGGCGGCTGTCTCCGCTTCGCCTTCGTCGTCCGCCGGAGTGGTGTCGAAGTTGTAGATATCGTCTTCGTAGGCAGGGAATTCCTCGGGCGGGATAACGAATTCCTCGGCTTCCGCATCCAGAGGTTCTGGGGAAATAACCGTACCGACCTGTGCGGTCGATGCGTATTCGAAGTCGGTCTTTTCGGCTGCGGTCGGTGCCTGACGCGTGATGATACGCGCCAGGATGAACGCCACCATGAGAACGTTGGCGGCAACCACCATGATGAAAAGCCCGGAAGGCCCTGTGTGACTCATGATCGAGGAGGCGGCCAACGGTCCGCCGATCGACCCGATCCCGTAGGCCAGCAACATGCCGGAAGAGGTCTCGACGAATTCCTCGGGAGCTGCGTGGTCGAAGGCATGGGCGACCGCGATCGCGTAAAGCGGTTGCGAGAACATGCCGACGAGAACGGCGCTGGCGAAGGCAATCGGAAAATCGCTGGGGGAAAAGAAGACGATCAGGAGCGATGAGGCCGCCGTGGCCGTGCCGAGACCGGCAATCACCAGGCGCCGGTCCAGTTTGTCCGACAGCCGGCCGACAGGCCATTGGGCAACAAGACCGCCCAGAACGAAGGCCGCGGCGTAGAAGGCGGCCTGTTTCGTCGAGAGGCCGATCTGGGAGCCATAGAGAGAGGCCAGTGTCAGGAGGGCGCCTTGCGAGGTCCCGACAAAGAGCACGCCGATAAAGGCGGCGGGCGAGTTCTTGTAGAGCTGGACGGGCCGGAACCGGACCAGCGTAATCGGCGCGGGCTGTGTCGAGGTCGTCAGGGAAACGGGCATCACCGCCAGGCTGACCATGACCGAGGCGACCGCGAAGGGCATGAAATCCGCAATGTTCATCGTCGCGGTCGAAACCTGTCCGGCCATCAGGGCCGCGAACAGGATGACGATGTAGAACGACATGACCGTGCCGCGGTTCTCGTTCGATGCGCTTTCGTTGAGCCAGCTTTCCACGATCATGTAGAAACCGGCGAGGCTGAAACCGGAAATCACGCGGATGATCATCCAGGCATAGGGATCAATGAAGACCGGGTGCAGGATCGCGGCGGCGGACATCAGCGACACGAGCGCGGCAAAGGCCCGGATGTGTCCGGCCCGCATGATCACGAGGGGCGCGCCGAGGCAGCCGAGCACCATGCCGAAGAAATAGGCGGAGGAAATGGCACCGATCTCGAAGTCGGTGAAATAGAATCTGTCTGCTGCCAACGGCAGGAGCGTGGTCTGCAGCCCGTGCCCGAAAATCAGGAGGGCAACAGACATCAACAGGGCGGACACGGAAAGAAGCGTCTGAGCCATTGCAGTCTCCGGGCAGCGCGGCAATAAAACAAAAGCGCCGGTCGGAACCGGCGCGTCTGATCCTGCAATCAGCCTTTCCAGTTATGGCTGGTCGTGTCAACGCCCTTTCAGGGCGCTCCCCAAACGATGTCGGAGGCGTGTTCCCGGGTGTCGCCCCGTTGCCGCCTGTGCGGCGCCAGCTCAGGCGCGTTGGGACGAACTCAGGGTCTCGGTGCCAAGGGCAGTGAACACAGTCTTCAGGATGCCGTCGCAGTTCAGTCCGGCCGCTGCGTACATGGCGTCCGGCTTGTCCTGGTCGATATAGACGTCCGGCAGCACAAGCGTACGGACCTTCAGACCATTGTCGAGAAGTCCTTCTTCGGCGAGCCTTGTCAGAACATGGCTGCCGAAACCGCCGGCGGAGCCTTCCTCGATGGTGACGAGCACCTCGTGCTCGCGGGCAAGGCGGCGGATAAGGTCCATGTCGAGCGGTTTGGCGAAACGGGCGTCCGCAACCGTGGTCGGGAGGCCTGCGGCGTCCAGTTCGTCAGCGGCCATCAGGCATTCACTCATGCGTGCGCCGAAGCTCAGAAGCGCTACCTTGGTGCCTTCGCGGCGGATCAGGCCCTTGCCGATTTCAAGCACGGTGCCCCGTTCGGGCAGATCCAGGCCGACGCCTTCACCACGCGGATAGCGGAAGGAAATCGGACCTTCGTCGTAGGCGACGGCGGTTGCCACCATGTGGCGCAGTTCCACCTCGTCTGCGGCCGCCATCACCACGAAGCCCGGCAGGCAGCTCAGGAAAGCCGTGTCGAAGGCGCCCGCGTGGGTCGGCCCGTCGGCACCGACCAGTCCGGCGCGGTCAATCGGAAAACGGACCGGCAGGCTCTGGATCGCCACGTCGTGGATCACCTGGTCGTAGGCGCGCTGAAGGAATGTCGAATAAAGTGCGGCAAAAGGCTTGAAGCCCTCGGTGGCAAGGCCGGCGGCAAAGGTAACCGCATGCTGTTCCGCGATGCCGACGTCGAACGTCCGCTTCGGAAAGGCCTCGCCGAAGAGGTCCAGGCCGGTGCCGTCCGGCATGGCCGCGGTGATCGCGACCACCTTGTCGTCCTCTTCCGCTTCCCGGATCAGGGAGGTGGCGAAGACGTTGGTATAGGACGGCGCATTGGCCTTCGGCTTGGACTGCTTGCCCGTGACCACGTCGAACTTGGCAACGCCGTGATACTTGTCCCTGGCGCCCTCCGCAGGGGCGTAGCCCTTGCCCTTCTGGGTGACCGCGTGGATCAGGACCGGGCCATGGTGGGTGTCGCGGACATTCTTCAGGACCGGCAGCAGATGCTCCAGATTGTGGCCGTCCACCGGGCCGACATAGTAGAAGCCGAGCTCTTCGAACAGGGTGCCGCCGGTCCAGAAACCGCGAGCGTATTCTTCCGCACGGGCGGCTTTTTCAAAGACGGGCTTCGGCAGGTTCTTGGCGAAGTTCTTGGCCGCGTCCCGCAGGGTCTGATAGGTCGGGCCGGAAACCAGCTTGGCAAGATAGGCTGACATCGCACCGACCGGCGGGGCGATGGACATGTCGTTGTCGTTCAGGATGACAATCAGCCTGGAACCCAGATGGCCGGCGTTGTTCATCGCCTCGTAGGCCATGCCGGCGGACATGGCGCCGTCGCCGATGACGGCGATCACATTGTTGTCACCGTCCTTGAGATCGCGGCCTGCGGCCATGCCGAGGCCGGCGGAAATCGATGTGGAGGAATGCGCCGTGCCGAACGGGTCGTAGATGCTTTCAGCCCGCTTGGTGAAGCCCGAGAGACCATTGCCCTGGCGGAGCGTGCGGATGCGGTCACGGCGTTCGGTCAGGATCTTGTGCGGATAACACTGGTGGCCGACATCCCAGATGATCTTGTCGTCCGGCGTGTTGAAGACGTAGTGGAGCGCAACCGTGAGCTCGACCACGCCAAGCCCCGCACCGAGATGACCTCCCGTGATCGACACGGCATCGATGGTCTCGCTGCGCAATTCGTCGGCAAGCTGCCGCAGGTCGCCTTCCCCAAGCGCGCGCAATTCTGCCGGCGAGTTGACCCTGTCGAGCAATGGTGTGTGAGGTTTGGAAGTCACTCTTGAGACGGCTCCACAATTTTGGACATGGCGGGCAGGCATACACCAACCGGATATAGGGCGCAAATCGCGTCAGTGGAATGCGCCAATTTGGCCCTGCCGGCGCGGGTGTGCAATCGGAATTGCATGTGATGAAGATTGGGGGAAGAATTTGCAGGCCATGTGCAGGCCATCCTGAAAATTTCCGCAAGTCATCCGTGCGGCGGCAGGGCAGGGAGCTGCGGACTATGGCCACCCGCCACGCCGTGAGGAGCCGGTCCGGAAGGGGGCTGCAGAAACCGACCGGCCCGCATGGCTGCGGAGCGGATTATTGCGGGTCCAGGTCGCCGGTGCCCGTGGCTTCGCCGTTTTGCCCAAGCTGGATCTTTTCGACCTTGGCTTCCGCGGACTTGAGCAGCGTGTCGCAGTGTTTGCGCAGGGCATCGCCGCGTTCGTACATGTCGATGCTGCGCTCAAGCGGGACGTTGCCCTGCTCCAGTTCCCGTACGATCGTTTCCAGCTGCTTGAGTGCCTCTTCGAAGGAAAGGCCGGAAATGTCGTTGGCGGCTTCGGTCATCGGTACGGTCCCCGTGTCAAAAACTGTGTCCCTGTCTTTGTGGGAACCTTGCGGGCCGAGCGGCCAAGGTCAAGGTTTGATTTGAAGAATGTCCAGATGATCCCCGTGGTTTTGGAGCATTGCCAGGTTCGGGTCAGCCGGTCATCAGGGTCATGACATGGGCCGCGACGGAGCGGGCGAGCCCCTCCAGGTCGTAGCCGCCTTCCAGGACGGAGATCAGGTGGCCGTTGCTGTGACGGTCGGCGACGTCCATCAGCATTCGGGTTGCCCATGCGAAATCCGCCTCGACCAGGTTGAGTCCGCCAAGCGGATCCCTGGCGTGTGCGTCAAAGCCGGCAGAGATGATGACGAGTTCCGGAGCATAGTCGTCCAGCCGGGGCAGGATGATGGCATCGAATGCTTCCTTGAAGCCGGTGCCGTCTTCTCCCGGCGCCAGCGGAACGTTGACGATGGTGTTGGCCTCTCCAGTCTCGGAGGCTGCGCCGGAACCCGGATAAAGCGGCATCTGGTGCGTGGAGCAGTACATCACGTTAGGGTCGTCCCAGAAGATGTCCTGTGTGCCGTTGCCGTGATGCACGTCGAAGTCGACGATGGCGACCCGGCCGAGGCCATGAACAGCCTGGGCGTAGCGCGCAGCAATGGCGGCATTGTTGAAGAAGCAGAAGCCCATGGCCCGCTCCTTTTCCGCGTGATGGCCGGGGGGGCGCGAGGCCGAAAACGCGTTGTTCACCTTCTTTGCCAACACCTCGTCGACGGCCCGGCAGGCCCCGCCCACGGCACGCAGGGCCGCTTCCCAGGTGCCCGGCGACATGGTGGTGTCGGCATCCACCCTGGCGGTTCCCTCTTTCGGCGCGAGACGGTGCAACTGGTCCACATAGCTCATGGGATGGGCCCGGGCGATGTCTTCAAGCGCTCCGACAGGCGCCAGGTCCCGCACAACAGGCTGGAATTTCTCATGTTCGAGTATCCGGTCGATTGCCCTGATCCGGTCGGGGCGCTCGGGATGACCGACCGGCGTCAGGTGATCGAGATAGGCGGAGTGGTGAAGAAGAAGCGTGGACACTGAGGGCGTTTCCGGAAGATTTATTTTGACAAATTCTATTGGGCGCCATCAGACCGGTGCCCGGCAGCGCTGTCAATTGGCGATAGGTTTACAAGTGAAAACGGGTTGCCGGGGGAGCATGAAGACAAAAAGAAGGCCGGTATGTCTGACCGGCCTGTTGTGAGGTGCGAGCACCGCGATGCCCGAGGGGAGGTCCGCTGCATCTCTAATCTGAGAATTAACTTAACTGATTCAGAGTGCGAATTGCGAGCTTTTTACCATTATTCATTATGGTCATGGTGTTGATAAGTTTGCAAATCGGCGGAGATTTCCGCTTTCTATTGTATGAATTGCTTAACTACCGCGGCACTGTGCAGTGCAAAAGCATTTTCCTTTCTGAGTGTAAGCTTGGATGTATTGCAACTTAACTTTAGGTGAATGCGAGTTCGGCTTGTGCTGTAACATCCGCGCGCGAGTTGCTGGATTTTAAGGCTTTTTGAAAATCAGGCGGAACCGGTCTTTTGAGGTGCGACGGTTCCTTTCCGAAAGGAATCGCAAGGGACCGCGGCGCCTGCTGTCAGCCGCGCGGTGCTGCAGCGCGGCGTAACCGGTCGTTGATGGCCTCGCCAAGGCCAAAGCTGGGGATAAACTGGACCCGGATGGTGGTGACGCCGCTGGCGTCGAGGGTGCGCATGGCCTGAAAGAGATTGGCGGCGGCTTCCGCCAAATCGCCCGTCGGGCTCAGGTTGACTTCCGCACGGGCCGATGCTGCCCCCGGCAGCGGATCGGGACCGAAGGACAGAAGGCCGTCTTCCGGGGAAGCTTCGTGCGCATTCAGTATCATCTTCGCGTCCGGCGCGTAATGCGATGTCAGCATGCCAGGTGCCGCCGGGGCTTCGGGCGCCATGTCCGGGGAAGCGTTCTGCAGCGGCCGTCCGAGTATCTTTTCGATTTCCTCGCGCGGAAGGCCTCCGGGACGCAGAAGACGGGGGGGGCCGTCGATCAGGCCGACAATTGAGGATTCCACACCGACCGCACAGGGACCTGCATCAATGACGACGCTGAGGGACGAGCCGAGATCGGCAATCACATCCTCCGCCCGGGTCGGACTGATCCTGCCGGAGAGGTTGGCGCTTGGGGCAGCAAGCGGGCGTCCCGTCCGGTCGGCAAGAAACCGCATCACCGGCCCGGCGGGAACGCGCAGGGCAACCGTTTCAAGACCTGCCGTTGCCAGGTCGGAGATAGGTGACGATTTTTTCTTCGGAACCACAAGCGTCAGCGGACCCGGCCAGAATGCCTCGGCCAGGGTCAGCGCCTGAGCGTCGAACACACCGTGTTCCCGTGCGGCCTCGAGGGAAGACACATGAGAAATCAGCGGATTGAACTGCGGCCGCCCCTTGGCCTGGAAGATCTTTGCGCAGGCCTTGCCATTGGTCGCATCCGCCGCCAGCCCGTAAACGGTCTCCGTCGGCACGGCCACCAGTTCACCGTTCAGCAAGGCAGTGCAGGCCGTTTCCGCTTCAGGAGCGGACTGCCAGTCCGGCGTATCGATGTCGAGCGTCCAACGCTGCATACTGCAGATCTCTTCAGGTCTCCGGGATGCGGATTGACCAAAAAGACTATGACCTGCCGCTGCGATACGGGTTGACGTTAACGTCAACAAGGCTATTGTCCTGTCAAACCGCTGTCGATAGCGCCTTTTGCGGACAAGCCCCGCTTCCGTCAAGCTCAGAACAGCGAAAACCGCCATTTGCCGGCTGCCGGCAGGTGTTTTCCGGGAGGACCTTTATGTATCGTGCCCCAGTCGACGAGATTGCCTTCACTCTGAAACAGGTCTGTGGCCTTGCCGATCTGCAGAAAAGCGACCGCCACGCCGAACTCGGCGACGATCTGGTGGATGCGATCCTGACCGAGGCGGGACGGTTCGCGGCGGAGGAAATCGCACCGCTCAACTCGGTCGCCGACAAACACGGTACGCCGCTTGAGGGCGGCGCGGTTTCCACGCCACCGGGTTGGCGCGAGGCCTATCATGCCTGGATCGAAGGTGGCTGGAACGGCCTGACGGCCGATCCGGAATCCGGCGGGCAGGGGCTGCCGGTGATGTTGTCCGCCGCCGCACTGGAAATGTGGAATTCCGGTTCCATGGCGTTTGCCATCGGTCCGACCCTGACCATCGGCGCCGTCGAGGCAATGGAAAAACACGCCTCCGAAGAGCTCAAGGCCAAATACCTGGAGAAACTCGTCTCAGGCGAGTGGATGGGTACCATGAACCTGACCGAGCCGCAGGCGGGCTCGGATCTCAATGCTTTGAAGGCCAGGGCAGAGAGGAACGAGGACGGTACCTACCGTATCTTCGGCCAGAAGATCTTCATCACCTATGGTGACCACGATCTGACCGACAACATCATCCATATGGTCCTGGCGCGCCTGCCGGACGCGCCGGCGGGAACCCGGGGCATTTCTCTGTTCCTGGTGCCCAAGTTCCTGGTCAATGACGACGGCTCGCTCGGTGAGCGCAACGACGTCAAGGTTGCCGGTGTCGAGCACAAGATGGGCATTCACGGCTCTCCGACCTGCACCATGGTCTACGGCGACCAGGGCGGTGCGAAGGGCTGGCTGATCGGTGAGGAAAACCGGGGACTGGCCTGCATGTTCACCATGATGAACAACGCCAGGCTCGCGGTCGGTATCCAGGGGCTGGGAGTCGCCGAGCGCGCCTATCAGCACGCACTCGCCTACGCCGTGGAGCGCAGGCAGGGCAAGGCCCCGGGAGATACGGGCGAGGGCATGAGTCCGATTGCCCGGCACCCGGACATCAAGCGCATGCTGCTCGCCATGAAGTCTCGCACCCAGGTGGCACGGGCGATCTGCTACGCCTGCGCCCATGCCATCGACATGTCCAAACTGGCCGAAGATGCAGACGGGAAAACCTTCTGGAGCGAACGGGCCAGCCTGTTGACGCCGATCGCCAAGGCCCTGTCGACCGACTTTGGCGTTGAAGTGGCCTCGCTTGGCATCCAGATCCACGGAGGCATGGGCTTCATCGAGGAAACGGGAGCCGCCCAGCATCTGCGCGATGCGCGCATCGCCCCGATCTACGAAGGCACCAACGGCATCCAGTCGATCGATCTGGTCATGCGCAAGCTGCCGCTTTCCGGAGGGGAGCACATCAGAGGCTTTCTTGGCGAACTGATGGAGATTGCCGAGGCTGTTGCCGCGTCCAACAGGCCTGAATTCGGTGCAACGGCTGAGCGTCTTGCGGCGAGCATCAAGGACCTTGGGGACGCAACGGACTACATGCTGACAGCGCAGGCCGAGGGCCGGGTCGCCGACGCACTTTCCGGGGCAACGCCCTATCTGCGTCTCGCCGGACTGACGCTTGGCGGCGCCCTGCTGGCCAAGGGCGCGCTGCGGTCGATGGATGAACCTGCGCCGAAGCTGGCCGAACGCACGCTGCTGGCGCGTAACTTCTGCGAGACGACACTCGGCGAGACCGCTGGACTGAAGTCGGACATTCTCCTGTCCGCTGCTTCCATCCAGGCGTTCGACGCCGAAGCCCAGATTGCCTGACGCGCCTGTAACGCCTGACCGGAGACAGACATGATCCGCATTACACGGCAAGACGGCGTCCAGATCCTGCGACTGGACCGGCCGGACAAGAAGAACGCCCTGACGGGGGCCATGTACACGGATCTGGCCGAGGCGCTTGAGCGCGGCAATACGGATCCGGACATCCGTTGCAGTCTGATCTGCGGGCAGCCGGAGGTCTTCACGGCGGGCAATGACATCGGCGATTTCCTGCAATATGCGGGCAAGTCCGGCATGACGGAAACTCCCGTGGTGCGTTTCCTGCGGGCGCTGGTGCGCAACGAAAAACCGCTGGTGGCGTCCATCGACGGCATCGCCATTGGTGTCGGAACCACCTTGCTCATGCATTGCGACATGGTGTTCGCGAGCCCACGCGCCCTGATCCGCTCGCCCTTCGTGGATCTGGGTCTGGTGCCGGAGGCCGGTTCCAGCCTGCTCGGTCCGCAGCTCCTGGGCCATGCCAGGGCTTTTGAACTGCTGTGTCTCGGCAATGCCTTTTCCGCCGAAAAAGCCTTGCGGGCGGGTCTCGTCAACGAAGTTGTCGAAGGTGATGTCGATGCCGCCGCGCTTGCCTGCGCCAGGGAAATCGCCGCAAAGCCGACAGAAGCGATGGCCCTCTCTAGAAAACTTCTGCAGGGAGACACGGAAGCGCTCTTTGAGCGGGTGGAGGAAGAAATCCGGATCTTCGCTAGCCGGTTGAGCGCCCCGGAAACGATCGCGGCGTTTCAGGCCTTCATGTCGAAGAAGAAGGCTTGAAGAAAATACTCGCTGACCTCCCCGTGGGCGGAAGAAGCGATGTTGGAAATGTTGTCTTCCCTGCGAAGGCAGGGACCCAGTAACCGATCAAGTCGACCGAGCCCGGAGGGGCGGCGCCAGAGAGTACTGGATCCCGGTCTTGCCGCATGCGCGGCAAACCGGGATGACAAGCAAAATCGGAACTTGTGTCCGCGAGCGACCTGCGAAACCAACGGTTGCCTTGGAGACGGTTATCAGGAGGAGTAACAACCATGTCCCTGAAGGGCAAAACCCTGTTCATCACCGGAGCCTCGCGGGGCATCGGCAAGGCGATCGCGCTGCGGGCGGCACAAGACGGCGCCAATATCGCCGTAGCCGCCAAGACCGCGGAACCGCATCCGAAGCTGGAAGGCACGATCTATACCGCCGCGGAGGAAATCGAGGCAGCCGGCGGCAAGGCGCTGCCGGTGCTGCTCGACGTCCGCGACGATGAAGCCGTCAAGGACGCCATCGACAGGACGGCGGCGCATTTCGGCGGTCTGGACATCCTGGTCAACAACGCCAGTGCCATTCAGCTGACACCGGTCCAGCAGACCGACATGAAGCGTTTCGACCTGATGCACCAGATCAACACGCGCGGCACGCTGGCCTGTTCCAAGCATGCGATCGAGCATCTGAAGAACGCGGACAATCCCCATATCCTAATGCTGTCGCCGCCGCTCGACATGCAGGAAAAATGGTTCGCGCCGTTCACGCCCTATTCCATCGCCAAATACGGCATGAGCCTGGTGGTGCTGGGTCTCGCCGGGGAGCTGCGCTCCAAGGGCATTGCGGTGAACGCGCTCTGGCCCAGGACCACGATCGCGACAGCGGCGATCAAGAACATC